>JBIKNS010000305.1:0-2525 GCA_044358545.1 Phycisphaerales bacterium | reverse complement strand
GAAGGCGCTCGGCGACCGGCATCCAGACTCGGTCGAGTCAGCCACTCAGGTCGCGAATGCGCTTGTAGCCGCGGAACGCGCCGCCGATGCCGTACCGCTCCTGCGGACGCTGCTGTCGGTCAAGCGCGAGATCTACGGCGACGCATCGGTCGAGGCTGCGGGCGCGATGCGCGATCTGGGCGCAGCCCTGTCGAAGACTGGCGTGCACGAGGAGGCGGTGCCGCTCCTGCGCACAGCCTGGCAGCGGCGCGTGGAGCTGATCGGGGCCAACGCTCCCGGGACGGTCGCCACCCACGCACTGCTGGCCTCGGTGCTCGCCAAGGCTGGCGCGCGTGAGGAAGCCCTCCCCATGTTGGCTGATGCGCTCGCGCTGATGGAGCGTTCACACGGAACTCGCGATCTCCTCACGCTCAGCTATCGCACGAGGCTGGGGGAGCTGCTGATCGAGGTCGGAAATCCGGACGCGGCGATCGCCCAGCTCACGCAGGCTAGGGAGGCACTTGTCACCAGCTACGGCGCCGGACACCCGATCACGCGGGAGTGCGAGGCGCTGCGCGCCCGGGCATCCGCAGGCGCGACCCCGGTAGAATCGCACCGTGGGTCAGCCCCGTAAACGTGCCTCAGCGGCGAGCCGCACCACCGGGACGCGAGCGCAAGAATCACGGGCTACGCGTGCACGGCGCAAGCCTTCGCGCACCGCCCAACGCGCCGCATCGCTTGGGGCGCTTGTGGAAAGCAACTACTCGGAGCTCCGCCGCATCGCATCGCGCCAGCTGCGAGGATCGCGTCTCGCCGGCACGATGTCGCCGACGTCGCTCGTATCAGAGTCCGTGATGCGCCTCATGCGGCAGCGTTCGCTCCCGAGCGAGCCCTCGCACCTGCGCGGACTGACAACGATCCTGATGGCTCAGGCAATGTCCGACCGCATGAAGCTTCGGCGTGCAGTCAAGCGCGGCAAGGATCGACCCCATCTGCCGCTCCCGGCTGACGTGCATCGGGACGGACGGCGCGCGTCCACGCGCGACGCACGCGCGTCCGCGACTGCAGCGCCGACCGCGCACCAGAGCCTGATCGCGCACATGACCGAGCTCACGCGCACCCATCCTCGCATGATGGAGATCGTCACCCTGCATCTTGTGCTCGATGTGCCGATGCCACGCATTGCGGAACTGCTCGGCATCAGCGAGCGCACCGGCTACCGCGAGCTCAGCGAGGGTCGCCGGAAGCTTGCGCGCCGCATGTCCCGCGAGAGCGCGTGAGCCCCATGCCCGCACGTGGGGTCCCCGAGGATCAGGTCGATGCGCTCCTGCGTGCGCTTGGCGCCCGCATCCAGGGCGGAGACCTCGGCAGGATGCTCCGCTGCGGTCGCTTCACGCTCATGCACCCCATCGGGCGCGGAGGGGTCGCGCAGGTCTTCGCTGCAGTCTGCGACGGGGACACTGTGCCGAGTCATGCAGTGAAGCTGTTCGATCCCGGTGTGGATGCCGAGGACATGCTCGCGCGCTTCGAGGAGGAGCGCCGCATCATCCGCTCCATCAGGCATCCAGGCGTCATTGATGTGGTCGACGCGGGGATCCACGAGTCGGGGTCACCCTGGTTTGCGATGCCGCTCATCGACGGATGCGCAATCACGAGGGAGTCGGACGACCGGGCTCTCACGCTGGGACAGAGGCTCGCACTCGCAGGCGCTGCGTGCGAGGGCCTCGCGGCTGCGCATGCACGAGGCGTGGTGCATCGTGACGTGAAGCCCGGGAATGTGATCGCATCATGCAGCGGCACTCCGCACCAGGTGCGCCTCATCGACTTCGGACTCGCCAGAGCGATGGCCGGACGCAGGCCGCGGATCACGCCGGCTGGCGCCGTGCACCGCATGGGCACCCCCGCCTACATGGCGCCGGAACAGTGGACCGACGGTATCGCGTCGTGCGACGCGCGTGCCGACGTGTTTTCGTTTGGCATCATGATCGGAGAGCTCCTCACCGGAGTGGTCCCCCGCCGCACGCGGGCGGCAGCGGGTCAGCGATCCTCCGACTCCGGCCGCAGGTCGCGCGTGATGCCGGGTCCGGCATGCGCACCATCCGAGGCACTGTCCAGCCAACTTGAGTTGGATCCGTCGGCGGTGAAGGCTGCAGCCAAGCGACGCGGGGTCTCTGGCGCCCAGGAGCTTCTGTGTCTTGTACGGGACATGATCGACCCTCTGGTCACTCCGCTCATTGCGAAGAGTCCATCCGACCGTCCATCGGACGCGTCCGCCGTGCTGCCGCTCATCGCGACAGCTCAGCGTGCGGTGTGAAGCACGCCTCGAAGGCCACGCTGTGCAACGCACGCGGCAGGATTCGAACCTGCAACCCTCGGTTCCGAAGACCGATGCTCTATCCGTTGAGCTACGCGTGCAGCGGCGCGCAGTCTAGCGGCATGCGGCAGCGCTCAGGGCCGCTCGCCTGCCCAGCCCAACTCCACCGGATCGGCCTGCTCGCACGTGTCGAGGATGCCGTTCCCATCCGCATCGGGCTGGAAGCCCATTG
>JBIKNS010000013.1:0-25803 GCA_044358545.1 Phycisphaerales bacterium | reverse complement strand
CAAGGCGGGGTTCGTGAAGCTCGTGCGCACCGTCGACGAGGCCGTCGATGCCGCGACCTTCATGCTCGGCAACAGGATGGTGAGCGTGCAGACAGGTCCCGAGGGCATCGAGGTCCACAAGCTCCTGATCGCGGATGCCGTCGAGATCGTGCACGAGTACTACGTGGCGGTGCTGGTGGACCGCGGCTCGCGCACCAACATGCTCATCGCCAGCGCCGAGGGCGGCATGGACATCGAGCACGTGGCCGCGACGCGCCCGGACGCGATCATCAAGATGCCGCTTGACCCTGTGCGCGGGATTGCGCCGTACCAGGCTCGCGAGGTCGCGATCCGCCTTGGCTTCAAGGGCAAGGCAGTCGGGCAGGCCTGCGACCTGATCGCCAGGATCTGCACACTGCACCGCTCGCTCGATGCGAGCATGGTCGAGATCAATCCGCTCGTGCTCACGCCGCCTACGTCGTCTGACCCCGACGGCAAGGTGATGGCGATCGATGCGAAGTTCGCCTTCGACGAGAACGCGCTGTGGCGGCATGCTGATGTGGAGCAGCTGGCTGACCCCAAGGAGGAGGATCCTGCGGAGGCGCGCGCGCACGAGTTCGGGCTCTCGTATGTCCGGCTCGACGGCAACATCGGCTGCCTCGTCAATGGTGCGGGCCTGGCGATGGGCACGATGGACATCATCAAGCTGCACGGCGGCGATCCGGCGAACTTCCTCGATGTTGGCGGCAGCGCGAGCGAGCAGGCCGTGACTGAGGCGTTCAGGATCATCCTGTCCGACGACCGTGTCGAGGGCGTGCTCGTGAACATCTTCGGCGGCATCATGCAGTGCGACCGCATCGCGCGCGCGATCGTGGGCGCTGCCCGCACCGTCGGGTTCCGTGTGCCGCTGGTGGTGCGCCTCGAGGGCACGAACGTGGCCGAGGCCCGAAGGATCCTCGATGCCGCGAAGGCCGACATTCCCGTGATGCAGACCGCGTCTGACCTCTCGGATGCCGCGCGCAAGATCGTGGCCGCAGTCGGCGCGGGCGCGGCGGCCTGAGCGGTCGCGGCCCCTGCCCAACCCCGATTCCGCTGGCCGCTGACGCTCGCACGACCCTGTTTCCCCGCCCCGCTCCCTTCCGCGCGACCATGCTGGTGCTGTTTGACATCGATGGCACGATGATTACCTCCGGGGGCGCAGGCCTCGTGGCGATGCTCGATGCGATGCACGAGATCATGCCGGGGCGAACGTTCTCGTTCGAGGGGATCCCTGTCGCCGGACGGCTTGATGTCCTCATCTGGCGCGACCTGCTCGCGCGCCATGGCCTGAAGCACGACGATGCGCTGCATGGCCGCTTTCGAGAGCGCTACGGCCACCACCTTCAGCGGCGGCTTGGTGTCACCCACACCGCCCGCGCGCTCAATGGCGTCACCGGGCTCATCGGCGCGCTCGTGCATGAGCCGAACGTCACGCTGGGCATCCTCACCGGCAACTACGAGCTCACGGGCCGGCTCAAGGTGGAGCGGGCGGGCATCCCGACGGTGCAGTTCACCGCAAACGCATGGGCCGACGACGGCGACTCTCGCCGTGCGCTCACGCCTGTCGCGATGCGCCGCTGCGCCGAGCGTCGTGGCCACGAGATTGCACCGCATGATGTCGTCGTCATTGGCGACACGCCGCACGACATCGACTGCGCGCATGCGCACGGGTGCAGGGCGCTCGCGGTCGCGACTGGCGGATCTTCGGCCGACGAGCTCCGCGCCCACAGCGCAGACCTTGTCGTGGATGACCTGTCGGATTCTGCGGCGCTTGCGCGCTGGATCCTTGGACGCTGACGCGCCGCCGCTAGCCTCGTGGACATGTCCGAGTTCGGCGCCTGGTGCAGCGACTTCTACGTCAACCAGCGACTCTCGCTGAAGATGGACCTGCCTGACCGCCGCGAGCCGGTCCTTGAGCTCTTCGACCGCGTCAGGCGCGAATGCCCGCGGCTGTCGCGCATGCGCCGCTTCGAGGGCGAGGTTGCGCTCGAGTCCGCCGACGACGCGCGCGAGTTCCTGTGGGTCTCGCTGCGGCGCACGTCGCTGCGCAGCGGGCATGTCAACCCCGCATCGACCGCAGACGCGTACCAGCTCCACCGCATGCTGCTCGAGACGGCGCCGTGGTACCTCTCGATGTCACCGCTGGACATCGACCACGTGGAGCTCGTGTTCGGCTTCGACCTCGAGACCGAGGCAAATCGCGACGAGATCGTCTTCGGTGCGCTCATGGGGGAGTCCCCGCTCGCGTCGTTGGTGGACCCCTCGCACGACCGGCCGCTCGACATCCAGCCCTGCGTCGGACTCGCGCTCAACCCCGCCGCTGACCTGCAGGCGTTCTTCGAGGTGAAGACACGCCCTCACGCCGCCGACGCCAACCCGCGTGCAACGGTCACGGAGCCCATCAGCGTGTTCTGCACTGTGCGCAAGACGGGTCCCCTGAAGGCGCTCGAGGAGTTGCCTGTAGTGTTCGCGACGCTCTGCGGCCACGCCGAGCGGCTCTGCGAGCAGCGCGTCATCCCCCACCTGGTGATGCCGATCCGTCAGGCGATCTCGATGTAGCGGCTGACCGACGCCACATCGGGCATGATCTGCGGCGTGATGCGCAGGGGGAAGGTCGCGCCCGCCTCGCAGCCCACGCACTTGGTGGCCGTCATCCGGGAGGCCCACATGCGACCGCCGCGCTGGTTCAGCGGGGTGGTGCGACCACGGACCTTCGCCACCTTGTCGAGCGTGCGCTGCGCCTTGGGGTTCAGCCGCATGAGGCGCTCAATCGTCTTGCGAGCCTTGGCGGTCGCGGGGACGGTCTTGACGCGAAGGGTGACGGTGGTGCCGGGGGTGAGGGTCATGGCGAAAGTCCTTGATTCAGGCGCAGATCGGGGAGTCTACAGCGCAACCCCCGCGACGGCAACGCACTCGGTGATGGAGCCCTATAACGCGGATGCGGAACCGCTAGCTGCCCGTTCGGCCACGACCGGCGCGGATGTCGCGCTGCCGCAGGCCCGTTTCGCCACGAAGGGCGCAAGCGCCTGGGTGCCCAGTGCGCCGCCGCCCGAAGCCCGTAGCGCCTCGTAGAGACGGTCTGCGAGCTCCAGCCCGGGAAGCGACAGCCCTCGAGCCCGAGCCTCCTCCGAGGCGATTCGGAGGTCCTTCACGAGGTGCTCGACACGGAATCCCGGCGCCATGTCGCCCTTGAGGATGCGCGGCGCCAAGTTGCTGAGCGTCCAGCTTCCCGCGGCGCCCGGGGAAACCGACTCCAGAACCTTGTGAGGGTCCAGGCCAGCCGCTCCCGCAAGCGCCAGCGCCTCCGATACCCCCACCATCGATGCCGCCACAAGTACTTGGTTCACGAGCTTCGCATACTGGCCGGCGCCGGGACCGCCATGATGGACGATGGTCTTGCCCATGAGCGAAAACAGCGTGCGTGCGCGCGCACACGCGGCCGAATCGCCGCCCACCATGATCGAGAGCGTCGCACTGCGCGCACCGATGTCACCGCCAGAGACGGGAGCATCGAGCGCTGCGCAGCCGCGGCGTGCGGCAGCGTCCGCGATCTCGACCGCAAGCGACGGCGAACTCGTCGTCATATCGATGATGAGCGACGGCGGCCGCTCGGCGGCAAGCGTCCCGCGCGTGCCGAGGTGCACCTCTCGCACATCCCCCGGAAGGCCCACCATCGAGATCGCGACATCTGCGCCCTCAGCAGCATCCGCAGGATCTGCAGCCCACAACGCGCCGCGGTCGAGCAACTCGGCAGCCCGCTCGCGCGTGCGCGTGTGCACCGTAACGCCGTGACCCGCCGCAAGCAGGTGACCGGCCATCGAACGGCCCATCACCCCGGTGCCGATGAACGCCACACGCCGGAGGTGCGGGAGATCGCCATCGGAATCAGGTGAGCTCATGAGCCCTTGAGATTATCCTTGCGTCCGGACTCCGAACCCGCAAGCGGAACGCGTCGTATCCGAGCGCATGAGTCCCATCACCATGAGCACATCCCAACGAGACATCACAGGGCTCGAGCGGCAGGTCGAGGCCGCGAGCAGGCCTTTCCGGACACTGGTCGAGCAGATGCAGCGCGTCATCGTCGGGCAGGACGATCTCATCGAGAGCCTGCTCTCGGGACTGCTCATGAACGGTCACGTGCTCATCGAGGGCGTGCCCGGGCTCGCGAAGACCACCGCAGTGTCGTGCCTCGCGGCGGGCATCCGCACCGACTTCCGTCGCATCCAGTTCACGCCGGACCTGCTGCCGGCGGATCTGGTCGGCACGATGATCTACCGACCCAACACGGGCGAGTTCACGGTCAAGAAGGGACCGATCTTCGCCAACATCATCCTGGCCGACGAAATCAACCGCGCCCCCGCGAAGGTGCAGTCCGCCCTGCTCGAGGCGATGCAGGAGCGCCAGGTCACGATCGGCGAGGAGACCTTCAAGCTGCCAGATCCCTTCCTGGTGCTCGCGACGCAGAACCCCATCGAGCAGGAGGGCACCTATCCCCTGCCCGAGGCGCAGGTCGACCGGTTCGCGCTGAAGGTCACGGTCGACTACCCCACGCCGAAGCAGGAGCGGCAGATCCTCGATCGCATGGCGCGCACCAGCGGCACCGCCGAGATCACCCCCGTCATGAGCCCTGAGGACATCGTGCATGCACGAAACGTTGTTGACCAGGTGCACATGGAGGACCGCATCAAGGACTATTGCGTGGAGCTCGTGGTGTCGACGCGCGATCCCGGCATGCACAAGGTGCCGATCAAGGACCTTGTGCAGTACGGCTGCTCGCCCCGCGCCACGATCTGGCTCGCGCTCGCATCCAAGACGAGAGCGTTTCTGGCTGGCCGCGGGTATGTGGTGCCGCAGGACGTGAAGGACATGGCCCGGCTGGTGCTTCGCCACCGCATCGGGCTCTCGTACGAGGCGGAGGCACTCGAGAAGCGTCCCGACGACATCGTGCAGGCGCTGCTTGACCACGTCCCGGTCCCCTGAAGAGGCGTGAGCGGCGGGTGCGCATTCGCTGTGCGATGCGCGCTCCGGCGCAGGGAGGTCTTTCATGCTGACCAGCGACATGATCAGGAAGATCAAGCGGATCGAGATCCGTACGGCACGGGTCGTGCAAGAGGCGGTGGCGGGCCGCTATCTGAGCGCATTCAAGGGGCGTGGCATGGAGTTCGAGGAAGTGCGCCCCTACGTGCCCGGCGACGATGTGCGGACAATCGACTGGAACGTCAGCGCGCGCGCAGGCAGCCCGCATGTCAAGCTCTTCCGCGAGGAACGCGAGCTCACCGTGATGCTCGCGGTGGACCTGTCCGGTTCCCTCTCCTTCGGGTCACGCGCGCAACTCAAGCGCGAGCTTGTGGCCGAGGTGGCGGCGACTCTTGCGTTCAGCGCCACGCGCGCCAACGACAAGGTGGGCCTCCTCCTGTTCACCGACCGAATCGAGCGCTACGTGCCCCCGCAGAAGGGTCGACGCCACGTGCTCCGCATCGTGCGGGAGCTGCTGGCATTCGAGCCCGAAGGCCGCGGCACTGACCTGCCGCTGGCGCTTGAGGAGCTCAATCTGGTGCTCCGCAAGCGCTCGGTGCTCTTTGTGTTGAGCGACTTCCTCGACCGCGACTGGGAGCGTCCCATGGCGATCCTGCGAAGACGGCACGACGTCATACCCGTCGTGGTGGGCGATGTGCGCGAGCGCGAGTTGCCGAACGTCGGCATGGTGGAGCTCACCGATGCCGAGACCGGAGAGACGGGCATCATCGACACGGCGAGCCGAGCAGTGCGAGAGGCGTTCGCCGCCCATGCTGCACGCCGGGCGCAGGAACTCGACACCTCGATGCGCATGCTGCGCGTGGAACCCGTGCGCGTGGAGACCGGCGCGGACTTCGTGGAGCCGATCGTGGGCTACTTCCGCCGGCGGGAGGCGGCCCGATCCCGATGAGGCGCATCCTCGCCATCATGGTTGCCGTGGCCGCCACGAGAGGCGGAGCCGCTGCCGCAGGCAGCGACATGCCGCCGCCGGTGCCGGTGGACGTGCGCTCGAGCGATGGTCCCGTCACTGTTCGTATCACGGCGCCCACTTCGCGCATCGAGGCGGGCCAGCCGCTGGCGATGGAGCTCACGATCGAAGCTGCATCCGGAGACTCCTTCGAGGTGCCGCAGATCGGGACGACGCTCGGCGGATTTGACGTGCTCTCGTCGTCGCGCCAGACCGGGCAGGTCAATGGCATCCGGCGCGCGACACTTCGCTTCACGGTGCTCACGCTCGACTCTGGCGACGTCACGCTCCCTGCGATCCCGGTGGCGATCACTCGTGCAGACGGCACCCGCGGCATCATCGACGCCGGTCCTGTCTCGCTTACCGTCAGTAGCCTGATGAGCGGCAAGTTCGATCCTGCAGCGATTCGTGACATCAAGGGGCCTGTGACCATCGATGTCAGCTGGGCATGGTGGTGGGTCGTCGCTGCATGCGCGGGGGGTGCAATGGCGATGCTTGGAGCGTTGACCCTCTGGCGCCAGCGCACACGACGCCTCGTCCAGCCGATCTCGGCTCACGAGTGGGCACTGGGCCAGCTCGATGCGCTTGAGCGCGAGGCACTTCCCGAGTCAGGCCAGACGCACCCATTCTGGGTGCGGCTCTCGGACATCGTGCGCCAGTATGTCGAGCGCAGGTTCGACCTTCGCGCGCCCGAACGCACAACGCCGGAGTTCCTGCACGAGGCGCGTTCGCACGCAGCCCTCTCGGAAGAGCACCGAACGTTGCTGGCGCAGTTCCTGCGCACAGCCGACATGGTCAAGTTCGCAGGCGTGAGACCGGCCGCCGCAGACTGCAGCAGCGCGCTCGACATGGCACGCATACTTGTGCGCCAGACCGTGCCGGTCGCGACGCCCGACGCCAACTCCACTGCCCAGTCGCACGCACCGTTCGCCGCCGCAGGGAACATGGGGGGTGCCCGATGACCACGTTCGAGGTGCTCGAGTGGTGGTGGCTCCCGCTTGCGCTGCTGGCGCCGCTCGCATGGTGGCGGTGGTGGAGTCCGCGCAGGCGGACGCCCCTCACCTACTCGTCGCTTGGGATGCTGCCTGCCACCCACGCGGGCCTTGCAGCGCGGACGCGGTGGATCGTGCCTGCGTTACGGTTCTGCACCGTCGCAGTCATCGCGCTTGCCATCGCGCGGCCGGTGTTCTCGACCGAGCGCACGCGGGTGCTTGTGGAGGGAACCGCGCTGCAGCTGGTGGTCGACCGGTCGGGCTCGATGCGCGCGCTTGACTTCACTGTGGCTGGCAGGCCCGCCGACCGGCTCGATGCGCTCAAGGCCGTCGTCAAGACGTTCGTGGCTGGAGGAGACGGGATGGCTGGCCGCCCCAACGACCTGATTGGCCTGATCACCTTCGCCCGCTATGCGGACGGTCTCTCGCCACTGACGCTTGACCATGACTGGACCCTTGAGGCGCTGGCCAAGACACAGCCCGTGTCGGACCGATCAGAGGATGGCACCGCGATCGGCGAGGCTGTGGCCCTCGGCGTCGAGCGGCTCCGCGACGCCATGCGCAACGCCCCGACAGGCGAGGGCCGCACTCCGATTCGCAGCGCTGCGATCGTGCTGCTGACGGACGGCGAGAACAACGCCGGCGATATCGACCCTCTCGTCGCGGCCGACCTCGCAGCGAGCTACGGCATAACGATCTACGCGATCGGCGTGGGCACACGCGGCACAGCGCCGTACCCCGTCGGCACGGACCCGTTCGGACGGGCCATTATCCGCAACGTGCCGGTCACCATCGACGAGAAGCTCCTGACTGAGATGGCCGACCGCACTGGCGGCGCGTACTTCCGTGCCACAGACACCGACAGCCTCCGGCGCATCTACGAGACCATCGACACGCTCGAGAAGACCACCACCGAGCAGCGCCGGCTGACACGGCACCGAGACCTCGCAGTGTCGCGCTTCACCTTCGCGGGCATCACCTGGCCCCCGATCCTCGCGGCCGCGGCCGTACTGCTGCTGCTCGAGGTCCTGCTCGCGTCGACCCGATACCGTTCGATCCAGGGATGACCGCATGACGATCACCTTCGACAACCCATCCGGCACGCTTTGGCTCGTCGCGGCGGCGGCGATTGCCGTGCTCGGTATCGGCACTGCGCTGTGGCGCCGGCGCGCTTCGGCGCGACTTGCTGATGCTGCCCTGCTGCAGCGCATCGCACCTGGCTTCTCGCTGTCGCGCGGGATCTGGCGCGCCACTCTTCTTGGCGGTGCGGCGTCATGCCTCGCCATTGCACTGATGGATCCGCGTGCCACCGAGCAGACCGAGGAACTGACGCGCCGTGGGGCAGACGTCATGTTCGTGGTCGATGTCAGCCGATCGATGCTGGCCGAGGACGCGACGCCGAACCGGCTTGAGCGTGCGCGGACCTTCATCTCCGATGCGATTGACACGATGGGCGGCGACCGCGCAGGACTGATTGACTTTGCCGGCGTCGCCGCCGTGCGCGCGCCGCTGACGCTCAACTACGACGCGCTCAAGGCTGCGGTGGATGGGCTCGAGCCAAAGGACTCGCGTCGCGGCGGGTCGATGCTTGGAGACGCGATCCGGCTCGCCACCGAGAGTTTCCCCACCGACGACGCCGGGCACGCGATCGTGATCCTCTCGGATGGCGAGGACATGGGCAGCGATCCGATGGACGCGGCAAGGGAGGCTGCAGAGAAGGGCATCCGAATCATCACGGTGGGCATCGGCGATCCGCGCGAGGGCGCGCGCATACCCGTGGGAGAGGGTCCCAACCAGCGTTTCCTCGTGCATGAGGGAGAGGAAGTGTGGTCTCGCATGGACTCAGCCACGCTGCGCGACGTGGCGGATGCCACAGGCGGTCTCTTCGTGCCTGCAGGCACGGCGCAGGTGGAGCTTGGCGAGATCCTTACGCGCAGCCTCAGCGATCTCGAGCGCACCGAGGGCGACTCGTCGATCGCGAAGACGACGGCCCCCCTGTTCCAGTGGCCTGCCGCCCTCGCGCTCGTGCTGCTTCTGGTGGAGAGCATGATCTCCGCGCGCGCGCGTCGCGCGAGTGCGGCCATCAGGAGCCCTGCGGCCTCGGCGCCCCCTTCGGGGACGGTGCCTGCGCGACCCGCACCACGTCGCCCGCAACGTTCGCGACAGCGGCGTGCGGCGGCCAGCGCCGCGCCTGCGGCTGCTGTTGCGATTGCGATGCTGGGCGGCGCCAGCATGGTGGCCCGTGCAGACGATCCGGCACGGGTGATGCAAGGGATGCGCGACCTGAATTCCGCGAGACCGATGCCACAGGAAAATGCTGCCGCGGCTGGCGCACCACCCTCGGCTGCGACGAGCGTCACAGAGGATGCACCGGCGGCAGCAGCCGCCGCCAAGCGGCAGCGCGCCGTTGGTCGCGGACAGATCGACCGTGCTGCGTTTCGCGACTCGATCAGGCGCGCGAATGCGGCAATGCAGTCGGGCGAGTACGCCGACGCGGCCGCGGCGTACGCCGAGGCGATGAATGCGGATCCCACACATGCTGCGGCCGCATACAACCGGGGCGTGGCGGAGTACCGCGCGGGTCAGCTCGATGAGGCCGCGAACTCCTTCGCAGAGGCCGCGAGCCTCGGCGACGCGGCGCTCGCCGCCGACGCGATGTTCAACCAGGGCAACGCGACCTACCAGAGTGCGCTCCGTGCGCTCGAAGGTGGCGCACCCGCTGCAGATCCCGCGGGCGCTGCGGGTGCTCAGCAGCCTGCACAAGCAACCGGTGCGCAACCCGATCTCGCCGCCGCCACCGAGGCAGTGTCTCAGGCGCTCACCCACTACAAGGATGCGATCGCCGCCAACCCATCGGATGTCGACAGCCGGGCCAACGCTGAACTCGCACACATGCTGCTGAAGCAGTTGCGCGATATGCAGGAAAAGCAGGAGCAGCAGCAGCGCGATCAGGATCAGAAGGAGAAGGAAGACAATCAGGAGAAGAAGGAGGAATCGCCGCAGGACCAGCAGGACGGCGGTCAGTGCGACAATCCCCAGCAAGGCGACGGGCAGCAGGATTCCAACCAGAAGAAGCAAGGCCAGCAGGGCGACGGCGACAAGGCATCGGAGTCAAAGCCCAACGAAGGCAACGAGCGCCAGGAACCGGCGTCCGAGGCAGACCCCTCCCAAGGCAACGACCGGGACACCACGAAGGACGGGGAGCAGGAGCAGAAGGCTGGGGACAAGCCCGCCGACAAGCAGGACTCGCCGAGCACCGAGCAGGAGCGACCGGCCGAGCGCAAGGCCGGTGACAAGACTGATGAGAAGACGCGGCCTGAGGGCGAGGTCAAGTCACGAAACGGTGCAGAACAGTCACAATCCGATCAGCAGCCTCCGTCCCCCGCGCAAGCCCGCGCCGGCGAGCCCGTACCCGGTGCGCCGCTGACCAAGTCGGAAGCGGAGCGGCTGCTGCAGGGTGTTCGAGACCGCGCGAAGCAACGCACGGAGGCCAAGGAGCGAGCCGAGCGTGTACGGCAGGTTCCGGCCGTGAGGGACTGGTGAGGACCATGAGTGCCAGATCAATTGTGATCATGGTGGTTGCGCTCCTTGTGCGAGCCGCGTCCGCGGCGGATGTGACATTCGCGGTCACGCCACGCGAGACCGCCGTTGGCGGATCGGTGATGATGCGGATCACCGTCACGAATGGTGACGACATCAGTGCAGTGGCGCTCAAGAGCACGCCCGAGGTGGAGCTCGAGGAGGTGCCGGGACGGCAGTCGATGAAATCGTCGCAGTGGGTCAACGGCAGGCTCACATCGGAGTCCAAGGTGACGCTGTCGGTCATGGTGACACCGCTGGTCGAGGGCACCGTGTCGATCCCGCCAGTGTCGATCACCGTTGACGGCGTCGAGCACACCAGCCCCATCATCCCGATCGCTGTCGGCAAGTCAGAGAGCGGCGAGCTGCTGCAGGTCATCGTGACGTCGTCGAAGGGCATCGCGTATGTGGGCGAGCCGATCGACCTGGTGCTGCGCGTGGCCATCAAGCCCTACCGAAGCCAGGAGTTTGGCGTCACGCTCAGCGAAGCGGACATGTGGAACCTCATCGATGCTGACCGCTCGACGTGGGGACTCTTCGCACCGACGGTGCGTGAGATGAGCCAGCGCGGACAGCGGCCAGCGGGCCGTGAGGAGCTGCTGGGCGGCGCCGCGTGGTACGTCTACGACATTCCCGCCCGCATCTGGCCCACTCGCGCAGGCCTGCCTGATCCCGGCGCGATCCGCCTGCACTGGCGGTATCCCGCGGCGCTCACCGCGCAACGTGGCTTCTTCGGCGGGCGCGAACTGGCAATTGCCTCCACCCGCAGCATCTCGGCGGCTGCGACCGTCGAGGGCGTTGAGGTGCTTGCGCTGCCCGAGGAGGGTCGTCCCGCGAGCTTCACCGGGGCGGTCGGCAACTTCAGCGTGACAGCATCCGCGCGACCCCTGAAGGTTGCCGTGGGCGACCCGATCACGCTCACCGTCGACATCACCGACCTCTCGGGTCAAGGTGACATGGATGCGATCCAGCCGCCGAACCTCGGACCAGGTGCCATGGGCGCCGACTTCCGCATCCCATCCGCGCCTCTTGCGGGCACCGTAAACGGCAACACCAAGACCTTCACGCAAACGCTGCGTCCCACGCGCACTGGCATCGAGGCAATTCCGCCAATCGAGTTCTCCTGGTTCGACCCGGTGGCGCGCGACTACCGGTCAGCGCAGACCCAGCCGATCGCGATCTCGGTGGCGCCTGCGGAACTGCTGGCGACGGATGCCGTTGTGGGCGCGCGGACGACGACAGCCTCGAGAGAGGCGCTCACGCAAGTTGCGGGCGGCATCGGCGCGAATGTTGCCGCATCGCCAGCGCTCGTGGCCGACCGCGGCGCGCTCGTCCCCGCGGCGCTCGCCATCCCCCTGCTCGCGCTTCCGCCGCTCGCATGTGCAGGCGCAGCCATCGCGATCCGGCGTCGAGAGCGGCTTCTCGCCGACCCGGGTGCAGTCCGCGCACGCCACGCCGTCCGACGTGCACGCGGGCAGATTCGAAGTGGCGATGCGGCCGACGCGCTGGCGAACTGCATCGCTGCCAAGGTGCACCGACCCGACGGGACGATGACGCGCCTTGAGATCTCCCGCTGCGTCGCCGATGCAGGAGGCGGCGATGAGCTCGTCGCCGCCGTCGATGCGATTCTCGGCGCTGGCGAGCGCGCGCGCTTCGCGCCGCAGAGCGAGGCGGATCGAGATGCGGCGCGCGGGCGTGCTGATGCCGTGCTGCGCCAGTTGGAGTCGCTGAAGTGGCGCATCGCGCCGAAGGGCGGTGCCCAGTGAGCCGCCTGACGCGAGTCGCTGCGGCGCTGGCGCTCCTCCTGTGCGCTTCAAGCGGTGGGATCGCGCGCGGTGCGGTCCAGGATGGGCCCCTCGACGCAGCCCAGAGGCTCGAGCTTGCGTACGAGGCACAGAGGCTCTTCGACGAGGCTGCCGCACTTGAGACGCGCAATCAGGTGGCTGCGTGCGCAGGATTCGCGGAGGCTGCCTCGATCTACCGCAGGATCGCCGACTCCGGCGTGAGCAATGGCGAGTTGATGCTCAACCTTGGCAACGCCTTGGTGAAGTCGGGGGAGCCCAGTCGTGCTGTCGTCGCCTACCTTGATGCCGAACGGATGCTGCCTGGAGACGCGCGCGTGAGGGATGCGCTTGCGAGCGCGCGCGCGGCGACATCCTCGCGTCTTGGTCCGGTCACCGGCGTCGGCCCGCTCGACCGGCTTGCGTCCACGTGGAGCACTCTGCCGCTGCCGGCGCGCGCATGGATCGGGCTTGTCGGGTGGCTCTTGCTGTGGTCCGTGGCGGCCGCTGGCATCGTGACCGGATGGCGCCGCGGATTCCCGTGGCGCAGTGCGATCGCCACCGCAGCTGTGGCGTGCGCACTGCCTGCCGCGACTGTGGGGGTCGACGTCCTGCGTGCCTCCCTTGACCGTCCCGGAGTGGTGATTGCCGATGCCGTCGTGCTTCGAAAGGGCAATGGTGACGGATTCGCGCCAGCGGTGGAGGAGAGCCTCCCGTCGGGCGCGGAGTTCACCATGCTCGAGGAGCGTCCTGGATGGCTTCGCATCCGGCTAGCGGATGGCCAGTCGGGCTGGATCAGGCAGGGCGATGCGCTCGTGTGCGGGCGGTAGCGCAGTCGCGCACTTGACGCGCAGCGCGTTCCCCGCCGATACTGCACCGTCCGCTCACTGGAGAGGTGTCCGAGCGGTTGAAGGAGCCAGTCTCGAAAACTGGTAGTGGGCTTGCCTACTCGTGGGTTCGAATCCCACCCTCTCCGTTACGCATGCGCGAGGATCCGCCCGCCGGGTCCTCGCGCCAGTTTTGGAGCCAGCCATGACACGTCGAATGCCCTTCTCCACGCTCGTTGCCCGCCGTTCGCTTGGGTACGCCCTCGCATGTGCCGCGTCCGCGCTCTTCGCCACCGCCTGTCAAAGCCACGAGGCCGTGCCGCGTACGGGGTTCATCCCCCTGTCGCTGCCGCTCGCGAACTCCAAGTCCGACCCAATGACAAGTTCGTGGCATGATGCCGCTGCACTCGAGTCCCCGAGCCGCAAGATCGCCGTCACGCAGGTTGAGGTGGGCTCGCTCGCCGGGGATCGAATGACCGACGAGCAGCAGGCTGAGGTGACGCTGCGATTTCGCCGTGCGCTCGAGGCGTCGTTCGGAGACCGGCTCGTCAGTGCAGGTGGCCCCGACGTGATCGAGGTGAAGGCATGCATCACTGACTTCAAGCCCAACAAGCCGCTGCGGAACATTGCGCCGCAGACCCAGATCATGCGGCGCGGATACGGCTACGCGGCGTGCGAGATCGAAGCCACGCTTGGCGGACGTCCCGTGGCAGCTTTGGCGTCGACGGTGGACACGCAGCGGTTCGGCACGGAGAAACTCAGCGACATGGGCACGGCCGATGCGGCGTGCGCCACGTGGGCAAAGAAGTTCGCAGCGCTCCTCGGCGCGGACTGACGTCAGCGGCGCTTGGGCTCGGTGCCCGGCGCTGGGATGCTCGACGCATCCCAGTCGATGGTGATCTTGTCCTGCAGGATCTCCTCGATCACCACCTCAAAGTCGCTGCGGCCGTTGCGCTCCACGAGCGGCCGGGCCCCGTCGATGAGCTCGGCGAGACGGCGCTGGATCAGCGCCGTCAGCTTGAAGCGTCCGCCAACCTTGTCCACGATCGTGTCGCTCTTGAGGGCTTCAATCATTATGGTGACCTCCCTGCGGGGAGCCCCGTAGGATAGGCAAACGCCGGGCTCGCCGCAACTATGGTCCCGCCTCCCCTTTCCCGAGCCCTTGGCACACTGAGCCGCAGCCTGCGGCTGGGCTCGGATTGGCCCCTGCTCGCCTTGGCATCCGTCATCGGGGTGGTCATGGGCAGCGCCGCCCTCGCATTCGTGGGTGGCATGCAGCGACTCGAGGACCTCGTCGGGCAGCTCGCCGAGCACGGCGGACCGAGCCTTTGGGTGGCGATCGCGCTGCCGATCGTGGGGGCAGGACTGACCGGCGCGGTCATCTGGCTGCTGCCAAGCAACTTCAAGGGGCACGGAGTATCGCGCGTGATGTTCTCCGTGTACCGAGAGCGGGCACGCCTGCCTGCCGGCCTTGCGGTGCGCCAGTGGGTTGGGTCGACCTGCACGATCGCGTCCGGCGGTTCGGCAGGTCCCGAGGGACCGATCGTGGCGATCGGCGCCACGATCGCGTCGCGCATCGCGATCTGGATCGGGCTTGACGAGCGCACGCGCACCACGCTGCTCGGGTGCGGCGCTGCGGCGGGGATCTCCGCAGTCTTCAACGCACCGATCGCCGGAGTCTTCTTTGTGCTCGAGGTGATCCTGCGCGAGTTCTCCATGCGCACCTTCACGCCAATCGTGGTCGCGAGCGTGATCGCAAGCGCCACTGCGCAGACGATCCTCGGATCGAGCGAGCCCATCTTCGGCGTCGGACCTGGGGTGATGGGCGAACTCAAGTTCTCGCTGAGGGACGCTCCGCTGTACGCGGCGCTTGGCGCGATCGTTGGCGTCGCGGCCGCCGGCTTTGCGCTCTGGATGAGCCTCATCCACTCCCAGTTCGACCGGCTGCGCATGCCAGTGCCGGTCGCCCCGATCGCGGGCGCAGCCCTGCTCGTCGCGATGGGTGCGGGATGGTGGATGCTGCAGCCCGCGCCTGGAGGCGTGGCGGGCGCGAGCGTCGGATCCGTGGACGGGCTACCGCCCTTCTACGGAAGCGGATACGCGCTGATCGACGACGTGATGCGCGGCCGGTTCCTCCCCACCGCTGGCGGATCCGGTGGAGTGGCGGCCTTGGCGCTGGCCGCGCTCACGCTGGTGGGATGGGCGCTGCTCAAGGCGACGGCGACTGGCATGACGCTCGGCTCCGGTGGCGCAGGTGGACTCTTCGCGCCAAGCCTTGTGCTTGGATGCCTGATCGGCGCGGCCTTCGGTGCGCTCACCCTAGGGATGCCGATGATTCCAGACATGCCTGTCCTTCACGGAGCGCTCACCGGCATGGGCGCATTCGTGGCCGCGGGCACGCATGCGCCGCTCACCGGCGCGTTCCTGGTGTACGAGCTGACGCAGAGCTATGCGGTGATGCTGCCGCTCCTGCTCGCATCGGTGATTGCGGTGATCGTCGCACGTCTCGTGCACCGGCAGAACATCTACACCGCCGAGCTTGTGGCCTTCGGGGTGCGGCTTGGAGGGTCAAGCGACCAGGCCATCATGAGCCGAGTGCTGGTGCGCGACGTTGCGCTCAAGCCCACGGTCACTGTGCGGGAGACGGACTCGGCCGAGGCGATCGTCAAGCGCGGCGAGGAATCCGGGAGCACCGACTTCCCCGTGGTCGACGCCGACGGTCGCTACCGCGGGATGATCTGCGGCGACGACCTCAATGCAGCGCTGGTGTGGCGCGAGGCGATGCCGCTGCTCCAGGCGTCCGAGCTTGCGCACGCAGACTGGAGGCCGCTGCGGCCCGACCACACACTGCATGAGGCGATGGGCCGCTTCACGTCCACTGGCGCACCTGCACTGGCGGTGGTCGATCCTGCGAACGGAACGCTGATGGGCGTACTGACGCGCGCTCAGGCAATCGCGGCCTACAGCCGCGCCGTGGAGGACGATTGAGCGAAGGCCTCCGCCGAAGCGCCACCCACCGCAGGGCCCGCCGCCTCGCGCACGACCTCCAGTTCAAGGCTGTGTATGCGGCCAGGATGCGCCGTGATGCAGGCTTCATCGTGGTCCATGCCGCGCCCAACGGGCTCAACCGGCCGCGCCTTGGGCTCGCGATCGGCCGTCGTGCCGGGAACGCGGTGCGCCGCAACCGCCTGAAGCGGCTGATTCGCGAGGCCTTCCGCCTCTCGCGCGCGGACATGCCGCCTGGCATCGACATCGTCGTGTCGGTGCGTGCGCACGAGCCGAAGGCGCTCGAGGAGTACCGCACCGCGCTCGTGCGCGAATGTGCGGCGCTCAGCGAGGCGGCACGGGGTCGTGCCCCTGCCCGCCCCACGGGTGGCAGCGCGCAAGCCGACGGATCGTGAGCCACGCACCGCGAGCGGCGCCATGCGCCCGGAGTGCCGCGATCGAGTAGTGGGAGCAACTTGGCTCAAACCTGCAGTGCCCGCCGACGATGCGCGAGAGCGTGGCCTGATAGAGGCGCACGAGCCAGATGCAGGCGCGCGCTGCGATGCCAACTTCCGCGTGAGCGCCGGACCCTGGCCCGCCCCCGCGGGCGCTCACCGCCGCTCCACGACACGGTTGCTGATCGTGCCCACACGCTCGATCTTCACTGAGACCACGTCGCCATCGGCGAGGTAGCGCGGCGGGGTACGCGCATGCCCAACGCCCGAGGGAGTGCCCGTGAGGATGACCGTGCCCGCAAGAAGCGTCATCCCCCGCGAGAGGTCCGCGATGAGCGCTGCCACCGGAAAGATCATGTGCGACGTGCTCGAATCCTGCATGACCTCTCCGTTGAGCGTGGTCGTGATGCGCAGCGCCTGCGGATCACCCACCGAAGCGGCCGGCGCGGGATCGCTCATCGGGCAGAAGGTGTCGAAGCTCTTGCCCCTGCAGAACTGGCCGCCCGAACCGTGGTTCTGCCACCAGCGCGCACTGACGTCGTTGGCCACGGCGTAGGCGGCAACAACCGAAAGCGCATCAGCCCGCGGAACATCCGAGCAGTCACGGCCGATGATGACCGCAAGCTCGCCCTCGAAGTCGACTTGGGGACCGCCTTGCGCGCACACGGAGGGGATCACGATGTCACCCCCTCCGCCCGTGACGCTCGCCGGGTTCTTCATGAACACCATGGGCCGCTCGGGAAGTTGGCCTCCCATCTCGGCCGCGTGATCCGCGTAGTTGCGGCCGATGCAAAGGATCGCTGGCGGGACAGTGCGGCTCATCGTGCAGCTCCTGATGCGGCTGCGGGTCCGCGCAGCGCGGCGCGCCCGCGCGGCGTGCGGCCCGCGCTCACTTGTTCACCGCCGCTGCGCGGTTCTGCGCCTTGAGCGCCTCCTCGCGCTGTGCCGCCTCCTGCGCCCGGGCGATCCGGTGCTCGGCCATGCCTGGGGGCTCAGGCAACAGGCGGTCGAACTGCGCCACCGACGCAAGCGGACTCTCCTTGAACTCAGCCTCGAGCACCGGCTTCACGGTGTCATAGGCCATGCGCCGGTCATCCTCTCCGCAGCGGTTGTAGATGGTGAGCCGGTCGGCGAGAGGCTGCGACTGGTCCATGAGCACCGTGCACAGCACCTGCTCCTTGCTGCTCTCGATGTCGCCGATCAGGTCGCCCATGCGCTTCTCGCCGAACTTGTTCACGAAGTCGGTGTAGCGGGTGCTCTTGAAGTAGTCAGTGAGCTCCTTCGCGAAGCGCTTGGCCTCCTTGAGGATCTCCGGATTCTGCATCAGGATGCCCTCGCGGTAGCCGCGCTGCAGCGCCGCGAACACGTCGCTCCGCGCGACATCAGGGACCATCTCGTACTCGCCGAACGCAGCGTTGCGCACGAACGTCTCAAGAGGCATGTCGTACTTGGCGTTCGGGGTGACGCCGCCGCGACCGAAGAGGCTGTCGAGGCGCTCAAGCACCTCCTTTGCGCCCGCGATGTCGCCGAGCCTGTAGAGCTCGCGCACCGCCTGCGACATGAAGTTCTGGTAGAAGTCGGCGAACGTGTCGCCGCCCGCGCCACGCACGTTGTAGTGCTTGCGGTAGAGCTCGCTGAAGTAGCGGTCGATCGAGCGGATCCAGCGCGGATCGCTGAGGCGGCCAGGGTTGTCGTTGCTGAAGGGATCCACGTACATCAGGCCGCTGCGCGCCAGCGCCTGCATCGCCTGGATGTTGGTGCGGTCGTTGTTGAGGATCTTGTAGATCTCGTCCTCGTTCTCGTAGCGCCTCGCCGCGCGCTCCGATCCCGTCTTGGCCCAGTAGAAGGCATGCGATTGGGGATGTCGCCAGTCGAGGGGGCCGAAGTCCTGGGTGTACTGCCGCATGAGCGCGGGGTCCATGTTGTAGGACTCGAGCAGCACCTTCTTGCGCAGGAACGCCAGGAATGCAGGCACCGCATCCGCATACGCAGGATCGGCGAGCACCTGCCGGAGGGCCGCGTACACCGGGTCATTCGCGGTGAAGGCCGCGTCGAGCCCGAGGATGCGGCCGTAGCGGCTCTCCTGCACCGAGAGGCACTTGCCCACGGTGAGCAGGAAGTCACGGTCGAGCTTGAACTGGAAGCGCTGGTCAAACCTGCCAAGCTCGCCCGAGAGCCGCCCCACCATCGCCTTGACCTGCGGCACCCGGCGCTCGAGCTCGTCGAGGGAGTCAGGCGCGTCGGCAATGGCGGCAAGCCATGCGATGCGGTCCTCCACCGCGGGCGGCGGCGTGCCGAGCAGGTAGTGCCACTCCTTGGCGAGCTCACGCTTGTAGTGCAGGTGCGCGTCATCGGAGACGCCATCCACCTTGTGCGCAAACCAGAACGCGAGCTCCTTGTGCAGGATCAGGTCATTCGGGCAGTACTTGAGGCCCTCCTCGCGCACCAGGTCGATGCCAGCCTTCACCCACTCCCACCGCTCCTGTGGCGTGTTGGTGAGGACGGAGATGTTGTAGGCCATGTTGTGGCCGTGGAAGGCCCACACTTCCCCAAACCTCGGCTGCAGCTTGGTGATGAGATCCGCATCGGCCATGGCCTCGTAGAAGAGCCCCTGCTCCTTCATCCACGTGGCGCGGATCCAGAGGTAGTCGACGATGATGCCGCGCAGTGCGCCGATCGCCGTGCCGATTGCGACGAACGGAGGCGCGCCCTCGACCGACACATCCGTGTATCGGAGACCCCGCTCGTCGGAGATCCTGACGATCCGCGGGAGCATCGCACCACCGGTCGCGATGCCAATCGCGGCCGCCAGCACACACACGGCCTGGATGATGCGGTCACGCACCTCAGCCGCCTCCCGTCCCGCTGTAGATCGCGATCTCCTTGCGGGAGAAACCCACCCACGCGACCAGGAACGCCACCACGCTCCACAGCGCGGCAATGAGCCCAACCGCCTTGAGCACCATCGACCACGGGATCACGCGTCCTTCCACCAGGTCCTGGGTCGTGGCGGCGTCGCCGAAGGCGCTCAGCGCGCCCTGTGCGCCACCCGCAACAACCTGCACAAAGGCGTAGAAGGCCCGCACGCCCATGTCGGCGTCACCGGGCGCCGAGAAGCGGTCGAGCGCAATGGCGAGGTAGGCCGACATCGAGGCCGTGAGGAAGATGGTGAACGAGAGCAGCGTGGCCACCGGGAAACTGAGGATGCTCGCCGTCGCGACGCCGAGCGCCGCCAGGAAGATGAGCTTCGCCCAATCGACCATCGCGGCACGAAGGAAGTTGGCCTCGAAGGATCCCACACGGTGCATCACCTCGATCCCATCCTCGTCGAAGTTCATGGGCAGCAGCCCAGGGAGGAAGCCCTGACCGTCGAACCCGACGTTCATGATCTCCACCGAGAGCGTGCCGTCGTCGGCAATCGCGTCTGCCGGGATCGTGACGAAGCTGGGCTGGGTGGGCACGTACTTGCGGTCCATCCATGTGCCGTCCGCGAAGCGGAAGATCACCGGATGCGTCTCGTGGGTGTCGTCACGGCCAATGTGAAACTCGAACTTCAGGGTGACGGGGACCTTGTCCCTCTTAGCCTCCCCAAGCCCGCGGAACAGGTACGTTCGCGCCTTGCCCGGCTCGATCGACCGCTGCGCGGAGCCGAACTCGGCGAGCTTCTGGGTCGCGAGCTCCGCGCGCACGTCGAGCTCCCGACGCTTGCCGGACTCGATGTCGGAGCGCAGCGTGGCATCGGCGTCGATCGCCGCGTCCACCGCAGCAAGAAGCCGATCCCGGTCAAGGGATTCGTACTGCGGGAATGTGCCTCGCCGAGCCACGAGGACCTGCTCCTGCACGGCGGCGGCATCAAGCAAGTCCGCGGCCGGACGCGTCCGCATGAACTGCACGTAGACGAACACCGCGAGGAATCCCACAGCAAGCACGGTCGCGTTGAGCGCGCTGATTCCGATCCACTTGCCGGCGAGGAACTGCACGCGCGAGACCGGCTTGGTCAGCACATGCCAGACCTGACGGTCACGGATCTCGAAGGCCACGCTCGAGCACGCGAGCAGCAGGGTCATGCAGGCCGCGAAGGCGTAGACAAGCGTGGTGCCGCGGTCCATGAAGGTCTGGATCTGGTAGCGGAGCGGGTCCTTGGGGTCGATCCAGAGCGGCAGCAGCGGCAGCAGCACAAGCAACGACACGATGAAGCCGACGGGTACCCGTTGGCGAAGCGCCTCGCGCATCACGTTCTGGGCGATGCCGAAGGTCGGCGTCGCCGCACGGAGCGCCAGCATCACGAGCCGTGTGAGGAATGCGAACAGGAACAGCAGCGCGCCGGCACCGGAGATGGCCACCGTCGGCGCCAGCATGCCAAACCACCAGAAGGGCGCCGCAAGCAGCGCCGTACCCGATGCCGTCAGGATCAGCGTGCCCGACAGCCCGATCCAGGGGCTGATTCCGGCGAGGCATGCGAAGCCCAACCATGCGACGGCGGGCACGTTCGGGCGCTCCACGATCGCCAGCGGCGCCCACGACGGTGCCTCGGTCTGTGCGATCGTGGCCGCAAGCACATCGGGGTAGGCGATCCTTCCCTGAGCGTCGAAGAGCTGGCTCGCGACCTCGCGCACGCGCGGTCCGCCGAACTCGCGTCCGTCGACCGTGATTGTCCCCAACTCGGTCAACTGCCTCGCCTCAGGCGTGCGCTCCGCGATGTTGACCTTGTCCAGCTGGGCCACGATGCGCTGCTGAAGCGCCTGGTAGCGCACGCTCGACCACCACATGGGGCCGAATACGGCCGTCACGAGCAGCGTCAAGGATGCGGTGAGTGCCAGCCGACCACCAAGGCTGGAAGACCATCGCCGGAAACGCCCTGACAGGAGAGCCGCGGGTCCCATCGCTCAGCGGCCTCCGCCTGCTGGGCCACCGCCTGCGCGGTCAGAGTCTCCCAGCAGGTCGTCGATCACGCCACGGTCGACTGCGGCAGGCGCCTTCGGAGGCTCATTCGACGGCCTAGCGGCTGGCGCTGGCGCCTCTGGGCGCGCGAGCAGCTCAGCGAGCACCTCGGTTCCGGGCTTGGCAGATGTCTCGGTCGTCGCCGCCTGCCCGCCCGCGGCGCCCACCACTCGGGCCACCCGCGCTGACTCCTCCCCACGCTCCAGCTGCGCGATGATCTCGCTGGGCCGGTCCTCGCCTCCGGCAAGGAAGGCTGCCGTGCGCCCACCATGCAGCGCACCGCTCGTCGCCGCCTGCTCCTGACGCGCGCGCTCGACGATCTCCATGAACAGGTCCTCGAGGCGCTGGTGCGGCGCGGCCACGCTCTCGATGGCGACGCCCTCCTCCCGCTGCAGCAGCGCGTCGATGTGCGCAATCGTCTCCGCGCGCAGGCGCGGTGTCCTGATCACGCTGTGCGACGTGTCCGAGAGCAGCTCGTCCGTGGTGCCCGCGGCACGAATGCGCCCTCCGTAGAGGATCACCATGCGGTCGCACACGTCTTCGACATCGGCCAAGAGATGCGAACTGAGCAGGATCGTCTTGCCGCGGCGCCCAAGGTCGAGCAGAAGGTCCTTCACCTGCCTCGTGCCAATCGGATCAAGACCGGACGTGGGCTCGTCAAGAATGAGGAACTCCGGATCGTTGATAAGCGCCTGCGCGAGGCCGAGGCGGCGCGCCATGCCCTTCGAGAACTCGCCGACGGGTCGGTGTGCGGCCCCGCTCAGGCCAACCATCTCGAGCAGCTCGTGGGAACGCCGCCGACGCTCCGCGCGCGCAAGCCCAAAGAGCTTGCCGTAGTAGTCAAGCGTCTCGACAGGGTCGAGGAACTTGTACATGTACGACTCCTCGGGCAGGTAGCCGATCCTTGCCTTTACGGCCACGTCTCCGGGATCGCGCCCGAACACCGAGAGCTTGCCGCGCGTCTTGCGCAGCAGCCCAAGGATCATCTTGATCGTGGTGCTCTTGCCCGAGCCGTTCGGGCCGAGCAGCCCGAAGATCTCATGCGGCCGGATCTCGAAGTCGATCGAGTCGACTGCCTTCGCCGTCGTGCGCATCCAGAAGTCGGAGAACACCTTGGTCAGGCCGGCTGCCTCGACCACGAGTGGCCCTCCTCCGCTACCGATCGTCTGGCCTCGCATGCATGTCCTCCGAGTCGCTGGGCGTCAGTCCTTGCCGAAGGCCTTCTCGCCGGATGCGTCAAGCCGCCGGCCAGCCCGGTCAATGTTGATGAGCCTGCTGCCCATCTGGAAGTTGGCGTACTCGGAGTTGCGCTCGAGCGCCTCGCGCTTCTTGCGGTCAAGTTCGGCGTCGCGTCGCAACTGCATCACGTCTGCCGAGCTCTTGATGCGCACCATGTAGTTCCCAAGGTCGCCCGGCATCGAGAACACCTCGACCTCATTGCGGCGCAGCACCTCCCGCATCGCCTCGAGCCAGATCTGCCGGACAAGCTGGCTCGGATTCTCGCGCCAGCTCGGCGCGAGACTCGCGAGCCGGCGCGCATCCTTGCCGAGCGTGGACTCGATCGCGCCCTGGTAGCTCTTCGCACGCTGGACGATGCGCGACGCCTCGCCCCCGATGTCCGCCTGCTCAAGGCGTGCTCCGATGCCCCTGAGCACCTGGTCCGACTGCTGCAGGTCGCCGGCGGCGAGGGCGCTCTCGTACGTGCCGATCATCGCCATGATCTCCGGATACGCGGGGCCCGCCGCACCGAGCAACGTCGCGTTCGCATCCTGCCGGGCCTTCTCAATGGCTGTACGGGCCCGTTCCCGCGCGACCTGCACCTTGCTCAGGGCGTTGCGCACGGCGAGCGGAGCGATGCGCTCGGAGATCGCGACGTTGCCGAGCTGTATGCCCGCCTTCAGCGAGTCAAGCGATGCCTGCGCACGCTCCCGCACGGCCAGCGCGGGCACGTCGCGCTGCTCGAGCAGGTCGGTCATCGTGGTTTCCGCCGCGGTCACCACCACAGCGCGCCGCAGCGCTGCAGCCACGACTTGGTCTCCGCGCTGCCAGTCGAAGCGCTGCAGAAAGGTCACCGGGTCGGACACCGAGTACTCGGCGATGACCTGCACATGCGCGAGATCTCCGCCCGCGGTGATCACCGATCCGTCGCGTCCCGGACGGATGGGCGTGCTCGCTTCCGCCACCTCCGTGGCCTGCTCAAGCGTTGTCTGCTTGTCGATACTCGGCCAGAACTCGCTCCTCAGTTCGACGGTCCGCTTCTGCGGGAAGACAACCATCTCGCCGACCGGATAGGGCCAGAATGGCTGCAGTCCCGGCACGACCGCCTCCTCGCCGGGCCCGCCAGCGATTCGTCCGAACACGGTGCGCACGCCAGTGAACCCCTCCTGCACGGACTGGAAACCCGAAAAGAGGAACGTCACCAGCAGCCCGAGGATCGCCAGCTGCAGCAGGCGGTAGGAAAGTCGCAGAGCCTCGCCGAGGCTCTGGTTGGCGGGATCCATCGCCTCGCGCATGGCGACATCACCCCGCACCTGCGCGCCCACGTCAAAGCGCGCGCTCTTGCCGCGACGGACGGGGAGGATCTCCTCCTCGCCCTCCGATGCGACGCTGCGCCCACCCGTGTCGCTCGAACCGGGCTCGCTCACCGACTGCCTCCAGATGGACCCGCCGGAGACTTGGCCGGCACGCTTGACGCACCCGGCGAGCTGGAGGAGGCACCAGTCGCGCCCCCGCCGCCTGATGATCCCCCGAACCACGCGTTTCCGGGGCGCGGAACGCCATCGCTGCCCGTCGGCGCGGCGAGGTCCACGAGATGGAACGGCGCCTTGCTCATGTCAGTGATGAATGTGGTGTTGCCGGTGAGCGATGCCTTTAGCGTGTCGATCCAGGTGAGGAAGATCGCCAGCTCGGCCTCGCTCTTCATCACCTCGTAGTACTTCGTGGCTTGCTCATTGCCAACAGCCTCGATCTCCGCCGCCCACTGGTCTGCGAAACTCCGGATCGTGTCAGCCGCGCTGGTGGCCTGGCTCTTGATCGCCTCGGCCTCCGAGTTGCCCTTGGACTCCTCGAGGTTGGCGAGCGTCTCCTGCACCGTGGCCATCCGGCGCAGAACGGCCGTCGTGGTCTTCGGCGGCAGCACCACCTGGCTGATGCCGACATTGACAGGCTCGATGCCCGGGCTCCGCGAGGAGCGGAGATCCGCCAGGATCGCGGTCTCGGCCTCGGCAAGCTTGCTGTTCTGGCCAATGAGATCGCTGAAGGCGTACCCGCCAACCGCGCGGACAGCCGCCTGAAGCTGCGTCTCGAGCTCCTTGGATGCGCCCTCGACACTGCCGTAGCCCGTGAAGAACTGCTGCGGCGCATCGCCCGCCGTGTCGACACGCCACAGGAGGAACGCCTTCACCATGACCTGCTGGCCATCGCGGGTGAGCACCACCTCCAGCGGGCTCTCGATGTACTGCAGGCGCGTGTCGAGTTTCGCGACTTGATCGATGAAGAGCGGCGCCTTGAGGTGGAGGCCGGGCTCGCGCTCGACGCCGCCGGGCTTGCCGAAGCGGGTGAGGACCGCCACCTCGTGGAAGTTCACCGTGTACGTCGTGTTGAAGAGCACCAGCACCACGGCGATGCAGAGCGCAACGATCACTGGCAGGCGTCGGGTCACTTCCCCTCCTCCTTGGTCTTGTCGAGGTAATCAGCGAGGTTCAGCCCGCTCTCGGGCTGGACCATCTCCATGTCAAATCCGGCTCGGGCGGCGTCCACCCCGAGGATGTACTTGTTGCGCGCCTTGGCGAGCTCCTTGCCGAGCACCATCATGATCGCGCGCTCGCGGTACAGGTCAGGCGCGGCACGGAACGCCGGTGCCTGCCCCAGCACCTTTGCCGCATTGCCGCGCGCATCCATCAGCAGCTTCCATCTCTTGGCGCGCGCTGCAGAGATCACGCTTGCCGCAGCTGCGCGAGACTCGAGCAGGATCGACTCCACCAGCGCACGCTGCTCGAGCACGGCCGGTGCATCGCGCCCAAGCTCCCGCTCGAGCTGGCGAAGGCGGTTGATCGCGGCGGCAGCGCGGTCGGCCGTGTCCACGCTGCCAACCATCATGGCCATAGAGGTGCTTGCGAGGCGCTGCGCCTCCTGGACGAGCTGGCGCGCGTTCTGGGTGTCGATCGAGAGTTCCTCGAACATGCCCGCTGCGTCGCCGGCCGGCGGACGGAGCGTCGGGATGAGCACGCTCACGACCTCGAC
>JBIKNS010000012.1:0-26059 GCA_044358545.1 Phycisphaerales bacterium | reverse complement strand
GACTGCGTCAAGGTCCTTCCTGGCGATCGCACGGAGTCGATGGACCGAGTCGCGCAGCGCCTCGATGACTTGGCGCTCCTGCTTGAGGCGCAGCCGGGCGGCGTGCCGATGCGTCGGCATGCGCGGCAGGCGCAACGGGCGCGGGGCAGCTGGGACGAGGCCTCGGCGGATTCGGTGTGACCATGTGGAGCCGCACGCTCGGCTCCGTGAGTGTGGCGTGGTTCGCGCTGTGGGTGCTGTGCTGCGCGTCGGGCGAGTTCGCGTGCGCGCAGGACCGCATTGACTCTGCATCGACGGTCGCAGCGGCATCAGCGTCGGCGCCCGCAGTCGCGACAGAGCCCGTTGCGCCTGAGTCGCACGAGTTCGCCGATCTCCAGGGCGCGCGCACGGTTCAGTCACGCATCGCGGCGGCGCTCCCGGCCGTACTGGCTGCGAGCGTTGGCATCGAGATCAGTGCGGGTGATGGGCGCCACACCGGATCCGGAACGGTGATCTCGCCCCAGGGCCTCGTACTCACGGCGGGTCACGTGAGCAGTGAGCCTGACATGCGCGCCACGGTTGTCCTTCCGGATGGGCGACGCGTCAACGGCCGCACGCTTGGGCTTCACTGGGAGGGAGCTGCGGACTGCGGCCTGATCCAGTGCGAGCTTGCGGATGGCGAGACCTTGGACGCCGTGGAACTTGCGCCTGCCGAGAGCCTGTCTGTCGGCGAGTGGGTGCTTGCAGTCGGCTACACGTACGGCTCCTTCCAAGGTCGCGACTCGACTCCTCCGGCCGTGCGCATCGGTCGCATCCGACGGATGCGTGAGGGAAGTGGCTCTATCGAGATGGATGCCCCACTCGCGTCGGGCGACTCCGGTGGAGGGCTCTTCGACTTGGAGGGTCGCTTGGTTGGAGTGAACTCCTCTGCAGGTCCTGAGCCGCAGTTCAACAACGCCACATCCGTGGCCTTCGTGCACGCGAAGATGGAAGCGATGCGCAAGGGCGAGGTATCGGGACGGCTCGCCGAGAATGGCGAGCAGCGCGCCCAGAGACGCCGTCGGCGTCCGCCCTCGCGCCTGGGGGCGGAGTTGCCGCCCATGCAGGATGACATGCCATCCCGGCGGAGCCCCGGGCTTCATGCGGCACTCGCCCCACTGGTGGAGCCGCTTCTGCCCTCGATTGCCGAGGTCTTTGTGGACTCGCGGCCTGTTGGGTACGCGCTGGCGGTTGATGCGAGCGGCCACTACATCGCCAAGGACAGCGACGTAGGCGACTTGAGCGACGACGTGGCCCTGAGCATGCCTGACGGCGTCACCGTCGGGGTGATCCGAGTTGCCCGAGACCGGGCGCTCGACCTTGTGCTTCTTCGCTCCTCCGAGACAAGCATCCCGCTTGAGTGGTCCGCTGATGGCGAGGTGGCGCTCGGCGAGCTCGTCGTCTCGGTCGGTCGTGACATCGAGCCTCTCTCGTGGGGAGTGCGTGCGCTTGACCAGCGCGTGGCTGGGCGGGGCGACGTGACGGCGGCATACCTCGGCGTGGGTGTGCGCGAGCTCACTGACGAAGAGCGGCAGGGTCGCAGCATCGGGAGCGGTGCAATGGTCAGCGCAGTGCTCCCAGGCTCCGCGGCTGCACGGTCGAAGCTGGAGGTGGGGAACGTCGTGACCAGCATCGCAGGGCAACCGGTTTCGAATTCAGACGAGGTGGGTCGTGCCGTGCGCGGTCATGCTGCGGGTGATGTTGTGGAGATCAGGGCACTTGATGCGACCGGCGCGGAGCGCGTGCTCAAGGCGCGGCTTGGCGTGAGGCCGCTGCAGAGCGGGCCGCAGGCGTCAACACCGGCGTACCCGGCGAGCAGACGCTCGAGCGGGTTCGGGACCGTCCTGCAGCATGACAGCGCGATCGCCGCCAACCGCATGGGCAGCCCCGTAGTGGACCTCGACGGGCGCGTCGTTGGCATGAATATCGCGCGCGTCGACCGCACGAAGACATATGCGCTGCCGGCACAAGTCGTGAAGGAGGCGGCGCAGCGGCTGCTCGCGGAAGCCTCAGGGGCTTCGGCGCCGCTGCCGCTCAGAGATCCGATGGCGAGCGCGATTCCTGTGGTCGCCGATGGAGGCGTCCTTCGCCTTGATGCGATGAGCGCCGCGCTGTTTGGCCACGGGATCCAGTTCGATGCAGTCGATGGTGAGGGCGAGCGCATCATCGGATGGTCGACAGACCGCGATGCGGCACGATGGGTGGCTCAGATCACGGAGCGGGGCACGTATGAGGTCACCCTGATCCAGGCGTGCCCAGAGCGCTTCGCCGGAGGTGCATTCGAGGTCGATGTGGGTGGTGTAGCGCTTGCGGGTCAGGTGGCGAGCAGCAGCAGCTGGTCAGACCTCCAGCGGGTGGCTGTCGGTCGCGTGACTGCCGAGGAGCCGGGCAGCGTCGACATCACCTTCCGCCCAAAGGGAGTGCCGACACCGCCGTTCGTGGCGATGCAGGCGATCGAGCTCAAGCGGGTGACGCAGGAGGATGCGGGTCATGCACCAGACGTTCCCTGACCACTGGCACATGCGCTTCCTCGACCTTGCGGACCGCATCGCGCTGTGGAGCAAGGATCCTTCGCGTGGCGTTGGGGCAGTGATCGTGAGCCCTGCGAAGCAGGTCGTGTCGACGGGGTTCAACGGGTTGCCGCGCAGGATTGCGGACCGCCCTGAGCGGCTCGAGCGGCCCGTCAAGTACGACCTCATCTGCCACGCCGAGCTCAATGCCATTGTGCAGTGCGCGTGCAATGCGGTGTCGGCCGAGGGGTGCTCGCTGTACTCGTCGTTCAGTCCGTGCGTGCAGTGCTCGCTGGCGATCATCCAGGCAGGCATCGCCGAAGTCGTGACGTATGACATTGCCGGCGGTGATGAGCACTGGCAGCGTTCGATCGCGCTCGCGCGCAGCCTGTTCGACGAGGCTGGGGTGCGCTACAGGACATTCCCGAAGGCGTCCTGACACGCACGGTGCACCTTGGCGTGCGGGGCAAGGGCAGCGCGCCGGCACATGGCGCATCGGGGCGTGCAGGTGTGATGTCCGTCACCATGCTCCCTGTAGGCTCATCCCATGCGCACCACATCGATCGCCTGCGGCGTTGCCGCACTGTGCCTCGGTTTCGCCATCAGCCACTCGCTCGCGCTGCCTCAATCGGCTGCCCCTGCACCGAAGCCTGCACCCGCCGCGCCGCAGTCCTCCACGGAGGCCTCGAACACCGCCGCGGACTTCGCCGGCGACGGCCTGCTGAGCAAACTTGTCGGGACATGGAGCGTCAAGGGCATGGCGATCGCCCCCGATGGCACGAAGACCGAGGGCTTTGCGGGCACGTGCCGGTTCGGTCCCGCGATGGGAGGCACATTCCTCGGCGGCGACCACCTGATCACGCGTGGCGGGAGCGCGCTGCAGATCCAGGACGTGATGGGTTTCGCCGCGCCGGGCGGGTTCACGCGCAGCGAGATCACCAGCGGCGACCGTGCGCTGTTCATGTCCACAGGGCGCTGGCAGGCCGATTCGAACACGCTGTCGTTCACCACCGTCAATCCGCTCGTGACGCCTGATGGCCGGCCGCGCTCGCTGCTGACCTTGTTCCGCTTCGAGTCTGACGACACTGTGATCTGGACGACTGCGTTCATCACCGACGGTCAGCCTTCGGGCACGGTTGAGCTCACGCTCTCGCGCGAGTCGCAGGTGCCTGGCGTATCGAACCCCGACACTTCGTTTGGCGTGCCGATGATGGCAGGCGGGATGCCGACGGGAGGCGCAGGCCAGGGCGCCGGAGCTGCGGCGGGTGGCCAGCCCGGCAACTTCATCGTGCAGAGCCCCATGGGCGTGGCGGTGACGCGGCCTCCGCAGTCGATCGCGGAGACGCAGCAGGTGCTTCAGGCGATGATCAAGCAGAAGCAGCAGATGCAGGCGCAGGTCTCCACCATGCAGCAGCAGGTGCAGGACATGTCGCGCAACTTCCACGAGGCGATGCAGCCCTGACCGCACCCGGTCCGATGTACCGCACATGCGCTCACCCACCCTTGCGATCGTCTTTGCGGCGCTGTGCGCCGGCTGGTTCGGCGTCATGGCCACTGTCGCTGGCGCCGCAGGCTGGACGTTTGCGAGCGTGAAGTCGACGGGTGTGCTGATCGCTGGCACATCGCCGACGCCAGATGACGCGGCGCGCGCGAGTGCGCTTGCGGAGATGCCGTCGGGTGCCGCATGGAGGTACGTCGGCGGCAACGTGGCGCGCCCGATGTTCCGCGCGGTGTCGTGGGGAAGCGTGGCGGTCATCCCCGTGCTCGGCGTGATGCTTGCGATCGGGAGCCGTGCCACCCTCGGTGGGCGAGCTGCGCGTCGGGCCTGGTGGGTCTTCATGGCAACGGCTGCGCTCTTCGCGCTGCAGGCCTGGACAGACCTCTCAAGCGAGCACCTGTACCGGGCGGTGTGGGATGGGTGGATCGCGGACCGTGCATTTGACGAGGCGGCCCGCGTCGCTGCAGAGGCGGCGCACAGCCGAGCCACAGTCGTGTACTCGCTCTGCGCGGTCGCGATGGCAGCGCTCGGCATCGACGGGACCCGCGCGCTCCTGAGCCGCTGAGCGGATCGTCGCGGCTACCCTCCGTGGCATGAGCGACACCAACTCCACTCACTCGCTGCCGCTTGCAGGTCGCCACGCGATGGTGGGCGGTTCAACGCAAGGCATCGGGCGGGCGTGCGCGGAAGCTCTGGCTTCGGTGGGAGCGTCGGTCACGCTGCTGGGCCGCAATCCGGAGGGTCTTGCGGTCGTGCAGGCTGCGCTCGCGCGGCCGGCCGGCAATGCGCAGGTGCACCGCAGCGTCAACGTCGACTTCTCCGACTGGCATGCGGTGCAGAAGGCGGCGGACGAGCATGTGCGGGCGCATGGACCGGTGCACATCGTGGTGCACAACACGGGCGGGCCTGCCGCAGGATTCGCGATCGATGCGGCGCCCGAGGCCTTCTCGAAGGCCTTCGAGATGCACCTGCTGACGGGCCAGGCGCTGGTGCAGGCGTGCGCGCCCGGCATGCGTGACGCCGGCTACGGACGCATCATCAACATCACGAGCACTTCGGTGCTGGTGCCGATCCGGGGACTCGGCGTCTCGAACACGATCCGCGCCGCGGTAGCCAACTGGGCACGGACGCTCGCGGGCGAGCTTGGCCGCTTCGGAATCACCGTCAACACTGTGCTTCCGGGATTCACGCGCACTGCGCGACTCGAGGCACTCTTCAAGGGCAAGGCCTCGCGTGCAGGCACCACCGTGGATGCGATTGAGCGAGACGCAATCGCGCAGATTCCCGCGGGCCGCCTTGGCGATCCGGAGGAGATCGCGGCAGCCGTGGCATTCCTCGCGTCGCCCGCGGCGTCGTACATCAATGGCGTGAACCTGCCCGTCGACGGCGGCAGGTCCGCCGCGCAGTGAGGACCCCATGGCGCCGCGGCAGATCATCGACATCTCCATGCCGGTCTCGACCCGGCTCGCCGTGTTCCCCGGCGACACGCCGCTCTCTCGCGAGGTGCTGCTCGACCAGCGCGACGGCGCATCGGTGACGTTGAGCGCCAAGCGGCTCTCCGTGCATCTTGGGACGCATGCGGATGCGCCGTTGCACTACATGATCGGCGGCGCGTCCATCGACCAGCAGCCTCTCGATCTCTACTGGGGCATCTGCGAGGTGGTGCATGTGCGCGATCCGGTGCGCGCACGCGGCGGCCGCATCGGGTGGGATGACATCGTGTGGAAGGGGCCTACCACGCCGCGGGTGCTCATCGGCACGGGCACCTTCGAGGACCCGGAGCGGTGGACCGAGGACTTCGCGGGGCTCGAGCCGGATCTCATCGACAGGATGGCCGACATGGGCGTGCGCCTCGTCGGTGTCGACACGCCGAGCGTCGATACGGCCACGAGCAAGGACCTCCCCACGCATGGACGGTGCGCCGCGCGCGGCATGTCAATCATCGAGGGCCTTCGCCTCGACGGCGTGCTGCCCGGTCAGTGGGAACTGGTGGCGCTGCCGCTGGCACTCGAGGGATTCGATGCGTCGCCGATTCGCGCTGCGCTCAGGGCGCTGCGCGACGAGGGCGTGTGACCTGCGCGCTGGATGCCTTCGGCATCGAAGGCCTCGATCCACGCTCTCACGAATGAGTCCACGGTGGGGTAGTCGTTGTGCGGGATGGAGGCATCAAGCACGAACAGGTCACGGGCGAGCTGAACTGCGCGGTCACGGTGTCCCGCCTGCGCGAGGGTCGCGATGCCGCGCAGAAGCGGCACGATTGACATCGATCCTGATGCGCCCCGCAGCGCCTCGCCAGCCTGGTCCGATCCTGCCTCAGCCATGCGCGCACGCACGGCGGCGGCCAGCTCCGCGTAGAGCTCGTCGGAGATCGGATCGGCGCAGATCGGGCACGCAATATCCCATGAGCGGCCATTCCACTCCGCGGTCATGTCCATGCCAGGCGTGCTCGCACGCGAGACGAACCCATGCGTGCGGAAGGAGTGCATCGCGAGACCTATGCCTTCGGGCGTCGCAGGCCTCGGTAGCGGCCGGCCAAAGGCATCGATCTCGTCGCTCTCATGCTCAGCGCGGATCTCAGCCCACGGCGCGACCGTGGCACGCTCCGAGAGCTTGGTCGCATCGGGAGCGCGCGCAGTGTCGATGGTGATCAGCCACGTGCCGCCGAACATGCCTGTGCCGCCCGAGTAGAGGTCCGCCACAAGACGAGGCACGCCATCGCCGAGGTCAACGGGACTGACCTTCCACACCATGTTGTCGCCGAGGGTGACTGTGCCGCGGGGCGTGACCACCCGCAGGCGCTGCATGATGCCGTCCTCGGGTGGCGGTTCCGGAAACCGAAGGTCTTCGGTGATGACGACGGCGTCGCCGATCATCAGTCGCGAGGTCTCCTCCCATGGGGCAAGCCAGGCAAGCGCGCGGGGCCGGCTCGCCGGGTGCGCAAAGAGTCCAACGAGTGCGGCGAGGCTGATGCAGGCGAGTGTCATGGCAGTGCGCACCAGGACTCGGCGTGCGCGCGGCGTGGTGCGCTGCGCGACCTGCGTGTCACCGCACTCGGAGCACGGCGAGGTTGGGTCCCGAAGGCCCCGAAGGTCGAATCGGCACCTCGGGCAGCGCGGTGCGCTGGGCGTGAAGCGCCACCGAGGGGTGCCGAAGCGTGCGATGCCCAGCAGTGCGATGCCCAGCACGGCTGCAGACCCTGCAGCGACCAGAAGCGCATTGCTGACACGGATCGCATCCTGAATGTCCATGGCATTCGCGGCTACCTGGCCCCGGCCCAGCAGATCGCCTTCACCTCGACGGCGATGGGTGTCGGCAGCGCAGTGATCCCCAGCGTGGTGCGCGTCGGATTTGGGTTCCCCTCGCCGGCGAAGTACTCCGCGTAGATGCGGTTGTAGATCGGGAAATCCTCACTCATCCTGGTGAGGAACACGGTGACGTCAACCACGCTGGTCCACGGAAGGCCGCAGTCGGCGACGACCGCCTTCACGTTGTCGAAGCATGACCGGCACTGTGCAGCGATGTCCACCGCGGTGACCTTGCCCTGCGCATCGAGGGTGACCCCGGGGATGCGCTTCGATCCGCGCTCGCGCGGGCCAATGCCTGAGAGGAACACGAGGTCGCCGACGCGCTTGGCGTGCGGGTAGGCGCCAACCGGCTCTGGAGCGCGTGAGGAGCTGATGGACTGCGGCTGGTTGGAAGCGCTCATGGCGTGGGGTCTGGGGTCACGACCACGTGTGGCTCGGCGAAGAAGTGGAGCGCCTCCGAGCCGCCCTCACGACCGAGGCCGCTCGCCCTGACTCCGCCGATCGGCGCACGCAGGTCGCGTGCCATCCAGCCGTTGATCCACACGGTGCCGCAGACAAGTGCATCGGCGATTCGCGCCGCACGCGTGCAATCGTCGGTCCACACCGTGGCGCTCAACCCGAATCGTGTCGAGTTGGCGCGGGTGATCGCCTCGTCGTCGCTGTCGACGGCGGAGATGGTCGCCACCGGGCCGAAGATCTCCTCCTGGTCGGTGCGGCACCCCGCCGCGAGGCCAGTGATCAGCGTGGGCAGCAGATAGGCGCCTGCGCGGACACGCTCGGGAAGCGACTCCGGCGCTGGCCGGACTCCACCGCGGATCACCTGCGCACCTTCGGCCCGGGCCGCAGCGATTGCCGACTCCACCTTGCCTCGGTGGCTTGCGGAGATCAGGGACCCGAACTGCGTCGACTCCTCGAGGGGGTCGCCTACACGGAGCGCCGCCACACGGCGCGCAAGCGCATCGACAAGCGCATCCATACCGGACCGCTCGACAAGCACCCTCTCTGCGCAGTGGCACACCTGGCCCTGGTTCGAGAAGAGTGCGCGCATCAGGCCGTCGGCGGTGACATCGATGCGGTGCGGCGTGCATGCGTCGGCGAGCACCACTGCCGCGTTCTTTCCGCCAAGCTCGAGCGCCATGCGGACAAAGCGGGGGGCGGCTGCGCGTGCGATCGCCTCCCCGGTGGCGGTGCCTCCGGTGAAGGTGATGCAGGACACCCGCGGATCGGTGCAGAGGGCCTGGCCCGCCACAGGACCGCGTCCATGCACAATGTTGAGGACACCTTCCGGGAATCCGCAGTCGACCGCACGCTCTGCCAGCAGGTGGGCGGTGAGCGGAGTGACCTCGCTCGGCTTGGCGACCACCGTGCATCCGGCGGCGAGCGCTGGCGCGATTTTCCAGGTGAGCAGGTACAGCGGGAGGTTCCACGGCGCGATGCAGGCGGCGACCCCGAGGGGCCGACGGCCAACCGCGCTGCGGAACCCCGCGCCCTGGAGGCTGAATGCCGCGAGCGGTCCCTGGGGCTCCTCGGCGAGATCCGCGAAGAACCTGAAGTTGGAGATCGCACGCGGGATGTCGACCGTGCGCGCAAGCGAGATGGGCTTGCCGGTGTCGATCGACTCGGTGCGCGCGAACAGCTCAAGGTCGGACTCGATGCGGTCCGCAAGTCGCCGGAGCGCAGCGGCCCGTGTGCTCGGCCTGGTGCGGGACCAGTCAAGGAACGCGCGATGCGCTGCATCAATCGCCTCGCTGACTTCCCGTGCGGTCGAGTCTGGGCAGGAGCCAACGCGCATTTGCGCAGCCGGGTCAATCACGTCGAGCGCCGCGCCATGCCGGTCCGTGAATCGCCCGTTGATCAGGTTGCGGACCTCGATCGTCGCAGCTGCCGTGGTGTGCGTTGCCGTTGCCTGCATCAGTCAGATCCCTCCGTGCTTGCCATCGCAAGTTTGCGCGACCCTGCTCCCTGCGCCGCGAGCATGAGCGTCGCGCCGCAGATCGCCGTCATGCCTCCGGTCCACTGCCACCATGTGAACCGCTCGCCGTAGAGAAAGTAGCTCGCCGCGCTCACCAGGAACGGCTGCAGCTGCAGCACGCCGCTCGTGATGGCGACGCCGAGCTTGGCGATGCTGATGTAGTAGAAGACGTGGCCGACGGCGATGCCGATGAATGCGGAGATGGCAAGAGAGGCCAGCACCTGTCCCGAGAGCTGCGGCACGTACATGCCATGGTCGCGCCCGAAGACGAGCATGAGCGCGATGAGGCCAAGCGCGGTGATCTGGCAGATCACCGCGAATGCCGTGATCGGGTGGTAGGAGGTCATGTTGCGGCGGACGGTGAGCCCGTACGCGCCATAGCTCGCGGCGGAGAAGATCGAGAGCGCGATGCCAATCGAGACGCTGCCCCCCGGCGGGGCACCGCGGCCGCCCACCTCGCCGCCGATCAGGATCGGCATGAGACCGGCAACGAGAAGCGCGGCGCCACCGAGATACTGCCTGCTCTTGAGCACGCCCCGTTCGGCGGGGATGAGGATCCACGCACCGATGGCCACGAAGACCAGTTGCGTGCGCAGTCCGAAGGTCACCATGCCTGGCCCCACCTCATGATGCGCCGCGGTGAAGGCGATCTGCCCCGCAATGTTTGCGATCGACGGCACGAGCGCATCGCGCCAGATGCGCGATGGAAGGCGGCGCATCCACCAGGCGTGCAGCACGAGCGGCAGCCAGAAGAGCGCGCTCGCTCCGTAGCGCCATCCGTTGTTGGTCCAGAAGTCGACCGACTCCGAGAGGTCACGCAGCAGCAGCGGCACCGTTGACCACCCGAGCAGCGTCAGGATGACGGTGATGGTGCCCGTGCCGACGCCGAGGCGCGTGCGGCTCATCGCAGGACCAGCCAGAGGGTTGCGCCAGCGATGACGGCCGCGAGCGCAGCCCCAATCCCGAGGACGCCCGTGAGCAGGATCCGGTCCTGGCGCCGACCCCGCGCCTGTGCCTGCGCGTACGGCACGTTCGTGAAGCTCACAAGGTCGTACAGCGGGATGAACCGGTCGCCGAGCGCCGCATGGAGAGCGTGCTCGATGCGCTTCTTCACGCGGAATGCGCGGCTTGCGGTGCGGTCGCGCATCTCGATGAAGTTGTGCAGCGCCATATCGGCGATGGCGTTCGCATTCGGGATGCGCTGCGCCTGGTAGGCGCGAAGCGCTGCGCCTGTGTCGTTGCCGTGCGATGCGAGCAGGTCGACCAGCGCGGTGACATCCTCGAAGCTTGCGTTGGCGCCCTGTCCGTAGAAGGGCACGATCGCGTGCGCTGCGTCGCCGATCAGCGCCACCTTCCCGCCAACCTGCCAGGGCGATGTGCGTACGGTCACGAGCGAACCGACAGGATTTCGGTCGAAGTCGGCCTCGAGCGTGGGCATCAGCGGCAGCGCATCGGGGTAGTGCCGGCCGAAGTGCGCGAGCGCGGCACGGCCATGGGGCACTGAGGCGAAGGAGTGGTCCCCCTGCTCCCATGGCCAGAAGAGCGTGCACGTGAACGAGCCGTCCGGGTTCGGCAGCGCGATCATCATCGACCCGCCGCGCGGCCAGATATGCAGCGCATCGCGGCGCATCGCCCACGGCGCATGCGGGCCGCTCGCGACTGCGGGGATATGCAGCTCCTTGTATCCGTGCCCGAGATACGACTGCGAGTAGTCGAGACGGTCGTTGCGCTGCATGGCGCCACGGACCGCACTGAAGGCGCCATCTGCGCCGACGATCAGGTCCGCCGAGACCGTCTCGGTGCGCCCATCAGGATCCACGAACGTGGCTGCGGGGGCGTTGAAGTCAATATCGGTGCACCGGCGGCCGAAGGCGACGCTCACGGCGTGGTGCGCATCCGCCGCGTGGAGCAGCGCGAGGTTCAGCGCGCCGCGCGAGACGCTGTGGATCGCCCGCGAGGGATCGTGGCTGTAGGGCTGGAAGATCGGTTCGCCTCCGGAGCCCGGGTGGATCATCCGGCCTGGCATCCGGATCGCGTCCTTGAGGATCTCCGCCTCAAGCCCCGCGCGGCGGAGCGCGGTCAGGCCACGCACGCTGATCGCAAGATTGATCGACCGTCCGCCGCTGTAGCCCTGCGCGCGCGGATCGCCGCGGCGCTCGCGCATGGTGACGCGCCACCCTGCCGCTGCGAGCTGCTGCGCGAGGAGGCATCCGGCGAGTCCGGCTCCGACGATCAGCACATGGCGCATCGGCGGGATCGTATTGGCGCTCACGCGAGCAGCGCGTCGACCAGACGCCTGCAATCCGCGAAGGTGCAGTAGAGCGGTGCAGGCGCCGCACGGATCACGGCCGGATGCCGGAAGTCGCACAGGACCCCGGCAGGGGCAAGGCGCTCGAAGAGGGACCGTGCGGCGGCGGTGCCGCCGCTCACCTCGATGGAGAGCTGCGCGCCGCGCGCCCCCGAGGATGCGGGCGTCAGGATGCGCAACCGGTCGGCAGCGCCCTCGCGCACGCATACCTCGATGTAGGCGCTCATCGCACGGGCCTTCGCCCGCAGGCGCTCGAGCCCGGCACGGCGGAAGAGGTCGAAGCTCGCCAGCAGCGGCGTCAGCGAGAGGATCGGCGGGTTCGACACCGCCCAGCCGTCGGCGCCCTCGGCGAGCACCAGTTCGGGGCGCATCTCGAATCGCTTGGATGGCTCGTGGCTCCACCATCCCGCCATGCGGGGCAGGTCGAAGTCGCGCGCATGGCGCTCGTGGATGAACGCTCCGGCGACCGCGCCCGGTCCGCCGTTGAGGTACTTGTAGCTGCACCAGCAGGCGAAGTCGGCGTCCCACTCGTGAAGCCGAAGCTCGACGTTGCCGATCGCGTGCGCAAGGTCCCATCCGCAGCGGGCGCCAACATGGCGCGCCGCATGCGTGATGCGCGCCATGTCGAGAACTTGGCCTGTGTAGTAGTTCACGCCTCCAAGCATGACGAGCGCAAGCGCATCGCCCTCGCGGGCGATCGCGTCGACAATGTCGCTGTCGCGCAGACATGCCTCGCCCTCGCGCGGCGCGACTTCCGCCACCACCGAGTCCGGGTCCATGCCACGCGCCGCCACGTGCGACCGCACGGCGTAGGTATCGCTCGGGAATGCGCCCTTCTCGATGATGATGCGCATCCTGCGACCGGCGGGCTGCCAGAATGTCGCCATCATCAGATGGATGTTGACGGTGAGCGTGTTCATCGCCACGACCTCGTGCGGCCGTGCGCCCGTGAGCATTGCCAGACCGTCCCTGAAGAGCTCGTGGTAGCTCACCCAGGGGCGTCGCGAATGCAGGTGACCCTCGACGCCCAGCCTCGCCCAGTCGTCGAGCTCCTCGGCGACAAGCGTCCGCACCGCTTTCGGCTGCAGCCCGAGCGAGTTGCCGACCATGTACGCCACCGGGCGCCCATCCGGACCTGCCGGGATGTGGAACTCGTCGCGGAACGGGGCCAGCGGGTCGTTCGCGTCGCACCAGCGCGCGAAGTCGGCGGTGGCCTCGATGTCGCTTGCGGCCAGGTGGAGGCAGTCTGTCGTCGCGGTCATGAGCCGGTCTCCGTGCGCAGCGATGCGCCCACCCCGAGGAAATCGATGGCATTGCCCGCGAGCAATCGTGCGCGCGTTGCCTCATCGAACTCATGCACGGCACGGATGAGCGTGCCGGGCACATGCTCGCCGAGCGGGAAGGGGTAGTCGCTTCCGAGCGCGACCCGGTCGGCGCCTGCGATCCGGACAAGCTCGCGGAGCGAATGCGCGTCATGCACAAGGCTGTCGAACCAGAGCCTTCCGAGGTGTGCCCGCGGGTTCGTGGCGGACTTCGTGGCGCACAGATCGGGGCGCTCGACAAAGCCCTTCTCGATGCGGCCGATCGTGAACGGGAAGCTGCCTCCGCCATGCGCAAAGCACAGGCGCAGTCGCGGGTGACGGTCCAGCACGCCGCCGAACGCGAGCGAGCAGATCGCGCGTGTCGTCTCCGCGGGCATGCCGACCAGCCACGGCATCCAATGGCGGGGCATCTCTGAGCGGCCCATCATCTCCCATGGGTGCACAAAGATGGCCGCGCCGAGCGACTCGGCCGCCGCGAAGATCTCCGCATACTCCGGCTCGTCAAGGTTGCGTCCGTGCACGTTGGTGCCGATTTGCACGCCTGGGAAGCGCAGATCGCGTACGCAGCGCTCGAGCTCGCGAATCGCGAGGGCCGGGTCCTGCATGGGGATGGTGCCCAGTGCGAGGAACCTGTCAGGGTGCCGCGCGACGACCGACGCGACGTGGTCGTTGAGGATGCGCGCAAGGTCCAGGGCGTCCTGCGGCTTCGCCCAGTAGGAGAACATCACGGGCACGGTCGAGAGCACCTGCATGTCGACGCCATGCGCATCGCACTCGCTCATGCGGCGCATGGGGTCCCAGCAGTTGCTCTCTATCTCGCGGAAGAGCTGCCCGTCGACCATCATGCGCGCGCAGCAGGGGGCGTGGTGATCAAGCGACACCCAGCCGCCGTAGCCGTAGCGCTCGCGCAGGTCGGGCCAGCGCTCGGGCAGGATGTGGGTGTGCAGGTCTATGGTGCGGACAGTCCGCATGCGGACCGTGATCCTACGCAGCGGAACCGCCGAAGGCCCTCCCAGGCGCGGCTCGTCGTCACTCGCTCGCTGCGCCGCCGGCGGCGCGGCAGTGGGCAATCAGCGCCGGAGCGCGTCTGGCGCCTGCATGCGTGGGGCAGGCTTGGTGATGCGCGTGCCGCAGCGCTTGCAGGTGCACAGGGCGGGATCGGCCCAGAACTCCTCCATCGCGCGCGAGAAGGCCACCACGATGTCCGCGCACGTGAACTCCTTGTCGTAGACAAGGTCGCCGCACTGCTCGCAGAAGTACATGATGTGCTCGGTCTCGGTCGGCGGACGGCGCCGCTCAACCACGAGACCAATCGTGTCGGGCCCGCGCATCGGCGAGTGCGGCACGTTCGGGGGGATGAAGAACGTCTCGCCCTCGCGCACCGTCACGTCGCGGATGACGCCATCGGTATCGCGGATGCGCACGACAATGTCGCCCCTGAGCTGGATGAAGAACTCCTCGGAGTTCGTCATGTGGAAGTCGTTGCGGGCGTTAGGGCCCGCAATGATCATCACGAAGAAGTCCTCGCCCGAGTAGAGGTACTTGTTCGAGACCGGCGGCCTCATCAGGTGCCGGTTCGCTTCGATCCATGCGTTGAGGGCAACTGCAGGCGCCACCGTGCCGTCGGTCGCCCAGCCAGTGGGGTCGCCAAGCGCATTGACCGCCAGCGGCATCGCACCGTCCTTGACGGGGAAGGGCGCCCGCTGGACAGCGTGCCCCGTCGATGCGGCCGGCGACTCTGCATGTCGTGGGGCGGTGGTCATGGGTACCTGCTTCAGGCCGCCTGAGTTGCGCGCCGCGACGCCGCGTCGATCAGGCGGTTGGCGTAGGTGTTCATCGCGTCGCGCAGCTGGGTGAAGCTCTCGAGCACGTAGAGGATCGGCTGATAGTGGTCGATCTCGAAGCTGGTGTCACATACGCGCTCAAGGTCGAAGGGACGCCGGTCAACCTCGGTCGACTTCAGCGCATGGATGCTCTCGCCCGGGCTCGAGATCAGCCCGCTGCCGTAGAGCTTCACCTGCCCGCCCTCCTTGATCAGCCCGAACTCCACCGTGAACCAGAAGAGCCGCGCGAGGCGCTCCATGTGGTGGGGATCCTCGGTGAGGAGCGCAGCTTTGCCGTAGGTCTGCAGGAAGTCGGCGAACACCGGGTCGGCGTGCAAGGGCACGTGACCGAAGATGTCGTGGAAGATGTCAGGTTCCGGCAGGTAGTCGATCGACTCCTTCGGCCGGATCACGATCGTGGTGGGGAACTCGCGTCGCGCGAGGCACGCAAAGAAACTCTTCGCCGGCAGGTAGCCCGGCACGGCCTTGCTCTGCCATCCCGTCAGCTGCTTGAGGAACGTGTTGACGGAGAGGGGGCCCTCGAGGTGCGGGATGTAGTCGCGCACGAGCTTGATGGCGCGCGCGCCACTGAGGTACGTATCGCTGGCGTGGTCCGCGAGGTAGGCCATCTGGCGGTCGTAAAGCGTCTGCCAAGTCTCCTGGTTCTCCTGCGTGTAGCCCTCGTACCGCTGCGTGATGTAGAGCCGGGCAGGATCGGTGAACCCCGGCTGGCCGAAGCGATTCGCGTACTCCTGCGCAGCATTGGCCTCGCCATCGGCGATCATCGCCGAGTTGAGGCTGCCGGCAAACTTCTTCTCGACTGGGTTCTCGTGATGTCCCATGTCGCAAATGCTACGGGGACTGGCCTCGATGCCGAAACCGGTTCCGCGCGGGATTTGGCGGCGCTGCACGCGACGTCTCGCGCCGGGCACTGGCGCGTCCGGTGCGGATGCCCCTATGCGCGCTGCCCAGCGATGCGCGCGAGCGCGGCGGCCGCCTGCGACGCGTCGCTGATCGGCTCGGGCCATGGCACGCGCACCACGCCAAAGTCGCTGCGGATGTCGCAGCCGCCCGTATCGATGCCGACCACCCTCGGGTCGGCAAGCTCATGACCGCCGCAGGCGCGTGCGGCGGCAGTCAGTACGGAGCGATCGCCGCGGTTGATGGCGCTGCACGCCGCGGCCTCGCCCGCGGCAATCGGGTTCGGCGCCATCAGGGCATCGCCATCGACGAAGTAGCCAGCGAATCGCACCGCATCGACCGTGCACCGCGCCCAGTTCACGTCAGGCGGGTCGCCGTGGTAGATCCGCCAGCGGTCCGCAGATGCGCCAAGCGGCCCATGCTCATCGAACTTGTCGAGTGTCACCATGAGGTGCATCGACTCATCGTCGTCATTGGGCAGCTCGAGCACGACATCCGTCGAGATGAGCATTGCGACCATCACCGGGGCAATGATGGATCCATCGGGCGCGATGACGATCCGGATCGTCGTGCGCTCGCCATCGAAGCGGATGTAGCCGCTGAGGTGTCCCCGCAGCCACTCACGCGCGTCAGACACAATCCGTTCCTCGGTGGGCTCGCTCACACGACGATCGTATTCGCCGCTCGTAGCATCGTTCCCGTGACGCTCGTAGCCGCCAGCATCGCAGTGGACCGGCCAGATGCCGTGTCAGATGCCCTCGCGAGGGCATCTCAGGCGAAGGCAGAAGGGGCCGACCTGGTGGAGTGGCGGATGGACATGCTCGCCGCAGAGCCGGGGGCTGTGGAGGCCGCCCATCGCCTTGTCCGCGAGTCGCCCGTGCCGTGCATCGTCACCGTAAGGACTGCTGCGGAGGGCGGGGGCTGGGACGGCGACGAGACGGACCGCATCTCCTTCTTCGAGGCGGTCTGCACGGCCCAGCATCCGCCGAGGTACATCGATGTGGAGCTCTCGAGCCTTGAGCGGAGCGCGAACGTCCGCCAGAAGGTGCTGCTGTGCGTGGACCATCCGGGGCAGGTGCGGGATGGGTTGCCCGGTCTGATCGTGTCCACACACGACTTCATGGAGCGGCCAGCGGACCTGTCGCGCCGGATCAGTCAGATGTGGGCCGATCCTGCGTGTGCGGTGGCGAAGGTTGCGTGGCGCGCTCGCAGCCTCCGAGACGTGACCGAGGCGGTGGAACTTCTGGCCATCAGGTCGAGACCGACCGCCGCGATCTGCATGGGTGAGTTCGGTCTGATGACACGGGTGCTCGCACCCAAGTTCGGGTCGTTCGTGACCTATGCGCACATCGATGGCGACAGCGCCACTGCACCTGGCCAGCCAAGCGTGCGCGAGCTCGTCAGCGCATGGGGCATACGGGGCATTCGCCCCACGACCGCGGTCTACGGCGTCATCGGATGGCCCGTGGCGCAGTCGATGAGCCCGCAGATCCACAACGGGTGGTTCGCGACGCACGCGATCGATGCGCGCTACTTGCCGTTGCCGGTAGCGCCAGGATGGGAGTCATTCAAGGCCACGGTCGGCGAGCTTGGCGCGTGCACGGCGCTCGATTTCAGGGGCGCGAGCGTGACACACCCGCACAAGGAGCACCTCCTGCGGTACGTGCTCGAGTGCGGAGGCGAGGTCGATGACGCAAGCGCCGCGATCGGTGCGGCGAACACGCTCGTGATCGGTGCCGATGGGCGCATGCGCGCGCTCAACACCGACGCCCCCGCTGTCGCCGAGGTGATGGGCAGCCTCGCGCAGGATGGCGCGGGGTGGCGTGGCGCCCGTGTCGCCGTGATCGGCGCAGGCGGCGCCGCACGCGCCGCCGCGTACGCGATGATGCGCGAGGGATGCGACGTGACGATTCTCGCGCGGCGAGTCGAGCAGGCAGGCGCAGCGGCATCCGGGCTCTCGCGTCACTGCGCACCTGGGAGCGATGGTCGCATCGGCAGCGCACCGCTGCCGCAGCTTGCGTCGCTTTCATTCGATGGGCTGATTCACGCGACGCCGATCGGCATGAAGGGCGGACCGGACGAGCTGGCGTCGCCTCTGCCGAGCGCTGATCTGGTCGGGTCGCGGTGCGCGGTGCTCGACATGGTGTCGGTGCCTGAGCAGACGCCGCTCGTGCAGCAGGCCCGCGCACGCGGGGCGCGGGTGGCGACCGGCATGACGCTGTTGCTTGCGCAGGCGCGCCGCCAGTTCATGGCATGGACTGGTGCCGATCCCCAAGCGCATCCGGCACAGCCCGTGAAGGCACCATCGGCAACGGTGCGCTCGAGCCCGGTCGCGTGCCTGTGCGCGGCCGTGATCGTCACGCTGTGCGCGATGGTCGAATCGCGTGCGGCGGGCGCAGGCATTCCGTTGGGGCGCGGCGGCGCATCCACCCATGCGCGTGCGCCGTCATTCGGCATGCAGGCGGACCCAATTCTCTTCGAGGAGGTCCGTGCATGGTGCGGAGACCTGATCGCGATCTCTCCCGAGGAGTGGCGGGATGCGTGTGCGGCGCACAGGGATTACCTCGCGGCATGGGCAGCGGCCGAACGCGGCAGGTCTGCGGGATCGCGTCCGGGAGCGACGCTGGACATCGATGCGCGAATGGACCTGGACGGCGCGTTTCTTGACCGGCTGCGGGACCTGCTCGGCGAGAGCGCGGTGCCCGCGCTCGAGTTGTGGCGATGTGCACGGCGATGTGCGATGGCGGAGCAGTGCGCGCGGGAGGCAGGCGGAGCCGTCGATGCGCTGCGGGCGAGTGCGCGCGATGGCGTGCCGTTTGAGCTGCGGAGCGCCGTGTCCACGTACGCGAGGATCTCCGAGGACAGCGCGCGCGCGCTGGTGGAGCTTCGGGCGAGGGCCGAGTCCGGCGAGGATGTGGACGAGCTTCGATCCAGCGAGCGTCAGGTCCGCGCCCGATGGCTGGTTGCTGAGGCATCGCTGGCCGCGGATTGCGCGGCGGCTGGACCCTCTGGCGAGGCTGTGCTTCGCGCGATGCTGGCAGGTGCCTATCCCGACCTTGTCCGCGAGTGGGCATCGCGCGCACAGCTCATGCGGATTGTGGTCGGACGCATGCCGAATCTCGAGCCGCGCGCACGTGACGCGGCGCTCGCCGCGCTGGACGGATACACGAGCGCGCGCTGGTCGGCCGCCGATCGCGAGCTGGCTCGCCGGCGCGCAGCGTCCACGCGCCGTCCCGCATCCGCATCGCGCGCGGTACCCGCCGGCGCTGAGGCGTCGCCGGCGAAGGCACAAGTGCAGGCCGCTGGTGCCGAGAGCCTGATGTCCGAGGAGGATGCGGCGCTGCTTGCGGCGCTGGCGGATTCGGTGGGCACGGAGCGCGCCCAGGCGATTCGAGCGCTCGCGTACGTGCAGCTCGCCGACGCCACGGCGACGATCGCACGCATCGTCGGCGATGGCGGGGCGATCGCGGTGATGGAGTCGCTTCCCCGGGATGTGGCGCTGGAAGTCACGCGGCGAGGCGAGGGGCCGCTGTCGCGTGCACCCGCCTACGCGCTGCCCGACTCGCTCACGTCGCTGCGGCCCGCCTTGTCGCAGCTCGGTGCGCGTGCGATTGGTGCCCAGGTTCAGGACGACGAGGATCGGCGTTCCATCGAGGCGCTTGTGCGCGATGACGCTGCGCGCTGGAACCGCGACGTGGCGCCAGTGCTTGCGCAGCTGTTGGCCGCCAAGGACCGCGCAGAGCAGGCTGTGCGTGCGGGTGACTTGCCCGCATTCGATGCCGCTGCGGCCTCCTTCGCGGCCATCAGGCCACGTTGCACCGATGCGGTGGTGCGCCATGACGGCCAGACATGGAGTGCGCTTGAGCGCCTCGCGATGCGGCCGGACGGCATCCCCGCATGGGTGCTGCAGCTTCGGCTCGCGCGGAGCCTTGAGGTGCAGGCGCCGCATGCTGCGTCCGTGAGCATGACGCAGTCGGACGACGGCGTGCCCGTCACGCTCGATGTCCGTGCGCTCGCGATGTCCATCGCCGATCCTGACGCGTGGGGATCGCTGCCTCCCGGTGCCAAGGCGCTCGTCGAGGCGGGACTTGGTCGCGTGCTCGCGGATGGTGCATTGTCGCGGACCACCGCGCTCGATGCGTCGATTGCCGCGGAGCGCGCACGAATCGCCGCCGACGTTGCGCTGCGAGAAGTCGACATGCTGGTGCGGCAGCATGGCTCACCCCCGGCCGGCGATCCTGCGGCCTTCGCGATCCAGCAGGCACGGATGCGCAGCGCATCGGCGAGCGCCACGCGCGCCCAGGCCGTCACCGCGGCAGCGCACGCGGAGATCCGCGCGGCACTGGTCGCCGTGCGTGCGCTCGAAGACTCGGTATCCCGCGCCGGAGACGTGACGGCAGCGTGGCAGGCGCGTCGATTCCTCGTGGCAGGTGCGCTCGCCGCAGGCGTGCCCGAGTGGAGCTCGACGCGCATGCTGCTCATCCGCAGCGAGCGTGCAGGCTGGTGCGATGCGCTTGACGGCGAGTCGGCGCATCCGGCGGCCGACCTGTGGACCTCCGCTGCAGCCATCCTCGGCCAGGCGGCCCAGTCTCGGGCAGCTGCAGCGGACGCGTCGGCATGGGTCGGATGGCGTACGGCGCACGGGCAGCTTGAGCAGGCTGCGCAGCGCACGCTGTTCCTCGCGGGACTCCCGGGCCTCATGGCTCCGACGATGTCTGCGCCGGTGACGGGCAGCCAGCGCTAGGATCGCTTCGTGGAACTCTCCTACCGCACCGCTGGCGAGTCGCACGGACCGTGCATGCTTGCGGTGGTGGAGGGCATGCCGGCGGGAGTGCCGGTGGACACGGCGCTCATCGACGCTGAGCTCGCCCGCAGGCAGGGGGGATATGGCCGTGGCGCGCGGCAGCGCATCGAGCATGACAGCGTCGAGATCCTCTCTGGCGTCAGGCTTGGCCACACTATCGGCAGTCCCATCGCGCTGCGGATCGCGAACCGGGATTCGCGCATCGACGATCTCGAGCGCACGCCGCCGGTGCACCGTCCGCGGCCTGGGCATGCCGACCTTGCCGGCAGCATCAAGTGGCTCACCAACGACTGCAGGGCGACACTTGAACGCGCGAGTGCGCGTGAGACCGCGGCGCGCACGGCGGCCGGCGCGCTGGCGCGAAGCCTGCTGCATCCATTCGGCATCGAGGTGCTCGGGTTCGTGCGCGGCGCGCTCGATGCGATGTGGGATGGCGTGCCGCAGCCCGGCGGCCTTGTGTCGCTTCGTGCGGCACGCGATTCCAGCGAGGTGTACTGCCCGGATCCGGCAACCGACCAGCGCATCGCGGCGCACATCCGCACCGCCAAGGAGCGGAAGGACACGGTCGGCGGCCTCTGCGAGGTGCACGTCTTCGGCGTGATGCCCGGGCTCGGGTCCTGCGCGAGCTCGGATCAGAGGCTTGATGCGCAGCTCGCGGCTGCGGTGATGGGCATCCAGGCCTTCAAGTCGGTGGAGATCGGCCTTGGCAAGGATGTGGCTGCGCGCATGGGTAGCGCAGTGCACGACCCGATCGCGTTCGATGCCGCACGCGCTGCAGATACGCACCTCGGGTACGTGCGCCCCTCGAACAACGCCGGCGGACTCGAGGGCGGCATGACCAACGGCATGCCGATCGTGGTGCGTGGCGCCATGAAGCCAATCAGCACGCTGCTGCAGGGACTTCCGAGCGTCGACCTGCGCACCGGCGAGGCGGTCGCCAGCCAGTACGAGAGGTCAGACATCTGCGCGGTTGCGGCCGCAAGCGTCGTGATGGAGAACGTGGTGGCCTTCGAGGTCGCGCGCGCTCTGCGCGCGAAGTTCGGCGGCGACTCGCTCGAGGAGATGTCGGCGAACGTGCGGAGCTACCTGTCGGCAGCGCGCGCGCTCACTTCATCATGGCGCGCATCCGCTCCTGGTCGAGCGTGAGAGAGAGGGCCGGGCCCTCCTGCCGCATCTTGAGCCCGTCGAAGAGCGGCCCCCACTGCGTCGCCTTCGGCGCGGGCGCATCGCCATCGTCCTCGTCCCCGGCGGCCATCATCGACTGCATCTGGATGAACCCGAGAATCGTCTGCAGGGTCTCGTCCCATGCGGCGTTGAACTCTGCCGCATCGCCATCGCTGCCGAAGGCCATGCGCGCACGGATAGCGGGGTCCTTGCCGAAGGTCACCGACGCGGAGAGCATCTGCAGCCTCTCGAGCGCCGAGACGACGCGGCCCACCATCATCTGCGCCTGAAGCATCATCTCGTCATCCGAATCGAGGGCTGCGCGCATCGAGTCGGTCATCCGCATGGCCATCGCCATCGATGCCCCCGACTGGCCAGCGATCGCGGACTCGAACGACTTCGCCATCGCCGCATCGCCGCCCTTGGGAAGCGTCTGATCGGCGGACATGCGGACCGCGAACCACCCGGGCGCGACCGATGCGACCGTGCACGACGCGAGGTCGTCGTCCATCGCGCGGAGCGCCTTCTCGATGGCAGGTCCTGCATCGCGGGTCTTCGCCTGCACGAGCGCCGTGCCGTACTCGAGAAGGTCATCGGCATCGGCATCCGCGGCATCTGCCGCGAGTTCGCCAGCGCTGGAGAGAGACGACTCGGGCACGACCACCCAGATGGCCGTCGCGCCTGCCTGCAAGAGCGCAGCCATCGCGGCATCCGTGGTCTTCGACTCAGCCTCGTCCATCGAGAGAGACTGGAGCTGGATCAGTCCCGAGAGCTGCACGATCTGAGGGTTGGTCGAGCGACCGGCGATCTTCGCGACCGCATCCATCGCATCGCGGACCATCGGACCCTGCATCGTGGCAGGATCGATCCGGACGACGATCGCAGTATTGGCGGGCACAGCCTCGGACGGCAGGTTCTCCTGCACGCCGCATCCGACGAGCGCGAAGGGGATGATCGCCAACAGGGATCGAACGGCGCTGATGCGGTATTGCATTGCCTGATGCTAGGGGCGCGCCTGCGGTCGCAACGCGCTGGCGGGCCGAGCGGGTCTGCCGCAGCGATGCAACGGCTGCGGGGCATCAAGGCGACCAGTCCGGGGGCGCCATCTCGAAGTGCGCGAACTCAAAGCCGGGAGCGACCACGCACCCGAGCAGGCTCCAGTCGCCAAGCGGCTGCGCACTCTGCCATGCGTGCGCAGGCACCACAGCCTGCGGGCGCTCGCCACCGGCAAGGTTCATGCCAAGACGGTGCACAGTGACGGTGCGCATGCCACCGCCGGGTGCGCGCGTCGGCGCACGCTGCCCGCCCCTCGCATCATCCGCCGCTGCGATCGACAGCTCCATTGGCGCACCCGCGTGCCATGCCCACAGCTCGTCTGCGTCGACACGGTGCCAGTGGGATCGCTGGCCGCGCTCGAGCAGGTAGTAGATGGATGTCATCGCCGCACGGGAGGCATTGGCCCGAGCCGAGCGTTGTCCATCGCCGGCATCGCGGGACAGGTTGCGGTCGCCGTGATGCGCGTTGGCCTTGTCAAGAGGCAGTGGCCGTACGCGCACATGCGACCTGTGAATCTCGACATACCAGCCACCTTCGGGGTGCCTCTGCATCCCCAGCGCGCGAACGATCTCGGCGGCGTCCTGCATCTGCATGCAGCGTAATCGCATGACGCCATACGATCGCTCCATGACCGACGCCCACATGCCCGCATCGCCCATAGACCAGGCTGCGCTTGAGGCGGTCATCGCCCACCTCGCTGCCGACTCCGGCACGGTGCACCGTGCAGGCGAAGACGGCCACCTTCACCTGACGGCCATCGTGGGCGCCTATCCGCCACCGGTGATGGACGCGATCCGCCGCATTCCGGTGGGCAAGGGGCTGGCGGGCCTGGCTGCACAGCGGCTCGAGCCTGTGACAGTCTGCAACCTCCAGGAGGATCCGTCAGGCCAAGTGCGTCCGGGTGCGCGCGCCACCGGCATGGAGGGCGCGATCACGGTGCCGTGCATCGACGCGAACGGCACGCTGCGGGCGGTGCTGGGCATCGCGAACCGCGCGGCGCGCACCTTCACGCCGGACGAGGTGCGCGCGCTGCTCGAGCGAGCCCGCGCCATCGCGGCGGCCGGCTCGCACGCAGGACCTGTGGCATCGTGATCGACACTGCACCTTCAGGCCCCGCTGCACCGTGATCGACATCGCGCATGTGGCGGGTGCGGCAGGCGCCGCCGCGCTTGTGGCTATAGCGGCCACCGTCGCTGTGGAGCGTCTTGGCGGCCGCATCGGCGGTGTGCTTGCGACGGTGCCCACCACGATCGTGCCCGCGACTGCCGCGATCTGGCTCTCGCTGCCGGAGGGCGCAGCCTCGCGTGAGTCGTACTGCATCTCGATGGCGCTTGTGCCAGTCGGCATGCTGCTGTGCGGATGCGTGCTCGCGACATGGCGGCTGATGCCGCAGCGCCTGCCGACTGCGTGGAGCGACAGGCGCAGGATGTGGTGCACGCTCGCCGCAAGCATGTGCGTGTGGGCGACCGGCTCGACGGCGGTCGTCATCGCCGAACATGTTGCGGACCCGCCTGTCGCGCTGGCCGCTGTGTGCGGTGCCGCAGGCTGGGTACTGACGCTTGCGCTTGGGGCGGCGCTCTGGCGCATCTCGCACCATGCGCCGCGGGGCCACCGCCGTGTGGGCGCGATGACGCTGGTCATGCGCGGCACGGCTGCGGGCCTTGCCATCGCCGCATCCACTGTGGTGGCTCAGGCTGGATGGCCGATCGCTTCGGGCATCGCAAGCACATTCCCTGCGATCTTCCTGACGACGATGGTCGCGACGTGGATCGCACAGGGAAGTGGCGTGCCGACAGGCGCGACCGGACCGATGGTGCTCGGCTCGCTGAGCGTCGGCGCGTACGCGGCACTGTCAGCGGCGCTCTACCCGCGACTGGGACTTGCGCTCGGCATCCCGCTGTGCTGGATCCTCGCCGTGCTCGGCACCACCGCGCCGGTGCACCTGTGGCTGCTGCGAGCCGTGCGTCACGGTCCCGCGCAATAGTTGCATTGCCTGTCGCGTCCGAGCCGACCTCACCTCTGCATGGACACTTCAGAGCTCGTCGACCAGGCGCACCGGGCCGTCAAGCGCTACGGCGTCACGGACGGTGATTCGTTCCGGCTCAAGGACCATGACCCTGCGGATACGGGTGCGCTCTCGGGCAAGGACAAGCCGCGCGCGCAGGAGATGCTCGCCGAGGGCATCCGGGTGCTTGCCGAGATGCAGGACAAGCTCTACGCGCAGAACCGCTGGTCGATCCTGCTCATCTTCCAGGCGATGGATGCGGCAGGCAAGGATGGCGTGATCAAGCACGTGATGAGCGGCGTGAATCCGCAGGGGTGCGATGTGCATCCCTTCAAGGCGCCAACGCACCAGGAGCTCGACCATGACTTCATGTGGCGCTGCTCGCGTGCGCTCCCGTCCCGGGGCAAGATCGGCATCTTCAACCGTTCCTACTACGAGGAGGTGCTGGTCGTGCGCGTTCATGAGGGCATCCTGCGCGCGCAGCAACTGCCTCCGACGCTCGTGACGAAGGGGATCTGGGACGAGCGCCTCAAGGACATCCGCTCGCACGAGCGGTACCTCTCGCGCAACGGCACGGTGATCCGCAAGTTCTTCCTGCACGTCTCGCGCGAGGAGCAGCGCAGGCGCTTCCTGGAGCGCATCGAGAACCCGTCGAAGAACTGGAAGTTCAACGACGGGGATGTCGCCGAGCGCGCTCACTGGGACAAGTACATGGATGCGTACGAGGCCGCGATCCGCGCCACCGCCACGCCCGAGTGCCCATGGTTCGTGGTGCCTGCCGACAACAAGTGGTTCACGCGTCTCGTCGTGGCCGGGGTGGTCATCGACGCGCTGGCGTCACTTGACCTTGCGTACCCTGTGCTCGATCCGCTGAAGCAGGCGAAGCTCGCAGCCGCGCGGCAGGCGCTGCTTGCGGAGCGCTGAGCCGGCAGCGTCCGGCTGGCCGAGCGGGGCTCTCGCCGGACGGAGCCGCTGCTCAGCACACGGCCGCTAGGACGTCGGCACGACTGGCTGCGCGTCGCGGTCGCTGCAGAGGATCACGAGCAGGTTGCCGACGATCTGCGCCTTCTGCTGCGGCGCAAGCTCCACGACGCCGCGCTCCTGGATGCGCGCAAGCGCCATCTCCACCATGCTCACGGCGCCCTCGACGATCTTGGTGCGCGCGGCGATCACTGCGCTGGCCTGCTGCCGGCGCAGCATCGCGGCCGCGATCTCCGGCGCGTAGGCCAGGCTCGAGATGCGCGCCTCGAGCACCTCAACGCCAGCCTGCGCGAGCCGCTGGTGCAGCTCGTCGCGGAGCCGCTCTCCGATGAGGTCGGTGTTGCCGCGCAGGCTCACCGCATCCTCATCGGG
>JBIKNS010000085.1:0-8733 GCA_044358545.1 Phycisphaerales bacterium | reverse complement strand
GGGACGGAGACCTCGACCTGATCGGGGTGAATGCCGGCACGTCAAACCGAGAGCTGCTCGCGCGGAATGCCGATGGGACTGGCGCTACGTGGACGGACATCTCGTCTTCGATCTCGCCTAACCCGACGACCGACGACAACGACAGCAAGTTTATCGATATCGACAACGACGGCGACCTCGACCTTGTGATCGCGGTGCTGGGATCCTCGAAGCGCGTCTACTCCAACAGCGGCGCAGGCATCTTCACGCAGGTCACTGGCGCGATCACCGCGTCGAGCGACTCGTCGCTTGACATCAAGGTGGCGGACTTCGATGGCGACGGCCGGTACGACCTCGTGACTGGCCAGGGCGAGAGCGGCCAGTTCCAGAACCGCATCTACATGAACACCGGTGCGGCGGACACGCGGCCGCCCACGATTGGCGCCACGGAGCAGGTGGTGCCCGGCGTCGAGGCGGGCGTGCCGCGTCCGGTCCGCGTCGCAGTGCGCGATGCGTACACGAGCCACATGGGATTCCATGCGCGCTCCATCACGCTGCGCCATGGCACCGGAGGCACGCTCGCCCAGAGCGTGGCGATGTCGCTCAGCGGCAACGGGATCTGGCGCGGGACGCTTCCGCCGCGCCCCGCAGGGACGGTCGTGAGCTACGCGGTCCGCGCGGTGGATGCGGCCGGAAACACCGCCGACGGCCCCGTGCGCACCTACACGGAACCGGGAACTGCGGGACGCCCCGCGGATCTCAATGGGGACGGTGCGGTGGATGGGTTTGACCTCACGATCCTCCTCGCCGCGTACGGATCGAGCAACTCCGTGGCCGACATCAACCAGGACGGCATCGTGGACGGCTTCGACCTTGCGGCGGTGCTTGCCGCATTCGGGTCGTGATCAGAGCGCGGGCGCGGCCGCGTCGCGCGGCTCCGGCGCCGCACGCCGTGGACATCCTGTGCGCGCGAGAGCGCGTCCGCACCCCGTAGACTCCGACGCAATGACACGTTGCCTTGTGATGTGGACGTTTGCTGCGACTGCGGTCATCGCGGCATCGCGCTGTGATGCGCCGCCGCGACAGCCGCCACCGCCAACCCAGGCTGGCTCTCCTGCACCGACGATCGAGGGCCGCTGGACAGGCTCGTACATGACCCAAGGCGGCATGAGCGGGGGTCCTGCGCGCTGGGCGATTGACGGGCAGGGACACGTGCAGGGATCGCTGACCGACACCGTGTGGCTCCGTTCGCACGGCACACCCCGCACCGGACTCGTGAGCGGCTCCTGCACCGGAGGGGTGGCGCTCCTGACGGTGACGTGGAGCACCGGCCAAGTCGATCGATTTGAGGGCATGATCATCAGCTCTGCGTTCGGGGCGATGGGATGCAACCTCACGCAGAAGGGGTCGGACGGGAACTCGGTGCATGGCGGAGGCATGACCTTCGACCTTCACGAGGCAGGTGTGGCGGCGCAGCCGCCCTTTGGCACGCCGACGGAGATCACGCATCCGGACATGCTGCAGCGCTATGTCGGACGCTGGGTGACGACATTCTCCGAGGCCAATGGGGATGCGGGCACGGGGGCACTGCGCATCGCGCGTGACGGCACCATCAGCGGATCGATGGTGAGCGATGCATTCAGCGATCCGGGAAGCGGATTCCCGCCGCGTACGGTCACGATCGCCGGAATGGTGGCGGCAGACGGCACGCTCGCCCTTGACGTCACTCAGGGCGGAGCAACCCAGACGCTGCAGGGCAAGGGCTACTTCGAGACCCCCGACCTGTGGGTCGCCAACCTCGCCACATCGCATGAGGCGCTGGCGCAATCCGGGCCGGCGATGACCATCTCGCTCTCGCGTCAGTGACATCCGCAGCGCGACAGGGCGATTCGGGCATCGGCATCGTGGTGTCGGTGCTGTCATTCGCCAACTACGGCATCTTCTGCGTCATCGGGATCGTGCTTGCGCGGCTCCTGTCGCCGGAGGAGTACGGCCGGTACGGGTCTGCCGTGGCCTTCGCGACGCTCGCGGCAACGTTCGCCACACTGGGACTCGAGAAGCAGGCATTGCGCCTGCTGCCAGCCTTCGTGGTGCGCGGCGAGTGGGGCCTTGTGCGCGGATACCTCGTGATGTCCCTGATCGTGTGCGTGGCGCTCGGCGCGTCGATCGGGCTCGTGGCCGGACCTGGGCTCGACGAGATCCGCCCGCCACCCAACGCAAGAGGCGCATTCACGGCGGTCATGATCTACCTCGTGCCGGTGACGCTCTTCTGCATGCTCGTGGAGGTGCTCACGTCCTTTGGTCGGCCGCTTGCCAGCACTGCGACGTACCGGCTCGCGCTTCCGCTGTCGATTCTTGCGGCGTGCGGCGCGATCGCATGGCTTGATGAGCGCGATGCGGTGCACGCGGTCCATGCGTGGGGCATCGGATGGTGCGCTGCGCTCGCGCTTCTTGCGGTTCTCGTGTGGCGCGCGATGCCGCCGGCGGCACGCAGCGCGCCGTCGCAGCTGCGTGCGGGATCATGGATCGGCGGAGGAATCAACTACCTCTCGTTCAGCCTCATCATGACCGCCTTCGTGCAGGCTCCGCTGATTGTGCTTGGGCTGGCGCATGAGGACCGGGCGGGAATCGGCGTGTTCACGGCGGCCATGCAGTTGGCAGGATTCGTGACGATCATCCAGACGGCGACCACTCGCGTCTACGCGCCGCGGCTGTCGCAGCTGATCGAGGCCGGCGACACCGAGGGCGAGCGGAGGCTGATGGGCGGCCGCAATGCCCTGCTCGGCATGCTGAGCATTGCGTTCGTCGTGGGTGTCGCGATCTTCGGTCGCGAACTGCTGTCGCTCTTCGGATCCGGCTACGAGCGGGGCGAGCGCACGCTCCTCGTGCTCTCTGCCGGCAATGCGGTGAACACGGTGCTGGGATTCGCGCCGTGGTGGCTGCAGTTCAAGGGACGCCACACGCTCGTGCTCGCCGTCAGCGGCATCGGCTGCGCCGCGGCGATCGGCGGCATGTGGTGGGCGGCATCAGCGATGCACTGGGAAGTGGTCGCGTGGAGCTACTCGATCGGACTCGCGGCCACGTTTGCGGCGCTGCAGTGGAGCGTCACGCTCACGCGTCGCGCCCAGCTGCGCACGGTCACTTCGCCTTCGCAGGCTCCTCGGGAGTGACCTCCACGCGCCACAGCCGTGCGCGCAGCACGGCGCCGGGGTGGAGGTCTGAGGTGCCTAGCGGCGTGGCACCCGCCACTGCGCGTGGCGTCTCGATGGTGCGCTCGATCTCGATGTACTCGCGGTCGCCCTCCCGGTCGAGCCGGTAGATCGTGAGCTCACGGAGGTCGCCGCTCGCGCCGTGCACCGAGAGTGTGCCGCCAGCGAACCACGCTTCACACGAGGTGCCCCCTGCATTGAGCGACCACTTGCCGGCGCGCGCATCGACGCTGCGCAGCGTGCCGTCGCGTGCGGCTGTGGCCAGATCTGCGTCGGTCCTCATCGACCAGATCCATGCGTCGGGATCCGGCGACTCCGGATTGACGTTGGCGGACACCGAGAGTTCCATCGTGACAGGCAACACCGACCCGTCGGTCCTGTGATCGGTGCCCTCGCCCCTCCAGAGCCCCTGCCACGGCGCAGGGAACGGCCCGGCACGAACTATCGCGGGCGCTGCGGCAGACTGGCCTGCGCGCGGCGACTGCGTGGGACTCCCATCGGCCGAGATCGGGTTCGACGCGGTGGACCCCGGCGCCGCCGGCTTGGTGGTGGCCCAAGGGGCGTTGTTGCACGCCGCAAGCCCGAGGGTGCATGCAGCCAGCATGGACAGCGAACTGAGGCGGAAGGCAGGTTGACGCGTGCGAATGTGCATGTCAGTGTCCCTGGGAGGCGGAGGTGGTGAGCGTGCGAAGGTATGCGACCAGGTCACGGAGTTCCCGAGGGGCCAGCAGCGTGCCCATCGCAGGCATCGCACTCGACGCGCCGTAGCCCTCCGCAACCTCGGCTTGCGGATCGACAAGCGCCTGCAGCAGCTGGGTGGGGTTCAGTCTCAGGGCGACCCCATCGAGCGCGGGCCCGGCATGGCCGCCAGTGCCCTCAAGCGCATGGCAGCGCAGGCACGAGCCCGTCGAGCTGTACTGCAGCACGATTCGGCCTGCCTCTGGGTCGCCGCCCTCGAGCGCCACGGCAGCCCACTGCGCGGCGAGCGGCGTGGTGCCCCCCGGTGCCTCGCGTGGCGCTGCAAGTGGCGCCGCATCAGGAAGGGGACAGGCCAGGGCAGCCTTTGCGTCGAGACCGTCGAGGCGTCCGGCAGCCTCGAGCACATCGAGACGTAGCGCAGCAGGCACTCCATTCCCGAGCGAATCGACAAGCTTCGACAGCTGCGCGCGCGAGTCGTCCGAGCCAGCGCCTCCCGCGAGCGCAAGCGTGGCCATCATTGCCATCGAAGCCTGCTGCTCACGCAGCGTGCCCTCCTGCACGGCGTGCACGAGCTCGCGCGCCGCGCGCGACGGGTCATGCGCCAGCAGGAGCCTGCGCGCGGCAGTTCGGAGCGCATCGTCGGGCGCGGCGAGGGCGGCATCGATCGCGGCAGCGCGAAGCGCGATGAGGCGTGAAGACTCTGGATCGCTCATGTCGATGCCCGAGAGCTGGCCGAGTGCAGCCACGCGCTCACGCACTGGACGCGATACGTCCGACGCGACGCCCGCACTTGCAGCCGGATCGAGCGAGATGCCACGCAGGGTCGCGAGCTCGAGTGCCATCTGGCGCACCTCCTCGTGGTCCGACTGTGTCGCGCGAGGCAGCCGCACCATCAGCACCCGGTCAAGTGCCGCAGCATCCCGATTCGCGGACGGCCGCATCATCGTGGCCCTGACATGCCCGATGACGCGGTCGCGCGCGGGCGGCTCGGCAAACTCGGCGAGCGCGGCGAGGGCCTCAAGCTGCATGTCCTTCGGCACGAGATCGCTGGTCGCGAGCTGCGCGATCGCATCAGCCTGCTCAGGTGCTCCAAGAGCCGCATTCGCCGCGATCACGCGGCGGAGCGTTGCCGCAAGGTTCACGTCGAGAGGCACTGTGCCGATAGGCCGCTCTGCGGTGCCGTCGGGGCGAATCCACCCGATGGCCAGATGATGCCCACCTCCGCCCTGCGCATGGCGTGCCTCGATCGCGTAGGGCTGACCGGCCACAAGCTCGATCGGTCCCGACCGCTGCGATGCCTGCGAATCCCACGACCCTGGGTTGACGTATCCGCTCACGCGCGCAATCTCGCGAGGGCTGCCGCGATCCGGCTCGCCCAGCAGCAGCACGCCGTCATCATCGCACGCGATCATGAACTCGTAGGTGCCGCTCTCTGCTGGTGTGAACGTCGCGGTGAGCCGCTGCAGGTACCTCGTCGCGTTACCCGAGATGCCGACCGCCTCATCCACCTTCGTCGATTCGCTCGGCGTGCGAGAGAATCCCGTGGCGCCGATCAGGCCTTCCGGACCTGGCGTCTCGGGCACGGTGTCTCGCCAGATGTCGCGGGTCCACGTGAGCGGCGTCACGCGTGAGGCACCTTCCTCAGGCTGATCAGTGGCGGATGTCGACGGGGCGCCATCCTGCGGGATCCACCGTGCTGCAAGCGCAGCGAGCGCAGGCCACTCCTCGCGAAGCGGGATGTCCCAGATCGCGCGTGCGGCCTCGGCCACGATGCGGGGGTCGGGGTCGTACAGGAATCGAGCCACCGCCCGGTCCTGCCGCTGCCGCAGTGCGAGGAGCGCCCCGAGGCGCACCGCGGGGAACGGATCGGACGCGAGCGCCGCCAGCTGCGCAGGATCGGCGATCTTCGCAAGCGCGGTGACGCCAGCATGGCGGACGAACGGATCCGCATCCTCGTTCTCCCACAGCATCGCGGTCACGTTGGGCACCGCATCGCGCGCCGCGTCACCCATCCTGCTCAGGGCAAGCGCAGCTGACGCACGCACGCGCAGGTCCTCGTCGAGCACGAGCCCCGTGACGGCCTGCGCAGCCGCAACATGCCGCGCATCGCCAAGCATGCGGCACACCTGTGTGCGGATCTCGGGATCAGGGTCCTCAAGCAGAGGCAGCAGCGGATCGAGGGATGACTCTGCAGTGACCTTCGGCCCACGGATGCCTTGGGCCTGCATGCCTAGCGCCCAGATGGCGTGGATGCGCTGGAGCACCGCTGCACGGAGCCCAGCCTCGTCGCTTCCGCATGCTTCGGCGCGGTCGCCGCGCGCCACAGCGTGCAATGCTGGAGTCGCAGCGTCGCCGCGCGCGACCAGCGCGAAATGGGCCTTCTGCCGCACGCGCAGGTCCGGGCTCGCGAGAAGAAGCGCGAGCGCATCGACGGCCTGAGTCTTGAGCGCAGCATCGCCTGCGGCAAGCACCGCCTGAGTCCGCTTCGATGCATCGCTCTCGCGTGCCGCATCATCGGAGAGCACCTGAAGGCGACCCTTGTCGGTCGAGTACCAGCCCTCGCCCCACTCTGAGACGTAGATGCGGTCATCGGGACCGAACGCCACATCGGTCGCGAGGAGCCCCATCACGAGCGGATTCACATCGCGCACCTCGTAGCCTGCACCCTCGCGCTCGGCGCGAATGGTCAGCACGCCGCTCTCCGGCGCGCTCCCCAGGAAGTCGCACAGCAGGAATGCCCCTCGCATGTCCTCGGGCACGCCCACGCCCGGCACGAACGCGAGACCGGAGGGGCCGCTGCCGACATGCGCGAGCGGGGGCAGCGTCCACGCTGGCCGCAGGCGGTCATCGGTGCGAAGGTGCCAGATCCCCTCCTGGTTCCATGGCCCCCGCTGGTTGCTGCCCTCGAGCGTCTGGAAGTGCATGTCCCATCCTGATTCGCCTTCGGGCATCAGGTAGACGAATCGCGCCTTGTCGCCGCCATCGGAGTTGTTGTCGCCCGTGAAGAGGTCGCCCCACTCGTTGAAGGCGAGCTCCTGCGGGTTGCGCAGTCCGCGGCAGAACACCTCAAGCTCACTGCCGTCAGGGCGGCAACGGAACACTGCACCCGACCGCGTATCCGCGATCTCGCCGCCGCCCGGCCGTGCGACTCGGTATCCGCGATCGCCGATCGACCAGTACAGGCGGCCATCGGGCCCGATAGTGAGCCCGTGCATGTCATGGCCGCGCAGTGCCGTGCGGATGCCAAAGCCGGCATGCACCGCATCGTGCACGTTCGCCACCCCATCGCCATCCGTATCACGCATCCGCCAAAGCGCGGGAATGCAGGTGAACCACACGTCGTCGCCGTCCACGAGCACGCCGGCACCCGTCCCATCGAGCGGCCCATGGAAGTCGCGGCTGAACTGGATGGTGACGTCACCTCGGCCATCGCGGTCACGGTCCTCGATGCGGCGCACGCGGTCGCTGAAGGCCTCGTAGTAGTCCATCCCGCCCTCGCGGCGGTCTGCCCACTTTCGGTAGTAGGCGAGACGATCGTCGACCGACTGCGCCTGGAGGTCATCCATCAGCCAGAACTTGCTCGATCGGTTGTCCTCGACGCCGCGCTCCTGCCGCTCGCTTTCGGCAACCCACACGCGACCCGCATCATCAAGCCAGATGGCCACCGGATCCGCGATGAGCGGCTCTCGCGCGAAGAGCTCCATCCGGAAGCCATCGCGCAGCGTTACCTCCGGCGCAGCCTGCGCAAGGACGATCGCGATGCCGACCGCAGGGACCATGATGTGGAGGATAGGAGCAGCACGAAGGCACTCGTACTCTTCCCACATGACTCCCGGCGAGCTTGCCGCGATCAGGGCGCGCGTGGCCGAGATCGGTTCGCGCATCCAGCCGCTGCTGCACCCTCACCCTCCGCTGCCTGAGCGCAACGCCTTCGCGCATATCTGGCTTGGCCTCAAGGAGGTGTTCGGCGAGGCATGGCGCGAGCGGGCCGACCCGGCGAGCGTGCAGGCGTTCCTCGACTGGATTGAGCGCGAGCCGAATGCGGACTACGGCGAGTACCCGGGACCGGTGCGCGAGCGCATCGACGAGCCCGGACTGTTCGACGCACCGTGAGCGCCGGTGGCGCGTGCGCCCTCCCGCAACACGGACTCACGACCCGCGTGGCCGATGCCGGCCCAAAATGTCCAAAAAGCCACGCCGATATCTGCGGATTGCACTTCATGCGAGACCGAGCCGCGTCACACTACTGGGTTATGGAGACTCCCACGGCTATGGCACGCATCTGCACGTCGTCGACGTCCCGCACGGCACTCGCGCTTGCGGCGCTGGCCGCGCTCGCGGCATGGACCACGACATCCTCAGCGCCCACGTTGCTGATCGGCGGCGCCAACGATCAGGTGCAGCCGAAGACGCACCCGATTGCCAGCGGCGGCTTCGTCATGAGCTGCTTCGACAATGCAACAGGCGGCTACGACGTGCGCGTCAACCGATTCGATGACAGGGGAGCGCCGATGTGGGGTGCGAGTGGAGTGCTTGTGGCGGACCGCTCCGTCTCGAGCACTACCGACTACGGTTCCGCAGCCGCCCCGGATGGAGGCATTGTCGTGGCGTACCAGGCGACAACCGGCGCGCAGATGGCGGTATCGCGCGTGTCGGGATCCGGCGTGCTGCTCTGGACCACCACACTCACGGCCACCACCGACTTTGTGGCCAATGCCAAGGTCGCCTTCGACTCGAACGGCGAGCTCTTCGTGGGTTGGCTTCAGGGCACAAGCACGCGCGTGCAGAAGGTTGGCCTGGCCGATGGCGCGACGGCCTGGGCGACGCCGATCACGCTCAGCGAGAC
>JBIKNS010000304.1:0-2587 GCA_044358545.1 Phycisphaerales bacterium | reverse complement strand
CGATGAGGATGGGCAGGTCGACTCGACGGTGACGGATGCGGACCATGCGTGGTTCGTGGGGCTTGCAGGTCCCGAGCGTGACGGTCGACCGCGTGTGGCCATCGCCGTGCTCGTGGAGCATGGCGGCGGTGGTGGCCGAACCGCGGGCCCTGTGGCGGCCGCAGTGATCCGCGCACTCGTCGAGGAGGGCTACTTGGGCGGCGCGCAGACCCGCCGCATCGGTGACCGTGCCATGGCCGGGAGCGCGCAATGAGCAGCATCACCCCGGTGCGCCCCTCCGCGGTGGGCGAGTGGAGCCTGTTCGCGTGGCTGCGGTTGCCTCACGCGGTGGCGCGCCGCCTCGGCATCACGTGGATCACCTCGGGGTGGATCCCGGTCGCGGCAGCGCTCGCGCTGACGCTCATCGGCATCGCGGCGATCGACACCACGCAACCCGCCTACGCCGCGCGTCAACTCGCGTATGCGGTGGTGGGCATGGCGCTTGGCGCGCTGAGCATTGCGCCGTCGGGAGCGCGACTCGAGCGCTGGAGCCCATGGGTCTTCGCGGTCACGCTCGCGTCGCTCGTTGCGCTCATCATGCCCGGCGTGCCGGAGTCCGTGGTGCGCCCGCGCAACGGGAGTCGCTGCTGGATCGACCTCGGTCCCATCGATGTGCAGCCCGCGGAGTTCGCCAAGCTTGCCTGGATCCTTGCGACCGCATGGTGGCTGCGGCGGGCTGCTGATGTGCGCACGGTGGCCGGGCTCGTGCTTCCCTTCATCATCACGGCGGTTCCCGTGATGCTCATCCTCGCGCAGCCGGACCTCGGCACCGCCTTGCTCTTCTTCCCTACGCTCCTGGCGATGCTGCTCGCGCAAGGCGCACGCAAGGCGCACATCGCGCTCGTGATCGCGATCGCCGCGGTGATGGCGCCTGCCAGCTATCCGGTCCTGAAGCCGCACCAGCGCGCGCGCATCGATGCGCTGATCGCGCAGGTGCAGGGGAGCGACCGCTACGTGCGGTCGATCGGGTTCCAGGGCGACCGCGCGGTGACGCTCATCGCATCGGGTGGCATGCTCGGCCACGGGAAGGCGCAGGCGTCGGCGCTCGTGCGGCACAACGCGCTGCCGGAGGAGCACAACGACATGATCTTCGCGGTCGCCGCATGCCGGTGGGGCCTTGCGGGCGGGATCGCGATCATCGCGCTGCAGGGGATCTACGCGCTCGGCGCGATGTGGATTGCGGCCTCCACGCGAAGCAGGTTCGGCAGGCTTGCCGCCACCGGCATCGGCATCATGTGCGCGTGGCAGGCGACCGTGAACCTGGGCATGACGGTCGGCCTGCTGCCGATCACCGGGCTCACGCTGCCGTTCGTGTCCGCGGGAGGCTCGAGCATGGTCGCGGCGTGGATGGCCACGGGCATCCTCTTCGGCATCGCGGCGCGGCAGTCGCGCGAGGTCAGCTCCGGCAGCGGTGCGACTGGCGGATCGCTTGTCTCGGGCGGACCGAGGGGATCCCTTGCATGAGCGGCCCGTCGCCTGAACTGATCGCGGGCCTGGCATCGCGCGGCATCGAACTCGACGCCAGCGATGTCGCCAGGCTAGGCAAGTTCCTCGACCTGCTTGAGGACGCCAACACAAGGTTCAACCTCACGGCGATCCGCGACCGCGCGCAGGCCTGGGAGCGCCATGTTGCGGACTCCCTGGAGTTGCTGCCGTACCTCGCGTCGGCGCCGGCTGAGGGCGAGCGGCTCCGCGTCGCGGACGTCGGCACAGGCGGCGGCATGCCAGGACTCGTGCTCGCCTGCGTGATGCCGGATGCGGACTTCACGCTCGTCGAGAGCGTGGGCAAGAAGGCGCGCTTTCTCGACGATGCGGCGCGCGCGCTCGGCCTGCGCAACGTGCGCGTGGAGCAGCGAAGGGCCGAGGACCTCGGACAGGACCACCGCAGCACGCGCGAGCGTTTCGACGCGGCCACGAGCCGGGCTGTGGCCCGCCTGCCGCTGCTGCTCGAGCTGTGCCTTCCGCTTGTGCGGCCTGGTGGCGTGATGCTCACGATCAAGGGCGAGCAGGCCGCGGCTGAGGTGGCGGAATCCGCATTCGAGCTCGGCGAGCTTCGCGGCGCCGTCGTGGACCAGGTGCGCACACCCACGGGCACGGTTGTGGTCATCGAGAAGACAGGTCGCACGCCGCGCACGTGGCCGCGCGGTGCGACTCAGCGGCCGTCGCGGAGCTGACGCTCCGTCATGGTGCGCTCGAGCGGCACGAGTCGAGCGTCGCGCCGCGCCGCGGCGGATCCCCGCGCCGACAGCTGCGACCACGAGCCGTCGGTCTCCTCGCGCCACCACGCGCCAGCGCGCAGCGCATAGACGCGGGAGTCGGGTCCGGCGAGCAGCGTCTCGCCTGCCCCAAGCGCGCGGAACCTCGGGTCGCCCTCGAAAAGCGTGGAACCCGAGAGCGCCGACTCGATCGCGGTGCGGCACTCGCGAGCCTCGTCGCTGTCAGGTTCAAGCACAGTCGGGAATGCCAGCAGCCCGACGCGCGCATCTGAGAGCGCGTAGGTGCCCATCTCGACCTCGGGATGACCGGTCACCACGGCGGTCCCCCGGAG
>JBIKNS010000303.1:0-2605 GCA_044358545.1 Phycisphaerales bacterium | reverse complement strand
CGCCGACTGCAACAGCAACGGCACGTCGGACCTTTGCGAGATCTACGCGAACGCGGCGCTGGACATCGACGGCGACAGCGTGCTCGACAGCTGCGAAGGTGCGATGCTGGTGCTGCGCACGCTTGGTCCGGAAGTGCGCGCGCCCGGCTCTACGGTGGACGTGGATGCCGTCGCGCTGAACCTTCCCGTGAATGCCGTGGGGCTGCAGCTCTACGTCCAGTGGGACATCACAGAACTGCAGTATGTGAGTGCATCTGCAGGCACAGGCGGATTCCTGCAGCTCGGACCGCCGACGGTTGAGACAGTCACCGGATCCCCGAATCTCCGCCGGCTGCGCATGCTCACGGGTGAGGATCCCTTCACGGGCGGCTCCGGTGTGCCTGGCGGCGTGCTGGCGAGCATTCGCTTCACGGTGGCGGCAAGCGCATCGATCTGCGTGCCAAAGTCGGTGCTCTCGTTCGCGCCGCCGTCGGCAACGGTGCAGAACGGCACGACGATCACCGGACTCAAGGGCGCGATCGCCCACATGCCCGTGCCGCGTGTCATCATCGGCAGCGACACCGTGGCGCCGACGCTGGTTGGCCTGCCTGCATCTGTCACATCGATCGATGGACAGGGCGACACTGGCGAGCTTGCGTCGTTCCTTGGTGCGACGGTGACTGCGCAGGACACGTGCGGCGCAGGTCCCGTGACGCGGACGTTCACGCTTCCCGGCGGCTCGGTGCAGAGCTCGCCGCCGGCGACGTTCCCGCTGGGCGTGACCACGGTGACGTGGAGCGCGAGCGACCCGTCGGGCAATACGGGCACGGCGACGCGCACGGTGACGGTGGCGCCGTGCAGCGGCTCGATCATCACCTACTACCGGGACGCTGACAGCGACGGGTACGGCACGAATGACACATCGCTGACGGCATGCCAGGGCACGCAGCCCCCGGGTTACGTGGCGGCGGGTGGCGACTGCAACGACTCGAGCGCCGCGGTGAACCCGGGCGCAGCGGAGACGTGCAACGGGATCGACGACAACTGCAGCGGTCAGGCGGATGAGGGGCTCCTTGTCACGTACTACCGAGACGTCGACCTCGACGGCTACGGCAACCCAAGCGCGACGTCGCAGGCATGCCCTGGCCAGCAGCCCTCCGGGTACATCGCGCGCGGCGGCGACTGCAACGACGCGAGCGCGGCGGTGAACCCAGGCGCGGCGGAGACGTGCAACGGGATCGACGACAACTGCAGCGGACAGGCCGACGAGAACCTGCCCCTGTTCACGTACTACATCGACGCTGATGGTGATGGCTACGGCGACCCCAACGTATCGCAGCAGGCGTGTGCTCCACCGAGCGGCTATGTGGCGGTAGCGGGAGACCAGTGCCCGAGCAATGCAGCGCTGACTGCACCGGTGTCGTACTACATCGATGGCGATGGCGACGGGTACGGATCAAGTGCGACGGCGCCGTTCTGCCAGACGAGCGCACCCGCAGGACACTCGACGCGGACTGGCGACTGCAACGATTCGAGCAATGCCACGTATCCGGGCGCGCCCGAGCGCTGTGCGACCGAAGGCACAGATAACGACTGCGACGGTGACGCCTACGAGGCGAGCGACAAGAGCACGTGGTACGCCGACAGCGACAGTGACGGCTACGGCGACCCCAGTGTGTCGCAGCAGGCGTGCGGTCAACCGAGCGGCTATGTGGCGGTGGCGGGCGACCAGTGCCCGAGCAATGCAGCGCTGATTGCGCCGGTGTCGTACTACATCGACGGCGACAATGACGGGTACGGATCAGGCGCGACCGCGCTGCACTGCAGCACGAGTGCTCCTGCGGGCCACTCGACGGCTACGGGCGACTGCAACGACGGCTCGAACGCGGCATACCCCGGAGCGCCTGAGTTGTGCGCGACGGAGGGGACGGACAACGACTGCGACGGCGACTCGGCGGAAGCGAGCGACAAGAGCACGTGGTACGCCGACAGTGACAGTGACGGCTATGGCGACGCGAGCGTGTCGCAGCAGGCGTGCGGTCAACCGAGCGGCTATGTGGCGGTAGCGGGAGACCAGTGCCCAAGCAATCCAGCGCTCACTGCACCGATCTCGTACTACATCGATGGAGATGGCGACGGGTACGGATCAAGCGCGACGGCGCCGTTCTGCCAGACGAGCGCACCCGCAGGGCACTCGATACGGACCGGCGACTGCAACGACGGCTCGAACGCGGCGTACCCCGGTGCGCCTGAGTTGTGCGCGACGGAGGGCGTGGACAACGACTGCGACGGCGACGCATACGAGGCAAGCGACAGCTATCCGTACTACGTGGACGCAGACCGCGATGGTGTTGGTGCAGGGTCGATCGTCCGGCGCTGTGACGCGTCCGCGCCGGACGGGTACGCGACAGTGTCGGGCGACAACTGCCCCGACACCTACAACCCCTCGCAGGCCGACTGCGATGGCGATGGCATCGGAGATGTCTGCGAGTTGGGCAATGCCGACTGCAACAGCAACGGCACGTCGGACCTTTGCGAGATCTACGCGAACGCGGCGCTGGACATCGACGGCGACAGCGTGCTCGACAGCTGCGAAGGTGCGATGCTGGTGCTGCGCACGCTTGGT
>JBIKNS010000302.1:0-2611 GCA_044358545.1 Phycisphaerales bacterium | reverse complement strand
TGCCGAAGGGGATGGTGGTCATTGCGGAGACATCGCCGATGCGGATCGACTGGTCGCTGACCTGGGTACCGTCGACCGCTCGCGAGACGGCATTCACGAGGCCGCTCGAATCAGGGCCCTCGCAGATCGCGGCACCCGACGTCTCGCGGTCGTAGCGCATGCGCTCCACCTCGCGGCGCAGGCGGTCCAGTTCCGACCGCTGCAGGAGGTACTGGTTAGTGCTCTCCGCGAGCGAGCGCGACTCGATGCGCATCGCACGCGCCCGCGTGTAGTTCGGCACAGCCACGAACGCCACAAGAAGGGCAGCGATGAGCGTGGGCGTGCCGATCCAGACCAGGCGCTGGCGCACTGCGGGAGTGATGAACGTCGTGGCCTTCACCGTGCACCTGCCTTCGCCACCTGCGATTCGGCAGGCACGGCGGCCCTTGCCACCTGCTTCGCGCCCTCAGCGTCATGCGCGCCGGTGCCCACCTTGAAGCGCAGCGCGAACTGCTGCGCGCGCGAACCAGGCACGCCGCGCTGCTCGGTGACGCCCACATCCGTGAACGGCTGCATCGACGACAATCGGCTGGCGAACTCGCTTACGTCCTCGGGTGCGGCCGCCCATCCTGCAATCGACACGATGTACGTCGGGCGCACCATTCGGGGCGCCGCCGTACCTGCCTTCGCGCCCGCGTCCTTGGGTACGCGCACTTCCTCCATTGAGATGCGCATCGACTCGAGCCATGCCTCGCGCGGCAGCAGGTGCGACACCGTGGCCACCACATCGGCCGCAGGCACTGCGCCGCGAAGGAGCCTCGATGCGGCGAGCTCTGCCTTGAGCATGTCACGCTCGCGCAGGCTGTCGGCAAGAAGGCCGTCGATGCGCTGGGCGTTCTCCCGCAGCGACCGCGCCACATCGCGCTGCACCTGCGCTCGGCGCGCCTGCGCGATGGAATCGGTCACCACTCCAACCACGAGCACGCCAACGAGCACGCTCGCGAGCCGCATCAGCCGCATGCGGCGGCGCAGCGCAGGAATGCGCCGAGCCTCGGGGGGCATCAGGTCAACGAGCAGCTCGCTCATGCCACCCTCCGTGTCTTGGCGGTCGCTGGAGCCGCCGACGCATCCTCGCGCCCGGAGTCACGTGCAGATTCGCGTGAAGTCTTGCGTGCCGTCGCCTGGGAAGCCTCGCGCGCTGCCACGCCCGCGGCCACTGCACCAGCCCACAGCGCGCGCGACTCTGGCGCATCGCCCTCGGGCCAGGTGATTCGCGGGCATGTCCCAATCGGTCCCGTCTCGGTGCCGCACACTGCGGCCACAGCCTCGCACAGTCCAGGCTCCGCAGCACCGCTGCCGCTCACCCAGATGCGCTCGGGCCAGCAGCCGGCAGCGCGCCGCTCCGCATGGCGAAGCGATGCAAGCACTTCCTCGGCGACCTCGCGCCAGCGCATCGCCTGTGGCGTGTGCGCCATGGCATCGTCGCCCACGAGGGGAATCGCGCCATCATCCGTATCGCCAAGGCCGAGTCCGGCCAGCGCCTCGATGGCGGAGATGTGCGCAGGATGCCAGCCGAACGATCGCTGGTAGCGCACGTTGCCGTCCTGCATCACCATGATGCAGGCGCGGCTCCTTTCGATGTGCAGGAGCGCCTGTCGCTCGACGCCCTCACGCATGCAAAGCCTCATCACGGCCAGCGGCGCAAGCTCCATGCGCATGGGCTCAAGGCCGCATCGCACGAGCATGTCTGCGATCGCGATCGTGGTCGCGCGCCGCACGGCCACCAGCAGAAGGTCGCGCGAGGGGCCGGGGCGGTCAGCGTTCAGGGGCAGGTGGCCGGAGACAACGTCTGAGCGGTCGAGGCCGAATCGGTCGACGGCCTCCCACGTGACTGTCTCCTCAAGTTCATGGTCCGCGATCGGCGGCAGCTGCGCCATCTCGGTGAGCGCGCCTGATGCAGGCAGCGTCACCACGCACTTTCCCGTTGGGATTCGCGCTGACTTGATGAGCCCGCGAAGCGCCGCGATCACGGCGGGAAGCCCGGCGTGGTGCACGGCGCCATCGGGGCGCAGCGGGCTCAGGGGGAGCATCCACTGCGCGCTCACCCGTGCGAGTGCGTGCTGGCCTGGTGCGGTCAGCTGCGCGATGCGGATGCAGGTTTCGTCGATGTCGACGCCCAGCGGAGCGGCGGGCTGTCGAAGGAGCTGTCGGTAGGGGACGGAGAACATGCGTGCGGTCCCAGGAGATGCGTAGGGGTCGGGACTCGGGCTCGGGCCGACATGTGGTGTGCGATGCGCGCTGCGCATCGCCCGGACGTGCGTGCGGGCCAGGCCGGGCTACGTTGCGCCGACCTGGCCCGCCGCTCTCTTAGTGGCTCACTGTCCGGGGATGACCTTGCCGCTGCTGAAGGACCAGCTCTGCGTGCCGGTGACCTGGTTGGTCAGGTCATCGCTCGTGCAGTAGCCGGCGGTGACCAGCTTGGCGAGGTCGGTGGATGAGATCGATCCGTCGGCGGTGGCGATCGCGGTGCCGCCGCCAGGCAGGAACTGGTTGTACCGGGTGACCATGGTGAGCACCTGGCTTGCGCGCGCCTCCGCGGCCTCGCGGTTCGCGTCGCTGAGTGCGCTCGTTA
>JBIKNS010000084.1:0-8908 GCA_044358545.1 Phycisphaerales bacterium | reverse complement strand
AAGCCGGCGGCTGACCGGGCACCGTCCTTCCGGGTTCCCATGACGCAGGCAGCGCTCACACCAACGGTCCTGGCCTCATCCAGTGCAGACGTCGAGCCCCCGACCCCGCGCCGTCAGCCCAAGAGCGTGGTGCGCAAGCCGTCAGCGAAGGTCACCACCGGCTCGTAGCCAATCAGGGCGCGCGCGGCACCGATCGCTGCAAGGCTGTCCTTCACGTCGCCGGCGCGTGGCGGCTGGAAATCAGGGGTGGCCGACGCGCCAAGCACCGCATTCATCTGCGCGAGCAGCTCGAGCAGCGAGTACTTTTCGCCGCAGCCGATGTTCACGGTCTCGCCCTCGAGCGGCTGGGCCGTCCGGCCCGCAAGCAGGTTCGCGTGCACCGCGTTGTGCACGTGAGTGAAGTCGCGCGTCTGCGAGCCGTTGCCGTAGACGAGCGGCTTGCGTCCGGCCCGGATCGCCGCCGCCCAGCGCGGGATCACCGCCGCGTACTGCGAATCCTCGCGCTGGCGTGGACCGAAGATGTTGAAGTAGCGCAGCCCCACGAACGCCACGCCGTAGCAGAGCGCATATGCGCGCCCATACTCCTCGCCCGCGAGCTTCGTCACCGCATAGGGCGAGCGCGGGTCGTTGCGCATCGACTCGATCTTGGGCAGTGTGGGCGTGTCGCCATAGGCGCTGCTCGACGCCGAGTAGGACACGCGCGCGCCGGTCTTCCGCGCGACCTCGAGCACCGCGAGCGTGCCGTCGACGTTGACGCGGTGGTAGCGCATCGGCTCCTCGACAGAACGAGGGACGGACCCAAGTGCCGCGAGGTGGAAGATCACCGCAGCGCCCTCGGCCGCACGCGACAGCGCATCGGCATCGAGGATGCTGCCCTCGACGAGCCGGACTCGGTCGCTGCGCCCCTTCAGGTTGTCTCGGAACCCGTTGCAGAGGTCATCGATGACGGTGACGTGCGCGCCGAGCGCATCAAGTGCCTCGACAAGGTGCGAACCGATGAAGCCCGCGCCCCCCGTCACGCACACGCGCGTGCCGCCGTACGCGGCACGGTGCGTCTCGAGCCACCCCCCAGCGGCAGATGCCACGTCAGGCCTTCTTCGCGGCGTCCGGGCGCCAAGCCTGCTTGAACGCCTTCATGGCCGCCATGAACTTGTCCTCAAGGCCCTTGAAGCTCTTGGCCTTCACGAGCTCGTCGCGCAGCGCGCGCTGCGGCCCACGGAAGTGCTCGAGCAGCTCGTCCTCGTAGCGACGCACCTGGTCGCGTGCGACGTCGTCGAGGAAGCCCTTGGAGGCGCAGAAGATGCCGATGCACTGGTCGATGACGTCGAAGGGCGTGTACTGGCCCTGCTTGAGCAGCTCGACCATGCGCGCGCCGCGGTCGAGCTGGCGCTGCGACGCAGGATCGAGCTCGGTGCCGAGCTGCGCGAAGGCCTCGAGCTCGCGGAAGGCCGCGAGGTCAAGTCGCAGCGAGCCGGCGACTTCCTTCATCGCCTTGATCTGCGCGTTTCCGCCGACGCGCGACACCGAGATGCCGACGTTGATGGCCGGACGCACGCCCGCCGCGAAGAGCTCGGGCTGCAGGTAGATCTGGCCGTCGGTGATCGAGATCACGTTCGTCGGGATGTACGCCGACACGTCGCCTTCCTGCGTCTCGATGATCGGGAGCGCGGTGAGCGAGCCGCCGCCGTTCTCCTTCGAGAGCTTGGTGGCGCGCTCGAGCAGTCGCGAGTGCAGGTAGAAGACGTCGCCCGGGTACGCCTCGCGGCCCGGCGGGCGGCGCAGCAGCAGCGAGAGCTCGCGGTACGCCACGGCCTGCTTCGAGAGGTCGTCGTAGACGCAGAGCACGTGCTTGGGGGTCTTGCCCTCCTTGCCCTGCCACATGAAGTACTCGCCCATCGCGCAGCCCGCGTAGGGGGCGATGTACTGCATCGGGGCGCTGGCGGATGCGCCTGCGCACACGATGATCGTGTACTCGAGCGCGCCGGCCTTGCGCAGCGTCTCGACGACGCCAGCCACGGTCGAGTCCTTCTGGCCGACCGCGACGTAGATGCACACCACCGCATCCTCGGTGCCCCAGTACTGCTTCTGGTTGATGATGCAGTCGAGGCAGACAGCCGTCTTGCCCGTCTTGCGGTCGCCAATGACCAGCTCGCGCTGGCCGCGGCCCACGGGGATCATGCTGTCGACGGCCTTGATGCCGAACTGCAGGGGCTCCTTCACGGGCTGGCGCTTGCTGATGCCGGGGGCGACGATGTCGACCTTGCCGCGCTGCTTCGTGGTGATCGCAGGTCCGCCGTCGAGCGGGTTGCCCAGCGGATCGACGACTCGGCCAAGCAGCTCAGGGCCCACGGGCACCTCAAGCAGGCGACCGGTGCCGCGCACGGTGTCTCCCTCGCGCACGCGCGTCGCGTCGCCGAAGAGGGCCACGCCGACTGTGTCCGTCTCGAGGTTCATCACCTGGCCGGTGACGGTGCCGCCCTCGCTCTCGAACTCGAGCAGCTCGCCGGCCATCGACTTCGAGAGGCCGTAGACGCGGGCGATGCCATCGCCCACCTCGACCACCTGCCCCACGTCGGAGATCTCCAGCTGGCTGGAGAACTGCTCGATTTCCTGCTTGATGACTGCGGTGATCTCGTCGGTCTTGATCTTCACGTCTGTGCTCCGGGGCTGTTCAGCGAGGCGTTGCGGTTCGATGCGAGGCGCGCGGGGCGGGCTCCTGTTCCGCCCTTGCGCCGCGCATCAACTGAGGAAGTCCTTGGATGCGGCACGCACGCGCGCGCCGCCCTTGTCGATCAGCGCGCTGCGCATCCTGCGCAGGCGAGTGGCGACCGACCCGTCCACGAGCTGGTCGCCGATGCGGAACTTCACGCCGCCCACCATGTGGGGGTCGGCGTAGAAGTGGAAGATGGGATCCTTGCCGGTCGCGGCCTTGATGCGATCGCGCATCACCTGCTGCGACTCTGGCGATGGTGCCGCGCCGTCCACGGTGTAGACGTCGACCTCGGTCTTGCCGAAGGCGTGCTGCAGCGTGGCGTCGTAGGCGTCGCACACGGCAAGCAGCGCGCTGAGGCGGCCCTTGCGGTTGAGCACCATCAGGAACGTGAGCAGCCTGTCGCTGACGCGGCCCTTGAGCATCTTCTCGAGCGCGGCGGCTCGCTTAGCCGCGCCGATCACCGGGCTCTCGACGAAGCGCCGAAGGCGAACGTCGGATCGCACGATCTCGCACAGCGCCGTGAGCTCCTGGCCGATCTCCGCAGCGCCCGCATCGCCGCCCGCGGACTTCGCGAGCTCGAAGAGCGCATTCGCGTAGACAGTCGCGACTTCGGATGGTGCGGCACTTGGCACTGGTGGTCCTCAGATCGTCGGCGGGTCAGCGGCGGCCGGTGCCGGCGTACTCGCGGAGGCTCTCCTCGACGAGCTTCTTCTGGTCTTCGGCGTTGATGGTGCGGCCGAGGATGCGGCGCGCGATCGACACGCCGAGGTCGGACGCCTGTGCCTGGATGTCGGCGACGGCCGCGCGGCGCGCAGCCTCAATCTCGTCGCTGGCGCGCTTGATGCGCTCGGCGAGCTCCGCCTCGTTCTTGGCGCGGATCTCCTGGCCGGCGCGAAGTGCCTCTGCCTTGGCCTCGCGGATCATGCGGTCGGCCTGCTCGAGCGCCTCGCGCATCTTGGCCTCGAGCTCGTCCTGCTTCGCCTTCGCGGCATGGCGCGCCTGCTCGGCGGCCTTGATCTCGGCGATGATCTTCGCATTGCGCTCGTCGAGCCCCTTCGCAATGCCCGGCCAGATCTTGTAGCGGAAGATCAGGTAGAAGATGACGAAGACCGCGACGGCAGTGCCGAAGGGCAGCAGCTCGAACGCGATCGGGTTGGTGGCGGCGATCAGGTGCATGTGGCGCCTCTGTCTCGGGGAGGTTCCGGGCCCCCTTGCGGAGGCCCGGAACCGGGAGATTCACCGAAGAGCGGCCGGGCGCGCAGGGCGCGCGGCGGCCGGATACGACACTCAGGTTCCCGCGGGCGGGAATCCGAGCAGACCGACAACGACCGCGAAGAGGGCAACACCCTCGATGAGCGCGGCGGTGAGGATCATGTTGATGAAGATCTTGTTGGCGACCTCGGGCTGGCGAGCGATGCTCTCGACAGCGCTGCCACCGATGCGGCCGATGCCGAGACCGGCGCCGAGCACGGCGAAGGCGGCGGCGAGACCGGCACCGAGACCGGAGCCCCAGTTCATGGCGTTCGCGGGGGCGTCCGCGGCGAGCGCAGGGGTGCCACCGACAAGCGCGATGGCGGCGAAGGCGAGGGTGGCGAGTGCAATGGGCTTCATGGCCGAGGTGGTCTCCGGGGAATCTGGTGGCGCCGTGGGCTGCGCCGTTTCGGTGAGGGTCTGAGGTCTCCCGGCACCCACGGCCGGGAGGGTCGACAAGGATAGCGGCTTCGGGGTGGCCCGTGGCACGCACGCCAGGGCTCCCGCCGCAGGGAAATCAGTGCGCGTGAGCGTGCGCCTCCGCGCTGTGCCCGTGGTCGTCGGCGTGCTCATGGTGCTCGTCGCCGTGGCTCATCAGGCTGATGAAGACCGCCGTCAGGAACATGAACACGAACGACTGCAGGAAGGCCACGAAGAGCTCAAGGAAAGTGATCGCCACGGCAAATCCGCCGGCGATCGCGGTGACGCCAGCCACGCCGCCCATGCCTAGCTTCGCGGCCGATGCGCCGAAGCCGAAGAGCACGACGAGCAGGGTGTGCCCGGCCACCATGTTGGCGAAGAGTCGCACGGCGAGCGCTGCGGGCTTGATGAACATGCCCGAGAGCTCCACCGCAAAGATGATCGGGATCACGAGCCAGAGCACCAGCGGCCCGTGCACGAGGTCCGGGCCGCCGCACAGGTGCTCCAGCGTGCCCTTGACGCCAAGCTCCCGGATCGACTGCCAGAGGATCGCGAAGAAGCTGCACACCGCAAGTCCTGCAGTGACCGAGATGCTCGCGGTGGCCGCGCCGCCGAAGAACACATGCGTCTCATCGTGCGGCATGTCGGCGATGCGCTTGCCCAGCAGCCCGTAGACGAACTCCTGCGCGTCGAAGAACGGCACGAGCCCGAAGAGGTTCAGGATCAGGATCAGGAAGAACTGCGCGAGCAGGAACGGAAGCCATGCATTGGCAAGGCGCTCGCCCATGACGGGGGCAAGCATCTCGTCACGCAGGTAGAGCGAGATGGTCTCCACGAGCTGCGACAGCCGGCCCTTGGTGACGTAGCGCTCGTGCCCCATCGACTCGGGACCGGTGGCGATCGCCTTCGCGGCGCGCGACGTGACGAGCAGTGCCAGAACGCCCGCGACGACCAGCGACAGCATGCTCAGCCACAGCCATTCGGTGCCGAAGGCCTTCTTGTCGACGATGTGGTCGATCGGGTTGCCGCCGGCGGCAAGCAGGTCAAGGACGCTCGTGGCCGTGAGGAGGGAGGTCATTTGGTGGGTACCAGGGCCTTGGCCATACCCGCTGCGATCGAGCCTGCCTCAGTCATCAGCTGGACGAAGTAGCCCAGCCCAACCGCAAGCGCGAGCGCCTTGGGCGCCGAAGGGGTCGACAAATATAGCAGGTAGGCCCCTGCCGGCGTGACCAGCAGCCGGATGATCGTTGACCCCATCCACAGGGCCGCGAGCGTGCTGATCGGGCGGGCCGTCCAAGGGGTCAGGGCCAGCATCGAGAGCGCCGCGACAACCCACGTGAGGATGATCCCGTAGCAGCCGATCCTGATCGTGTCCGGACCCATCGCCACGGTCGGGGAGAGCAGCCGGCATCCTGCCCACCAGCCCGCGCAGGACAGCCCGGCCGCAGCCGCCCCCGCGAGAAGGGTGCTCTTCCACGGAACACGAGCGAGCGGTTCGGGGGTTGCCGAGGGGGCCGCGCTCACGATTCCCCGCCCTCACGACTGTGATGCGATCCGGAGCCCGGGTCAGCGCCCGGGGATGCGGCATTCGCGCCACTCGCGCGTGCCGCGGCCTCGCGCGCCTTCTTTCGCATGGCGTCGGCGCGGTCCACTGACTTGTAGAGGCGCAGTCCGCCACGCACCAGCGAGTAGATCGCCACCACCACACCCACAAGCGCCCCGATCATCACGCCCTTGGGTCCGGTGCCGAAGAAGTGGTCCACGCCCCACCCAAGCGCCGCGCCCGCGATGACCTCGGTGGACATTTGCCACCCCAGCCCGAGCATCTGGAAACCCACCCGCCGCTCAATGCTGTCGGCCTCGCGGCGGACCTCCTGCTCCTGCGCGCGGGCCCGTGCGGCCGCATCGCCAGTGTCGAGCGGCGCGCGCGACTGGCCGGATTCGTGCGGCGTCGGCGTGCTCACGGGGGGAGGGTAGCTACCATTCCCACCCCATGCCGATCCGAGACGACGAGGTCATCGACGTCACGCCAAAGCGCCTCAACCGCGCCGAGAGCCTGTTCATCCCCTCGATCATCAAGGGGCTCGGCACCACGATGCGGCACTGCCTCGAGAACATCGGCCGCAACGGGTCCAACAAGAAGAACATCTGGGTCGTCCAGTACCCCGAGCAGAAGCGCGATGACCGCCCCGTCGAGGAGGGCGGCCAGTACCGGCCCTACTTCCGCGGCGTGCACCGCCTCAACAAGGATGAGGACGGCCGGGTCCGATGCGTCGCCTGCTTCATGTGCGCGACCGCGTGCCCGGCGAACTGCATCCACATCGTGGCCGACGAGAGCCCGTGGGAGGACCGCGAGAAGTACCCGAAGCAGTTCGACATCGACGAGCTTCGCTGCATCTACTGCGGAATGTGCGAGGAGGCGTGCCCCGTCGACGCCATCGAGCTCACGCCCCACTACGAGGTGACCGGACTGCGCCTATCCCCTGTTGCGGCTAGGGGGAGCTGCCCGATGACTGCGGAGGAGCATTGGACGGCTTCTTCTTGAACAGGTCCGCGATGCCCTTGACGGTGCCGACCACGTCCCGGACGGTCACACGCTGCAGGGCCTGCTCGTCAAGCCGAACGCTGAACTGCTCTGTCAGCTGCGCCGGTGTGCCATCAGGGCTCGCAAGGGGACCTGAGTAGGTCACGTCCACAAGCAGCAGCGTGCCGGGGTCGATGGGCAGCGCCTGGATCGCCTTCGTGATCTGCTCGGCGGGACCTGCGATCTGCTTGAAGCCGGCGGCTGTGCGTGCGATCGACTGGAATGGCACTTCGAACGAGATGCTGTTGACGTAGGGCGGCTTGCGCGTGAGGTCGATGTCGCCGGACATCTTGAGCTTGTTCTGCCAGTCGCTGGAGAATCGTCCGATGGAGAGCCGGAAGTCCCTGTAGGTGAGCCGGCCTGCGGCGATCTCGACGCGCAGCGGATCGATGAGCGCGGGCACCGATCCGTCGGCCGAACCCTCCGACACGATCAGGCTTCCCACGAGCTGGCTGCTGCGCTTGAGGCGCACCTCGCCGACTTCCACCTGCAGGGCACCGTCGAGGCGGGTCATGTCGAGGTCGACCGGGAACTGGATCGACGACACGCGCCACCTGATGGGCGGCGCCGAGATGATGTCGGAGAAGACGGGATTGATCTGCTCGAGCACCCAGTCCTTGAGCGCCGGGGAGATGCTGATGCTGCCCTGCACCGGCTGCGAGGGGCTCACGCTGAGCATCCCGTTCGAGAGCGTCATCCGAGGCGCCTGGAGCTGCACCATCGCCGAGCTCATGTTGAGCGAGAGTTCGGTCGAGCGGGTCGCAGCAATGCCTATCCGAGCAGCGTCGCTGGCTGCTGACACCGAGCGCGCATCGAGTTCCATCGTGATCGCAGGCCCGATCGCACCCACCAGGTCGCCCTTCGCGCCCGCGAAGGTGTCGGCGATGACGGTGGGGAACCCGTTGACGCGCACCGAACCGCTCAATTGCGCGCGGTCGGCCGTAAGCGCACCGTCCGGGCCTACAAGCCCCGCCGCAGCGAGCGATGCGTTCACCTCGCCAGTCGTGCGGAGCGCAGCATCGGCGCCCGGATCCGCGATGGCTGCAGCGCCACTCCCCTCGATCGTGATGCGGTCCGCGAGTCGTGCGCTCTTGAGGCTGATGCGCACCGGTCCCACCGCGACTGCAGGCTTGCCCTTGGGCACGAGCCGCATGCGCTCAAGCTGCGCAGCCATATCGATGCTTGCATCGCCGAGTCGTGCGCGCGACGGGAACCGTGCGGATGCGATGGCGACTGACATCGCGATCCTGTCCGCCTCGGAGACCGCCTCTGTCGCCACGCTGCTGCCACGCCACCAGTCCGTGAGCGCGATCGCCAGCGTGCCGGGCAGCTCGACGCTCGCGCTGCTTGCCGTGAGCGACAGCGGCTGCGCCGGGTCAATCGCTCCGCGGAGGTCGCCCGAGAGGTCCGCACCGAGCGCGAACGGGGCGAGCGGCGCGCCGCCTACTCCCGCGCGCCCCTGCACGGAGACCTTTGCGGAAGTTGCGAGCTTCGGGCTCGCCACCGAGACCTGCACTCCGTCGATGGCCACCGGCGGTCGGCCGGGCGGTGCGAGCGTGCCCGCGCCCAGCGTGGCAGAGAGCACGACAGCGGCATCCTCTGCGGCCCCCGTCCACTTGATCGAATCCACGCGGATGTCCGTGCGGATGCGCGGCGCGCGCTGGTCGGCGAGCGTGGCCGCGAGATCGGGCATCTCGCGCAGCCCAACCCCCGCCTCGACAAGCGATGTGGGAAGCTCGATAGTCGCAGTGGATGGACGCACCACGAACGAGCCCGATGCGATCGTGGCATCGACCTCCGCACTCGCGCGAGGGAGCCTGACCTGGGCTGTGATCACGTCGGTCGCGTTCGCACGCTCGATGCGGCCGCGCACGGTGCCTGGCCCCTCGACGAGCGCGCTTGCCACACCGGCATCGATGCATGATGCGAGCGCCGAGCCC
>JBIKNS010000083.1:0-8943 GCA_044358545.1 Phycisphaerales bacterium | reverse complement strand
CCGCGTGTGGATATCTCGGCGCTTGACCGTGCAGCGTCGGAGATCGACCGCTTCGGATACTCGCCGGCGCAGCGCGTGGTGTGGCCCGCCGACGCGGCGTGCGAACTTCAGCAGCCGTCGATCGCGGCGCTTCTGGCGCGTGGCCTTGCGGAGGGTTCGGATCCGCTGCCGACGGAGCCGGTGGTCACTCGCCTCGATGCGTCACCCTCGGATGGCGTACGGCTTCGCATCGAGCCGCTGCTTGAGCAGGTCGAGGTTGTGCGGTCCCGTCCGCCGCAGGCGAGCGATGCGCTTCGCGCCCCGCTGAAGGTGCCCCCGCCGCAACTGCTCCATGCCGGGCAGGGACTGTGGCGCGCGCATCTGGCTGGTGTGCGCGGCGAGGCGCCAGGTGCTGCGGCGTCGATGATTGCGGAGGCGGGACGATCCATGGGCTTCAGGGTCCAGTGGCTGACATTGCCCGTGCCGCTCGCGCCGGGGCGAAAGTCGTGGACGCAGATCTCCTTCACGGCACTGGACGCACCGACCGACGGCGATTTGGCGATGCGGGAGGTCCGGGAGGAGTCGGACATCTTCACTGCGCAGATTCCGTACGGCGAGGCCGATGTCGTGATTGCGGCCGACGCCGTGGAGTGCGTGCGCGCGCTCGGACCAGATCCCCAACTTCGTGTGGCAAGCCCGAACCGTGCCGCGATCGTCGCAAATGGCGGCATGCTTGATGACCAGGCCACCCAAGCGCAGCGCGACTGCGCGGAGCGACTTGCCCGACTTGCGCAGGCGCTAGCCATGCCAGGTCGGGCGCTTGTGGTCGATGCTGCCGCCGCATGCCGCCGCATATTCCTCGCCGACCGTGGCGTGGACATCGTCGTGCTCGGTGCGGCGTACCAGCTCGGGATGGTGCCTGTATCCATAGAGTCGCTCGAGGCAGCGGCGGCGCGACTCGAGGTGCGTGGCATCTCACGGGCATACGAGGCGTTTCAGCTCGGTCGACTGCTCGCCGCGCGCGCAGCCCATCTTCCGATCGGGGACGTGCCGGTCGCGATCCTCGCCGCACTTGAGTCCCCGGTCGTTGTCGGGTCGGATGACGACGCGGACGACTCTGCCGAGCCGACGCCGCGCACCGAGCCCGCGCCTGCGCGCGGAGTCCATCCCCTCACAGGCAGGCTCGCTCGCCGCGCGGCGGCGGAGCGGCGTGGCGGGAGGCGCCGCGCGCGTGACGCTGCGCGCCGCCTGAGAAGCCTGATCGAGTCGACGCTTGGCCCGTTTGAGCCGATGGCCGCGCAGCGGGATGGCGCCGCGACGATGCGGCTTCTTGCCATGTCGCTGCAGCGCGCGGAGATCTGGGGAGGCATCACCTACGCGCGTCGCATGGCCGACGTGGTGCAGGCGCTCGTGGCCACTCCGGGCCCCGACGGCGGCGTCAGGCTCGCATCGACCGCGGTACTTCCACTCGCCGAGACGATGCTGATCCGCGACATCTGGTACCTCGCGCGTGCATCGACAAGCATCGCGCAGCGACGCAGGGTGCGGGAGGCGCTTGGCGTGCGCAGCGCGCGCGGCGACGAGATCCGGCGCCGCTACCTGAACAGGCTTGACATCGGCATAAGCAAGTGGCGATGGCGTGTCGAGTTCCGCTCAAGCGACTGGCCTGAGCGGCTCGTGCGCATTGCGGCACGTGCCGTGCCGCTCTCGCTGCGCGGCGACCCCGAGCGGATCGCGGCGCGCGACATGATGATCCGGCTGCTGTCCGAGGCTGCGGCGACCCGCGACCTCGACCGGCTGCGCGCATGGCGCACCTTCGCGCGTGCGATGCGTGCGGCAGCCCACGTGGGGCGCCTGAGGTCGATGACGGCAGAGGAGATCGAGGCGCAGGCGCGCCGGACCGGTGCGCTCGAGTCCTGAGGTGCGCTATCCCGCGAGGCGCTCGTGGCGCAGCTGGCCGCACGCCGCGGCAATGTCGCGGCCCCGGCTCGCGCGGATGTGCGCGTTGACGCCCCGCTCGCGCAGCGCGGACTGGAACGCGAGCACGTCATCGGTGGATGGCCGCGCGTAGGGCAGGCCGCGCACCTCGTTGTAGCGGATGAGGTTCACATTGGCGCGCAGGCGCCTCGCGTGCGACGCCAGCTGCTGCGCATGCTCGGCCTGGTCATTGACCCCGCCGAGCAGGATGTACTCGAGCGTGATCTCCCGGCCGGTGCGGCGGAACCACTCGTCGCACGCGTCAAGCAGCTCCTCGATGGTGCTGTAGTCGGCCCACGGGATGATCGAGCGGCGTAGCTCGTCGTTGGGTGCGTGGAGGCTCAGCGCAAGCGTCACCGGAAGGTCGAACTCGCAGAACTTGCGGATGGCTGTGGGCAGTCCGACGGTCGACACCGTGATGCGGCGCGCGCTGATGCCGAACCCCCACTCCGCGTTGAGCGCCCGGATGGCGCCCGTCACCGCGGAGAGATTGGCGAGCGGCTCGCCCATGCCCATGAAGACCACGTGCGAGATGCGCCCGACCCCCTCAAGACCCGACAGCAGGAACACCTGTTCGAGGATGCGGCCCGTCGTGAGGTTGCCCTCGAGCCCGCCGATGCCCGATGCGCAGAAGCGGCATCCCACCGGGCACCCGATCTGGCTCGAGATGCATGCGGTGTGGCGGTCGGCGGTCGGGATCATGACGCACTCGGTGGCGCGACCGCGTGCTACCGGGCGTGCGGCGCCGGCTGGGTTGGCTTGCGGCAGCGCGATGCCGTCTCGCTGCGCGTCCCAGTCGATGAGGAGCTTGCGCGTGCCGTCGGTCGCGAGCTGGTCAGCGGCCACCGAGCCCTGCAGGAACCCCATCTCGTGCGCGAGCAGCTCGCGGTGGGCCTTCGAGAGGTTGGTCATCGCGGCCGGGTCGGTGATGCGCTTGCGGTACACCCAGTCGAGCACCTGGTCCGCGGCATGGCGCGGCATGCCCCGGTCGCCGCACCACGCGACGAGTCCATCACGGTCAAACTCGAAGAACCAGTCCACGCTCAGGCGTGCCCGTGCTGCTGCTTGAGGGTCTTGCCGCGCAGCGTCATGTCGACCGTGCGGAAGGGAATGGAGTGCTGCTCGAACCACTGGTGCAGCAGCTCGCCGGTGTCCTCGCGCACGATGCGTCGGCTTGCGGGCTCGACGCCGCGTGAACGCATCAGCTCCTTGAGGGTGCCGGGCAGGCCGAACTCCACCTCCTCGCGCTCTACGTCGTGTTGCTCCACTTCGGCGCCATAGGTGTGCACGATGTGCTCGATGAGGTCGTGCACGAGATCCTCGGGCGCGCTGGCGCCTGCCGTGACAAGCACGGTCTCCACGCCCTCGAACCACGTCGGATCGACCTCGCTCTTGTCGTCGATGAGGCGGGCACGCGTGCCGCAGTTCTCCGCGATCTCGGTGAGGCGCACCGAGTTCGACGAGTTGCGGCTGCCGACCACGAGCACAAGGTCGCACTCGGGCGCGATCGCGCGCACCGCAGTCTGGCGGTTCGTGGTGGCGTAGCAGATGTCGCTCGCGGGCGGGTCCTTGATGTTCGGGAACGTCGCCTTCAGCGCCTTGATGATGCGATCGGCATCGTCGAGCGAGAGCGTCGTCTGCGTGAGGTAGACCAGCTTGTTGGGATCGTGGATGCGCAGCGAGGGAATCGTGTCGATGCTGTCCACGACCTGGATCGCATCCGGTGCCTCGCCGCGGGTGCCGATCACCTCCTGGTGGTCGTGGTGCCCGATCAGCAGGATCTGGAATCCCTTGCGCGCATAGCGGATCGCCTCTGCATGGACCTTCGTGACCAGGGGGCACGTGGCGTCGATGGAGGTGAGGCTCTTGGATCGCGCGAGCTCGCGCACCGCAGGGCTGACGCCGTGTGCGCTGAAGACCACGACGGAGCCGTCCGGCACCGCAGCCACGTCCTCCACGAAGATCACGCCCCGCTTGCGGAAGCGCTCCACGACATGCCGGTTGTGCACGATCTCGTGGTAGACGTAGATCGTCTCGCCGGGGCAGATGTCCAGAAGCTGGTCGACCACGTCGATCGCCATGTAGACGCCGGCGCAGAAGCCCCTTGGATTGGCGAGAATCAGCCTGAGCATGACCCGATCATAGCCTCGCGGCTATCTTCTCCGACCGCCGTGGACATTGCCGCGCATACCGCCGCGCTTGATGAGTATGGCCCCGGCCGCTCGCGCACCTGCACGCCAGCGGAGGCGGCGGCTTGGTGCCGCCGGCTCACGGTGGGGCGACAGGAGAACTTCAGCGTGCTCTCGGCGCTGGTGCCTCCGGGGCTCGTGGGCGACTTCAGTGCCGTGTACGCCTTCTGCCGGGTGGCGGATGACTTGGGAGACGAGTCGCCCTCGCGTGAGATGGCGCTCGAGAGGCTGCAGTGGTGGCGATCGGAGCTCGAGTCCTGCGGGCTGGGCGAGGCGCGGCATCCGGTGTTCGTGGCGCTGCGTCCGGTGATGGATCGGCACAAGCTGCCTCTCGACCCGTTCCGTGACCTCATCAGCGCGTTCGAGCTCGACCAGCGCGTGACGCGGTGGGACACGTGGAACGACCTTCTCGGCTACTGCAGGCTGAGCGCGGACCCTGTCGGGAGGCTGGTGCTGATGCTCCTGGGCGAGGCGCGCGACGGGACTGCCGTCGCGGCGAGCGATGCGGTCTGCACAGCGCTGCAGCTGACCAACCACTGGCAAGACGTGCGCCGCGACCTTCTTGAGCGGGACCGCATCTACCTGCCGCGCGACCTGTGGAGAGGCGACGACTTCGAGCATCGGCTTGCTGCAACCTGCCGCGCAGGGCACGCGCCCGACCGCGAGTTCCTCGAGTGCTTCCGTACATCGCTGCGCGAGGCGGTATCGCGCACGTGGCCGCTCTTTGAGCGAGGGCATGCGCTGCTGGGCATGGTCAGGCCGGAGCACCGCGGGCTGATCGGGCTCTTTCCGGCTGGAGGCGAGCGCGTGCTGCGCCAGGTGGAGGCGATCTGCCACGAGACATGCATCGCCAGGCCGCGGCTGTCGCGGCTCGTCAAGGTCTCGCTTGTCGCGCGTGCCTGGATCGCCACCCGGCTGAACAGGGCCGCATGAGCGTGGGCGCCGACTGGGATGACCCGCGTGTGGTGCGCGCCGTCGAGGCATGCAGGCGCATCACGCGCACGCGAGCCGCGAACTTCTACTGGGGACTGCGGCTGACCCCAGGGCCCAAGCGCGCTGCGATGTACGCGATCTACGCATGGATGCGACGTGCGGACGACATTGTGGACGGCGCGGCGGAGAGCGTTCCGATGGAGGAGCTCCGCGCGCAGGTGGAGTCGTTCCGCGCGACCACGAGGCGCGTGCTCTCGGGCGACGACTCGGATGCGTCTGGGTGCGCCGATGCGGAGCTCGCGGCGACATGGACCGCGCTGGCCGCCACGGCGCGCGCGTTTGCGCTCGAGGCGTCGGAGTTCGATGCGATGGTCGACGGCCAGATCGAGGATGCGGTGCCGCGCGCCATGAGCACGCGGGCCGAGCTCGAGCAGTGGTGCTGGAAGGTCGCGAGCACTGTCGGCATCATCTGCGTGCGGGTATGGGGCCACCGGCCCGGACCCGCGATCGAGCTCGCGGCCGACCGCGGCATCGCATTCCAGCTCACCAACGTCATCCGCGACTTCACCGAGGATCTCGGGCGCCAGCGCATCTACCTTCCTTCGGAGGAGTTCGCGGAGGCAGGGCTCACGCCTGACTCGCTTGGGTCGTGGTCCGATGCGGACCGCTGCAGCGACTTCATCAGCGCACAGTGCGAGCGGGCACGTGCGCTGTACCGCAGGAGCGAGCCGCTTGATGCGCTGGTGTCGCCGGACTGCGCGCCTGTGCTGCGTGCGCTCACCGGGATCTACCGGCAGCTGCTCGAGAGGATCGCATCTGACCCGCAGGCGATCGTGCGGCGCCGAGTGTCTTTGCCGATCTGGCGCAAGATTGCCATCGGACTCTCGGCACGGCGCGCGGCAGGGGCCGTGCGGTGATCGCGCACGCGGGCCATCCCGTCGTCATCGTGGGTGCGGGCGTGGCGGGCATCGCGGCCGCCGTGTCGCTCTCGCGCGCAGGCGTGCCGGTGGATCTGCTCGAGACGCGGCGCAAGCTTGGGGGGCGGGCCACAAGCTTCCAGGATCCGCGCGACGGCATGGAGCTCGACAACTGCCAGCACGTGCTGATGGGCTGCTGCACGGCGCTGCTCGAGCTCTACGCGATGCTCGGGGTCTCCGATGCCATCGAGTGGCACCCCACGGTGTGGTGGGCGAACCCGCCCCACGAGCCCGACGTGATGCGGCCCGGATGGCTGCCTGCGCCGGCGCACTACACCGGCAGCTTCCTCAAGATGCGGATGCTCGGCGTAGGCGACAAGCGCGCGGTGGCGCGCGCGATGCTGGCGATGCTGCGCATGGGTCGCCGCGGACGGCAGTCGTGGGCAGGCCGTGCGTTCAGCGAGTTCCTCTCGATGACCGGCCAGACGCCCGTGGCATGCGAGCGGTTCTGGGAGCCGGTGATCGTCAGCGCATGCAATGGCACATGCGCGGAAACGGATGCGTCCTATGCGGTGAAGGTGTTCCAGGATGGGTTCCTTCAGGACTCCTGGAGCCCGGTGATGGGGCTCTCGCGGCTGCCGCTGGCGCGGCTCTACGACCCCGCGCTGCAGATCATCGAGTCGGCCGGCGGCCGCGTGCGCATGGGCGTGAGCGTGCAGGCGCTTGCGTTCGACGGCTCGCGCATCCGCGGTGTGGTCACCGACGAGGGCATGGTGGAGGCGAGCGCGGTGATCTGCGCACTGCCACCCGACAGGCTCGAGAAGATCTGCTCCGACACGCTGCGCGCAGCGGACGCGAGACTGCGCAGTCTTGGCGAGATCAGTCACTCGCCGATCCTTGGGGTGCACCTCTTCTTCGACCAGCCCGTGATGCGCACGCCACACCTGGTGCTGCCGGGCCGCCCGACGCAGTGGCTCTTCAGCAAGGGCACGGACGAGCTCGGGCGCCATCACGTGCATGCGGTCATCAGCGCGGCGCAGGAGTGGATGCCGCTCGATGAGGCTGCGATCGGCGAGCGCGTGATGCGCGATGTGCACTGGGGCATCCCATCGTCCGTAGGCATCAGGCCGGTCGCGGTGCGTGCCGTGAAGGAGAAGCGCGCGACCTTCGCGTGCACCCCCGGCATCGATGCGCTGCGTCCGCATGCGGCCGCGGACTCGATCCGCGGCGGCGTGCGCAACCTTCTGCTGGCAGGTGACTGGTGCGCGACGGGATGGCCTGCGACGATGGAGGGCGCGGCGCGCAGCGGATTCCTTGCGGCGCGCGCGGCGCTTGACGCCGTGCCGGGGGTGCCTGCGCCTGAGGGCGCAGTGACCGCGATTCCGGCAATCGCCGATGTGCCCACGGCACCGCTTGCGCGCATGCTCGGGCTTCGGGATGCGTAATGCCCCGGCGTCCTGCTGATCCGCATCTGACGGCGCTTGGGGAGTGCCCGGGCCCCGGGGCCACGCCAGGGGACCGCACTCGGTGGGTCCTCGCGCGCGCGATGGAGCTTGGATTCCACGCGGCGGGCGTCTGCGTCGCTGCGCCGAGCGCGGAAGGGGATCGGCTGCGCGCGTGGCTCGATACAGGCAAGCACGGCGCGATGGGCTGGATGCGCGATCACACGGACACGAGGCTCGACGTGCGCGCGCTGCATCCGGGTGCGCGGAGCGTGCTGGTCGTGCTGCTGCGCTACGCGACTGGCGCACCTGACCGCATCCTTCAGCCAGTCGCGCGGGATGCTGCGCACGCGCCTCGCGGGCGCGTGGCCCGGTATGCGCGCGGACCTGACTACCACGACCTCATGAAGCGCAGGCTGGGACGGCTGCAGCGCGAGCTTGAGCGCGCCAATCCTGGGACGACCGGCCGTCGCACCTGCGACATCGAGCCCGCCATGGAGCGCGAGCTTGCGGTGCGGGCGGGGCTCGGCCGCATCGGCAAGCACACGCTGCTGATCTCGCCTGCGCTGGGGTCATGGACCCTCATCGCAACGCTCATCACTACGGCCGAGCTCGCGCCGACAGGGCCCGGGCCGGAACCGGGGGATCCGTGCCATTCGTGCACCCGGTGCATCGACGCATGCCCCACACGTGCGATCGATCCATGGTCGGTGGATGCGCGCCGCTGCATCTCCGCGCTCACGCTCGAGGACCGCGGCAACCTCGATCCTGCGCTCGCGTCGCTCATGGGAGACTGGATCGGGGGATGCGACGTCTGCCAGGAGGTGTGCCCGCACAACCAGCCGACGCGCAGGTCGCGTGCCGTAGGCGCGCACGAGGCGTGGGCAGGCGCATCCGGGTCGTTCGACCTGCTGGCCATGCTCGACTGGACTGACTCGCAGCGACGCGCCGCATGGAGAGCGGGTGCGCTCCGCCGCATGAGCGCATCGATGGCGGCCCGCAACGCAGTGTGGGCGCTCCACAACGCGGGCGCATCATGGGACAGTGCCCTGCAGCGCGTTGTCAGTGACGGAGCGGCACCAGACCTTGCGCGCGATGCCGCGCGCGATGCGCTCGGCGCCCGACCCCGCACGGAGTGACGGGTCCGCAGCAGTACCCCGACGGTCCGGCCGATTCAGCGCCAACCCGCTGCGGGGGTGGCGTCAGCGCGGACCGCCCATGCCTCCGCCCATCGCCTGAGCCATCGCCGCCTGCAGCGCCGACTGGAGCGCGCGCTGCGCGTCCGCAGCGCTGGCGATCTGGCCGCCCTTGATGGCATCGGTGACCTCATCGATCGCGGGCACGAATGCGCCCACCATGCCGGGCAGCATCTGACCCATTGGGCCGGCCTTCATCACCACCTCGTCGAGGTCAAGCTTCCATGCGCCTCCATCGAGGCGGATGGTGAGCTGTGCAGCGGGTCCCATCGCGCCCTTCTGCCCGATCACGCCAGTGTCTCCATCCACC
>JBIKNS010000301.1:0-2657 GCA_044358545.1 Phycisphaerales bacterium | reverse complement strand
GGTCACCATGGATGCGTCCCGCATCGGTGCGATGAGCTGCAATCCCGCGATCGGGGGTCTGGCCAAGGGCCAGATGGTGCGCGAGGTCGACGCGCTCGGGGGCATCATGGCGCTGGCGACCGATGCCACAAGCATTCAGGGCAAGGTGCTCAACTCAAGCAAGGGCGCCGCGGTGCGCGGTCCGCGTGCGCAGTGCGACAAGATGCACTACGCGGCAGAGGTGCAGCGGCTGATCGCGTGCGGTCGACCGGAGTCGGCACTGATCACGGTGGTCGAGGGGCTTGTCGATGCGATTGATGTCGAGCATGGACGCTTGCGGGGGATCGCTCTTGCGCAGGGCGCTTGTGAGGTCCACCATGACATGGCAGCCATCGAGTCCAACATGGCCGCGGCAGCGCTCTCGCGCGAGCGGCCGGAGCTTTCGATGCAGTGGGGATCACCCGAGTCTCTTGCGCTTGCTGCGCATGCGCCGTTCGGCGCAGGCGCAGTGCGGCGCCCGCTCTCGAGCCGCCGAATCGCGTGCGATGCGTGTGTGCTCACTACAGGCACGTTCATGCGTGCGCTCATGCATACGGGTGCGCAGCGCACCGCAGGCGGGCGCGTCGGCGAGGGTGCGGCGGTAGCCATCTCAGGAACGCTCCGCGCACTGGGCTTCGAGCTCGGCCGCCTGAAGACCGGCACTCCACCAAGGCTGCGCCGCGCAAGCATCGACTGGAATGGGCTCAAGGCGGCGCTTGGCGACGATCCGCCGGTTCCCTTCAGTGACCTCTCTGGCCTGCCTGGGCGGTGGGCCCCGCGCATGGCGCAGGTCGAGTGCCGCGAGACCCACACCACGGCCGAGGTGCACGAGCTTGTGCGCGCCAACCTGCACCTGGCGCCGATGTACTCGGGCGCGGTCGACGCGGAGTGCGGTCCTCGCTACTGCCCAAGCCTCGAGGACAAGGTGGTGCGCTTCGCCGAGCGGTCGTCGCATCATGTGTTCCTCGAGCCGGAGTCGCTTGCCTCCGATGAGGTGTACTGCAACGGCATCTCGACCTCGCTGCCGGCCGAGGTGCAGGTCGCCATGGTGCGTGCGATGCCTGGGTGCGCGCGCGCCGAGATCGTGCGCGCGGGATACGCGGTGGAGTACGACATGGTGTGGCCGCACCAGATCGATGCGACCGCAGAGACCAAGCTCGTGCACGGGCTGTTCCTCGCGGGCCAGATCAACGGCACGAGCGGCTACGAGGAGGCCGCAGGGCAGGGGCTCATTGCTGGACTCAATGCGGCGCGCCGTGCGAGTGGCGCCGAGCCGGTGCGCCTTGGTCGCGAGCAGGCCTACATCGGCGTGATGATGGATGACCTTGTCGTGCGCACGCCGCGCGAGCCGTACCGGATGTTCACCAGCCGCGCAGAGCACCGGCTGCTGCTGCGTGCGGACAACGCGGATGAGAGGCTCACCGCAAGCGGCGTTGAGTTCGGGCTCGTGTGCGACAGCCGTGCCAGCGCATGGGAGCGTCGGCGTACGCGCATTGCGCAGCTCCATGAGACGCTCGCACGGTTGGCTGCGCCCGCCGCGATCGGCGGCGGCAAGCGCCTCTCCGACGTCGCGCGCAGGCCCGACATGGGCATCGAGGAGATTGCGCAGATGGCCAATGCGGTGTCGGATGGTGCGGCCGTCAGCCATGAAGAGCTGCCGCTGCTCGAGCGTGTCGTCACCGACCTTCGCTACGAGGGCTACCTCGCGCGGCAGCGCGCGGAGATCCGCCGTCATGCGGCCTCCGAGCACATGGAGATCCCGGCGACGCTCGAGCCTTCCTCCATCACCGGCCTCCGCAAGGAGGCCGCGGAGACGCTGGCGAGATTCCGGCCCGCGACGCTCGGCCAGGCGTCCCGCCTCGCGGGCATGTCGCCTGCGGATGTCAGCGTGGTGGCGCTCGCCGTCCGCCGTCACCGATCTGCAGTGCGCGACCGGCTCGGGGATCGTGTTGAGCCACCATGAGGTGTTCGCTCGCTAGGATGCGCCATCAACCTCGCCGCCGTAGCTCAACTGGTAGAGCACATGATTTGTAATCTTGAGGTTGCCGGTTCAAGTCCGGTCGGCGGCTTTTTCGCTGGGTCGTGACCTTCCCGGCACCAGCCCCCATCCCAGATGCGGATCAGCACCAAGCTCAAGATTGTGACCATCGCCGTCGCTGTGGCGTCGACGGCGGGCATGTGCGCTGCCGGCTACCGAATTGCAAGCGGTGCGCTGATGAAGGCGCTTGAGGGCCGGGTGATCGCGCTGGCCCAGACTGTCGCGGCGAGCGTCGAGCCGGAGGATTTCGTCGCCGTGGCCAACTTGCGCGATGCGCAGTCGCCGGCCTACTCGCGTCTGGTCGAATCCATGCGGCGCGTGCAGGCGGCCAACGCGATTGTCGAGTATCCGATCGCCCATGTGTACCTGCTCGCAGTGTCCGCCGACCGGCGCGACACGTGGGAGTTTGTGGCGGATGCGGCAACCCCGGGCACCGATGACTGGAGCCCGCCTGGGGAGACGTACGACCCCGATGGCGACGGCATCTCGGACATGTTCACGGCCGCCCGCCCCACCGCACGCCGGCTGAGCGACCGATGGGGAAGCTGGCTCTCCGGATACGCGCCCATCGTCGATAGCACGACTGGGCAGACGATTGGGC
>JBIKNS010000082.1:0-9033 GCA_044358545.1 Phycisphaerales bacterium | reverse complement strand
CGCCGAGCTCATCGTGGCCAAGCAGCGCAACGGCCCCACGGGCGTCGTGACGCTCTCGTGGAACTCGCGTGAGACCCGCTTCGAGAGCTATTCGAACCGGACGCCGCCCGAGGGCGTCGCGTTCAGGCCATACGAGTCGCCGATGGCTGGCGACGACATCCCCGTCTGACGTGGGCCGTACGATCCCTGCATGCCGCAGGGAGGCGAGCACAACCAGCCCGATGACGTGAGGTTGGCGGCATCGGGGGATGAGGCCGCGTGGGCGCGGCTTGTCGGCGAGTACGCCCCGCGCGTGTACGCGCTGCTGCATTCGCGCTGCCGTGACGCGGACCTCGCTGAGGAGATCACGCAGGCGGTGTTCGCGTCCGTTGCCGAGAAACTGCCGGCCTATTCCGAGCAGGGCAAGTTCGGGCCGTGGGTGTTCCAGATTGCCATGAACCGCTGGCGCGACGAGCTCCGTCGGCGGCAGCGGCAGAGGACGGCGAACGCCGGGGATGCCTTGGAACGATTGCCGGGGGGCGGAGGCGGACGCTCGGGCGGCGGAACTTCCGATGAGGGCGGAAGTAGCAATGGAGATGATTATCGGTCTCAAGATCCGGCCGCCGCGGTCGCGCTCGACCGCGCTTTAGCCCAGCTCAGTGTGGCAGATAGGGATGTGATCGACCTCCGCCACGTCGGCGGCCTCAGCTTCAAGCAGATGGCTGATGCGCTGGGGGAGCCTGTGGGCACCCTCCTGGCCCGCCACCACCGGGCGCTGGCGAAGCTGCGTGCGCTGATTGAGCAGGATCTTGGCAGACCGCCCGAGTGACGCCCAAACTGACTGAGAAGGGAGTTTCCGCATGCAATCTCCACGACCAGAGGACGTTCCACCACCCGGCATGAGTGACCGTTTTTCGGCCGATCAGGAGTCCGTCGATCCGGTGATCGAGCGGCTGCTTTCTGAGCGCGCTCGAGCCCATCGCGCGTCGCCAGAACTCGTGGGCCGGATCGTGCGAGCGACCGCTCCCGCGATGGTGCCACCCACGCACTCGATGCGGTCGTCTGGTGCGCAGCATGCACGCGCAGGTCGCGCGGAGGTTGCGGTGGCACGGCTGCGCAGGTTCGCCATCGCCGCGTCGCTTGCGCTGCTCGCCGGTGTTGCGGTGGTCGCGGTGTTCACCGATCGCGCGCCGCGCGACACGGCCGCTGGTGCCACGCAGCTTGCAGGTGTGCCCGATCCTGCAGCGGGACTCACTGATTCGGAGCCTGTGCTCGTATCGCTGCTCGCGGGCAGCGAGGTCGATCCTGCAGGCGCAGACCAGCATCCCGCAGAGGCGATCCTCCGCATGCGAGACGCATCGTTCTCCGAGCTGCAGGGTGAGGTGCTTCTGGTCGTGAGCGCAGGTGTGGGGACTCGCTGAGCCATGGCATCCATGACAACGCGTGAGGCAAGGGCGACGCTGGCAGCAACGCTGCTGTCTGTGTGCGTGGTCGCCGGTACGGTGGCGACTGCGCACACCCACAGCGAAGACGCGCCACAGCCAGCCGCGGCGCAATCTGCCGCGCCACAGCCAGTCGCGGCGCAGTCCACTGTGCCGCAGCCCGCCTCGCCCGCCAAGGCGCCTGCGGCTGCGCACCAGCATGATGGTGCTGAGCGGATCATCGACGTGGCGCGCGACGTGTCGCCCGAGTGGGCCGCATCGCTCGAGAAGGTGCGCGAGCGGGATCCTGCGGGGTTCGAACGCGCGACGGGCGTGCTCGCGAAGCGGCTCAAGGCGCTCGCGGTGCTTAAGGACCGCAAGCCGCAGCTCTATGCGCTTCGAGTCGAGGAACTGCGCATCCAGGGCGAGGTGACCGCGCTCGCGGACCAGTGGCGCAGCGCGATCAGCACCGGACGAACTGAGGAAGCGACGGGAATTGAGGCACAGTTGCGCAGCAAGGTCGGCACGATGGTGGACCTCAACTTGCGTTCGCGTGCGATGGAGCTCGCCGAGCTCGATGCCGTGATGCGATCCATGCGCGACGACCTCGAGCGCGATGCGCGTGCGCGCGACACGACGGTGGCTGATGCGATTGAGGCGTACCGCCGCGGCGAGGCGCCCGAGATCGGCCGATCGCCGGTTGCCGTGCCGCAGTCCGGCGCGGCACCTGAAGCGGCTGATGCCGCTGCGAGCCCTTCGCCCCCGAAGGCACCAGGTGCGCCTGCACCGAGTGCCTCTGCGCCGGCGCCCGCCCCGAAGGCCCCGCCCGCGCCCGCGCAGGGCACCCCTTGACATCCCTCCCTTGCGCCGTGACGCTGCGCACATGAGCGTTGCGCAGACCATGCCGCCGGCAGATGCAGCGGCAGCGCCTACGCGCTCCGCGAGCGTGCAGTCGTCGCGATGGCTCGGATCGTTCACGGGCCGCATCGGGGCAGCGCTCCTCGCTCTCATCCTTGTGGCCTGTGTGGCGTCGCTTCCATGGAGCGCGGGGCAGGTGAAGTCGCGCGGCGGGTCCGTGCCGCGGTACGCAGCCGGCAATCTCGATTGCGCGCTGCTCGCGCCTGGTGCACAGCCGCCCGTTGGCGCATTGGGCACGCCCGCGACCGCAGGCAACCCGTCCGCTGCGGTGGCTGCGCCAGATCCCGCGGCATATGTGCCCACGACGATCCTCGGCACGGATCGACTCGGCCGCGACATGCTCGCACGTGTGCTCGCTGGCGGCAGCGTCAGCATGCTTGTGGGTCTCTCCGCGGCAGCGATCGCAGTGGTGGTCGGCACGCTGTGGGGCGCCGCGAGCGGTTGGCTCGGCGGCCGCACCGATGCGCTGCTCATGCGCACGGTCGATGTGCTGTACGGGTTGCCGTCAATGCTGCTCGTGGTGCTGCTCGCGGTAGCCGTCGATGGCGCGCTGATGCGCTTGGGCATTGAGCGCACAGGTGCGGGTTCGCAGGCGATCAATGTCGCGGTGCTCGTCATAGCGATCGGAGCCACGAGCTGGCTCACGGTCGCGCGCGTGGTGCGCGGTCAGGTGCTGAGCCTTCGCGCGCAGCCGTTCATGGAAGCCGCTCGCGCTGTAGGCATCGGGCCATGGCGGCAATTCTCGCGGCACCTGCTGCCGAATCTTGTCGGCCCGATCACCGTGTATGCCGCGCTTGCGGTACCGGCTGCGATCCTCTCGGAGAGCTTCCTCAGCTTTCTCGGACTCGGCATCCGCGAGCCGCTGCCCTCTTGGGGAAATCTCGCCGCGAGCGGCCTCAATGAGGTCAACACGGTGCGCAGCCGGTGGTGGCTGCCGCTCTGGCCGTGCCTGCTCGTCGCGGTGGCGCTGCTGTCGCTCAACTTCGTTGCAGATTCGATGCGCGACCGCTTCGACCCTATGGCCACGCGGGGGCGGGCGCGTGCGTGATAGCCTTCGGAACCCCGGTCTCAGCCGGGCATGACAACCATGCAGAACCGATTCGGAATCAAGGATCTCTTCGTCATCCTCCTGCTTTTGGCGATCGCCATCGGGGGCATCGCATCGATGGTGCAGCGCGACCGCCAGTGGATGCTCATGCGCGACATCCAGTCGCAGCTCAAGCAGGTGGAGAGCCGCATCGGCCAGCTCGAGGACCGCGTGGCGCGCGGCATTCCGGCCGCGCCCGCAGGCGCAGCCTCGGCGGGGGGACCGTCCTCGAGCGCTGGCAGCGCGGTAGCCGCGATGCAGGCGTCCGCCGATGACTCGTGGGCGCGCCCCGGCGTGCTGATCAGGCGCTGGCGGACTCCGGAACCCGCGACGGAGCCCACGACGATGCCCGGCTACGCCGTTGGCGGCGTCTTCACGGAACTCTTCGAGGCGCAGCCAGCCAAGCTCGTGCCCTACATCGGCGGCGACGTCTACTACACGCGCGTTCTTGACCGGGTCTGCGAAAGCCTGGGCCGGTTCGACCCCAAGACGCTCGAGTTCGTGGGCCAGCTTGCGGACGCATGGCAGATCGATCCAGATGGCCTCTGGATCCGCGCGCACATCAACCCGCTGGCGCGCTTCAGCGACGGCAAGCCGGTCACGGCGGAGGACTTCCGCTGGACCTACATGGACTTCATCGCCAACCCGCTCATCGAGGCTGAGCGCTCGCGCAGCACGCAGGACAACCTCAAGGATGTGAAGGTCATCAATGACCAGACGGTGGAGTTCGTCTTCAAGGAGCCGCTCTTCACCAACATCCTGATCGCGCTGGGCAACCCCGTCCTGCCCAAGCACTACTACTCCAAGTTCGAGCCCTCGCAGCTCAACCAGGCCACCGGCCTGATGATGGGCTCGGGCCAGTTCAAGCTCGAGCGCATGCCTGAGGGCCCCGACGACCTCTCATCGCAGTGGACGCCCGGCCAGGACGTGGTGCTCGTGCGCAACGAGCAGTACTGGGGCCGAAAGCCCTCGCTCGCGGGACTTCGGTACCGGTCGATCAAGGATGACCTCGGCAGGCTCGTGGCCTTCAAGAACGGCGAGGGCTCGATGATGCTGCCCACATCGCCGCAGTTCAACCAGGTCATGAAGGAGGAGAGGGACTTCGAGAAGACGAACTATGCGCTCAAGTGGACGAACATGCGCTGCGGTTACTCCTTCATCGCGTGGCAGTGCGGCCCGCGCGCGGGCAAGAAGCCGACGCCCTTCGCCGACAAGCGCGTGCGCACGGCGATGACCATGCTGCTCGACCGCGAGCGCATGATCCGCGACATCTTCGACGGCATCGGCATCGTGTCCAAGGGCCCGATCAACCCTGAAAGCAAGGGGTCCAATCCTGGTGTCGTGCCGCTGCCCTTCGACCCCGAGAAGGGCAAGGCACTGCTCGCGGAGGCGGGATGGAAGGACCGCAACGGCGACGGCATCCTCGAGAACGAGGCCGGCGACAAGTTCGAGTTCGAGTACACGTACGCGACCGGCGGCGAGATCTCCGAGCGCATCGCGCGCTTCAACAAGGACAGCTTCGCGCGCGCCGGCATCATCATGAACACCCGTCCGGTGGACTGGAGCCGCTACCAGGAGATCCTGAAGCTGCGCGACTTCGACGCGATCACGCTCGCGTGGGGCTCGAACGCGCCCGAGAGCGATCCGCGCCAGATCTGGCACTCCGAGAGCACGCGCGAGGGTGGCGACAACTTCGTGCAGTGGAAGAACGCAGATGCCGACGCGCTCATCGAGAAGGGCCGCCGCACGATGGATGAGCAGCAGCGCATGATGGTCTGGCGCGAGTTCGAGGCGCTTGTGGCGTCGGAGCAGCCCTACACATTCATCCGCGTGACGCCATGGCTGCGCTTCGTGTCACGCGACTTCGGCAACGTGAACATGTACAAGACGGGCCTTGAGCCGCAGGAGTTCTTCGCGGTCGACAAGGCATCGGTCACGGCGCCGGTGCGCTGAGCCCGGATTCCGCAGGGTCACGCTCCGCCAGAACCCCCGATGGGCGCATACCTCGCCAGACGACTCCTCTTCATGGTCCCGACGCTGCTCGGGATCACGCTGCTGGTGTTCATGCTGCTTGCGCTCGCGCCGGGCGGCATCGGCGCAGGGCTGCAGGTCTCCGGCGGGCAGATGAGCGACACCAGCAAGGTGGCGCAGATGCAGGCGTATCTCGAGGACCGCTACGGGCTCAACGATCCCGTGATCGTGCAGTACCTGCGCTGGCTCTCGCGAATCTCGCCGGTGAAGTTCGGGCAGCGCGAGCAGGTGGCTGCGCGTGGCGAGCGGATCCGCGCGCCTCGCGATCTTGACGAGCCGCCGACGGTGGCCGGGGTCACGGCGAAGGCCAGTGATGCGGCAGCGTCTTCGGGTGCGCCGACGCCGTCGGGCGCTGCGGACGCGCCGAATGCCGTGCAGGGTGCAGCGGCTGCGCCGGCAACCGTGGCCACTGCGGCCTCCGCACCTTCCGCGGTGGCCGATGCATCGGGGGAGCATGTCCGCGCGTTCCGGCTCGCGCAGCGCAACTACGAGGGCGCGCGGCGCACCTACGTGGGTTCGGTACGCGCATTCAAGGATGCGCTCGCGGACTACGCGCGCGCGATCAATCGCCCCGACCTCCTTGACGGCAAGGGGGGTGCGGTGGTCGAGCGCTTCGATGGGCTCGCCTTCAACGACAAGGTGCCGCAGTACGCGAAGGTTGCCGAGGCTGCTGCCACCATGCAGCGTGACTATGTCGCAGCGACCGCCGCACGTGACGCGCTGCAGGGGGCGTTCGACGGCAAGCCCTTCCCGCAGAGCGGCATCGGCATCGTGGACGGCATCGTGTGGCTCGACACGCCGGACCTTGGGGTGGCGTTCTCGAAGAACCGGCCCGTCGCGGACCTGATCCTGACGGCGCTCCCGGTCACGCTGCTCCTGAACCTCTGTGCCTTCCCGGTCATCTATCTCGTGGCAATCCCCACAGGCCTTCTCGCAGCGACGCGGCGCGGATCGTGGTTCGACGTCTTCAGCGGCGTGCTCTACCTCGCGCTGTACTCGATCCCGACGGTGCTCGCGGGCGTGTTCGCGATCGGGTTCCTGGCGAACAAGGAATACCTCGGCGCGTTCCCTGTCAGCGGGCTTCATGCGCCAGATGCGGACACCTTCACGTTCCTGCCGATGCGCGATACGGCGGGGAACTGGCAGATGGGCTGGCTTGTCGACATGCTCTGGCACATCGCGCTGCCCGTGCTTTGCCTGGTGTACGGCGGCTTCGCGGTGCTCTCCAAGCAGACGCGCGCAGCGATGCTCGACAACTTCAACGCCGACTACGTGCGCACCGCGAAGGCCAAGGGCGTGCCACGCAAGGACGTCATCCTGCGCCACGTCTTCCGCAACAGCCTGCTGCCGCTGATCACAATGTTCGTCACGATCTTTCCGGCGACGCTCGCGGGCAGCGTCGTCATTGAGCGCATCTTCTCGGTGCCCGGCATGGGCAGCCTCATCCTCGAGGCGATCGACCTTCGCGACCGTGAGATCATCTTGGCCAACACCTTCATGGTGGCGTGCGTGAACCTGGTGGCGCTGCTGATCGCCGATGTCCTCTACGCCATCGCAGATCCGAGGGTGAGCTATGAGTGACGCGCCGCGCGAGAGCGTGACGGGCGTCGAGCTGATGCGCGGCATCGGCGTCGTGCGCGCGAAGGGCTTCTGGGCGGACGCGTGGGACCGCGTGCTCTCGCGGCCGGGCGCGGTCGCGGGCCTCATCTGGATCGGCATCGTCGCGTTCTTCGCGGTCTTCGCGCCGTACATCGCGAATGCGCACCCCTACGTAGTGCGAATGGTGGATACGCAGGGAACCATCACCTCCACCACCTTCCCGCTCTTCGCGAACCTCACGGCCACGGACATCTTGCTGACGATTGGCGTGATTGTGGGCATCCCGTGGGTGCGCTGGAAGAAGTGCGCGATCCCGCAGTCGGATCGCCTGGGCATGCTGGTGATCGCCGCGCTGCAGGCCGGCGCGGTGGTGGTGTGCACATCGGCGGTGCTGTCGTGGCTTGACGATGCGGAGAAGGCGCAGTGGGCAAAGAACCTCTCGCGCAGCGCCTGGGGGCCCTACGTGGTCGCGGGCGTGATTGCGCTCGTGTCGGGTGCCGTGGCGGCGTGGATGCCGACCACGGAGAAGCGCATGCCGCGCGTACTGGCGGCGGTGATCGTGGGTGCGCTGGCCACATTCGTCACCGCGGACCGCATCCAGCCTTCCCTCGTCAACTTCGAGCGCTATCACGAGCTTGAGGCATCCGGCCAGGCTCGGCTCACGTGGGCGCCGATCCCGTTCTCGCCGAACTTCGTGCGCAGCGACATGGGCAACCTCAAGCCCATGTCCACGCTTGAGAGCAAGGCGAAGGCGCTCGAGGGCACGCCCCATGGAGAGCGCATCAGCATCTTGGGCACCGACGCGCTCGGCGGCGACGTGCTCGCGCAGATGCTGTGGGCGTGCAGGCTGTCGATCTCGATCGGGCTGGTGTCGACGGGCATCTCGCTGCTCATCGGCGTGACGGTCGGCGCGCTCATGGGGTACTTCGGCGGGTGGGTGGATCTGGTGCTCTTCCGCATCGTTGAGATCTTCATGGCGGTGCCGGTGCTCTTCCTTCTCATCGTGGCGGCGGGTGTGCTGCCGCGCAACACCTACGTGATGATGGCGATCATCGGGTGCTTCAGCTGGACTGGTGCGGCGCGCTTCACGCGCGCGGAGTTCCTCAAGCTGCGCCAGCAGGATTTCGTGCAGGCGGCGCAGGCCACGGGCATGCCGCTGCGGTCGATCCTCTTCCGGCACATCCTGCCCAACGGCGTCACGCCGGTGCTGGTGGATGCGAGCTTCGCCGTGGCCGCGGCCATCTCGGTCGAGGCAACGCTCTCTTACCTCGGCCTCGGGCCCGACGGCCAGGCGAGCTGGGGCAAGCTGCTCTCGAGCGCGACCGGCGCCACAGGCACCTTCGTGTGGTGGCTGGCGGTGTTCCCGGGCGCAGCGATCTTCCTCTCCGTGCTCGCGTACAACCTTCTTGGCGAGGCCCTGCGCGATGCGATCGACCCCAAGCTCAGAAAGGCGGCGCACTGATGGCAGGTGAGGCACGCACGCCGCTGCTCGAGGTCGCGGACCTCGCAGTGAGCTTCGACAACGCCGCCGGCGGCCCGCGCGTGCAGGCCGTTGCCGGCGTGCATATGACGGTGTTCCCGAAGCAGACGCTCGCGGTGGTGGGGGAGTCCGGCTGCGGCAAGAGCGTCACCGCGATGACCACGATGCAGCTGATCCCGCGGCCGCCGGGCCGCATCGACGGCGGCACGGTGCTCTTCGAGGGCCGAGACCTGCTGTCGCTCTCCGAGCGCGACATGCTCTCGGTGCGCGGGCGCGACATCGCGATGATCTTCCAGGAGCCGATGACGAGCCTCAACCCCGTCTACACGATCGGCGACCAGATCATGGAGGCGATCTTCCTGCACCAGCAGGTCGGTGCGGACCAGGCCGCGGAGATCGCGATGCAGGCGCTCGACGAGGTCGGCATCTACAAGCCGATCGAGGGCCGCCTGATGCGCGAGCTCAAGGCGCTGCGCGGCGAGGTGGATGCGGCGCGGGCGTCTGCTGATTCGCTCAAG
>JBIKNS010000300.1:0-2693 GCA_044358545.1 Phycisphaerales bacterium | reverse complement strand
CCGAGCTGCGTGCTGGCGCCGTTCGCGCCGCTCCAACGTCCTTCGCGACTTCCGCACAGGTCCGGCGCCGTCCGGCCGGATGGGAGGTGCTCGTGGACTGCCAGCGTGAGGGCGAGCCATCTCCAACCGATGTCGTCACGATCGCCATCGATGCAGGGTGGCGGCATGAGGTGCGCGTCAGCGAGTCAGGAGCGGTTGGGGATCCTGATGGCACCGTCGTGCGCGTCGCCTCGGGACCTAGGAGGTGGCGCGCACGTGTGCTCCTGCCGCGCGACTGGATCAGGTCGCCGCACGGGACGATCTCTATTGAGCGCCGACTTCCGGATGGCGAGGTGGTGAGCGCGGGAATCGCGCCACCAGCGTGGAGTCCGGAGGCGCGTCCGCTGCCTGTGGCCTTCGATGCATGGGCTGCGGCGCCTGCACCCGCCGAGGCACGGCGCACGGATACACTTTCGCCATGACGTTTTCCGCGCAGGGACCGCGCATTGTGGCCCTCCTCAACCAGAAGGGCGGGGTGGGCAAGACGACGTCGACCGCCAACCTTGGCGCGGCGTTTGCGGTAGAGGGACTGCGCACGCTCGTGGTGGACCTTGATCCGCAGTCCAACCTGTCGCTGCACTTCGGGCACGAGCAGGAGATGGACCAGCGCAGCGTGCGCGACCTGTTCGTCGACGAGTCGGTGTCTGCGGCGGAGTGCATCCGGAGCGCGCGGGAAGGGCTGGACTTCATCCCGAGCGACACGGAGCTTGCGCTCGTCGAGGGCGAGCTTGCGCTCACGCAGGGCATGCAGCGCATTCTCTCCGAGCGGCTCGCGCCGGTGATGCAGCGCTACGACGTGGTGCTGCTTGACTGCCCGCCAAGCCTGGGTGTGCTCAGCGTGAATGCGCTGACGATGGCTCACGAGGTGGTCGTTCCCATGCAGGCCCAGTACCTCGCGCTGCGCGGGCTCGAGAAGCTGCTCGAGACCGTCCTGCTCGTCGAGCGGTCGCTCAATCCGGGCATCACCGTCAGCGGCGTGCTGCTGTGCATGCACGAGTCGCAGTCAAGCCATGGCCGCGCCGTCGTCGAGGAGATCGACAGGTACTTCGAGCGTCACCGTGGCGATCACGTGCCGTGGCGAGACGCCCACGTGCTGAAGCCGCCGGTGCGGCGCAACATCAAGCTGGCCGAGGCGCCGAGCTTCGGCCAGACGATCTTTGACTACTCGCCCAAGTGCGCGGGTGCCGCGGACTACCTTGCGCTCGCGCGGGGAATGCTCGCGCGGTGGCGCGGCACGAAGGCGGCAGCGCCTTCAGCGGAACGCGCCTCTCCGCCAGTGCGAGCCGAGGGTGCAGGCGCCGCGACTGCGTCCGCGCAGTCTGCACCCATTGCTGCACCCGCGAGTGCGTGAGATGGCGGGTCGCCGGGCCCTGTGGTCGATGCGCGCATTCGCGCTGGCGGCCTTCATTGGGGCGTTTGTCGCCACGCACTGGCCTGCGCTGGAGCTCGGCGCAGGCATGCCTGGCGACACCCTGCTGCATGCGATCACGTTCGCGGCGCTGACGCTGCTGCTCTGGCGGGCGAGGGTCGTGCCAGGCCTCGGCTGGCTGGTCGCCGCGATGCTCGCATGGGCTGCCGTCGACGAGCTCACGCAGTCCATCCCGGGGCTGCGGCGACATGCCTCGTTGCCTGACTACATCGCCGATGCGATCGGCATCACGATCGCGGCGATGGCCATCGCGACAGTGCCGCGCCCGGTAGGCGCACTTGGGCGCATGCACCGCGATCTCACCGACGCCGCAGATGCGATGCTGCTCGACCGCCCTGCGAACTGGATGGCGATCGCCTCGGCTGCGGCGCTTGGTGCACTCGTTGGGGGGCCGCTGTGCGCGACACTCGCGCGCGTAGCGCTGTTCGACCGGGTACCCGCGCAGTCGCTCTTCCTTGGCGCGGTCGTGTTCGGGGCGGCGGGAATCCACATGGCCTGGCTCATGGGACTTCGCCACTGGATGCGCCGCATCCGCCGCGAGCGGCTCTGCCTGCGCTGCGGCGCGGCGCAGCGACCGCGGGAGGGCGAGTCGGCTGGCGTGTGCGCGTGCTGCGGAGCGCGGTGGTCGATGCTGCAGTGGATCGAGCCTGCCGAGGCCTACTCCGCCCGCCGACCCATTCCTTGGATGCGGATGCTGCGGGTGGCTGCTGTGGCGGTGGCGATCACGGCGCTGCTCGCATGGCCGCTGCTCTCGATGGCGCGGTGGATCGATGTGGGCGCGATCGCGGGGCGGCGAGTCGATGTCAACCGCGGCGTGACCGCCATCATGATCTACCTGATCGGGCTCATGCCCATCGCCATCGTCGCCAGATGCGCGCGTCAGGAGTGGATGAGGACAATCGGCGCCGGAGACCGCTCGTGCGTCGCGTGCGGGCACGACCTGACCCGCACCGCCGACGCCGCCGGCTGCGGCACGTGCCCCGAGTGCGGTTGCGCGTTCGCCCGTCCTGCCGCACCGGTGAAGCCCTAGCATCTGCCGCCCATGGACGAGCCTGTTGACGCGCTGATCATCGGCGGCGGTATTGCCGGACTCGCCTGCGCGCTCGCGTGTGCGCGCCGCGGGCTGTCGTGGACGCTGCTCGAGCGCGCCGATCGCGTTGGCGGGAGGGTGGCGACCGACGAGGTGGAGGGTCACCTCCTTGACCGCGGCTTCCAGGTCTTTCTC
>JBIKNS010000299.1:0-2700 GCA_044358545.1 Phycisphaerales bacterium | reverse complement strand
GACGGCATCACCGTGTACGCCAGCGATGCACTGGTGGGCGTGCCGGAAGGCGACACGTACGGCAGCGCTTCCGGCTGGCCGCGCGCCGCCGATGCAGGCGTGAGCGGATCTGTCTTCGCCCAGCCTGCAGTCACGGCCTTCAGCCCGTGTGACAAGTTCGACCCGGCAGTCACGCTGCACATCGCGTATCCGGCCGGCCACACGCCAGCCACCAGCGCCACCTGGCCCGCCAACAACGTCTTCCCCGTCGGCACCACGACGGTCACCTGGACTGCCGAGTTCGACCCGGCCAATCCGGCCATGACCGTCACCGCGACGCGCACGTTCACGGTCCTCAACTACGCGGAGATGTCGATCGACGTCGCGCTGGGCGGAGTGATGGCCGCACACTCGCGTCCGATCGAGTACCGGCTCAATGGCGGCCCATGGCAGTCGGTGACGGTGAGCCTGGCAGCATCGACTGGCGCGACTGCGGAGACCTTTGCTGCACGTGGTTCGGCGGTCGTGCAGGTGCCGGTCGGCACCTCTGCGAGCACGTGCGTGCAGGTTCGCGACCCGGTCCGTTCGCTCGTGCTGGCGGCGAACCCGTCCATCGTCGGCAGCGCGGTGCGGTGGTCCGTCGATGCCGCACTCGTGCAGGGCGACAGCAACCAGGACAACGTGGTCGACATCCTCGACTACGGCCTGTGGGCGCTCGACCTCGGCGCGAGCGCGACGAACGCGCGCAGCAACTTCGACGCGAACGGGCTCGTCAACAGCCTTGACTTCAGCTACATCGCCGAGAACTTCCTCGAGGAAGGCGCGACCGGCTGCAACGGCGCCGGCGGCAACCTCGCGGGCAGCGCAGCGCGCGACCGCATCAGCGTCGCTGACCTGCGCAAGATGGGCTACGGCGAGATGGTGGCGCTCGACCTCAACAATGACGGTTGGTTCGACACCGAGGACATGTCGCTCTGGATGCAGGGCGTTCGCCCGAACGCAAATGCGGGCGATGCATCGTCTGCCGGCAACACCGCAGAGTGAACTCGCCGCGCAAACGAAAGCGGCTCGCCCCATGATGGAGCGAGCCGCTGATCATTTGAACCGGTTGAGCCCAAAGCCAGACGGGCCGATGCCCTCAGGCCTCGAGCGACGGCGCTCAGCCTGTCGGGTTGCTGGTGTCGCTCTTCGACGCGCCGAGCCCGCCCATGCGAACCGTCTCGGGGCTACCCGAACTCTGCGCCGCCTCACGAGCCGTCACTGGCGCGGCCTTCACTGACGATGCGGTCTTCGCCGGCGCCTTGGTGCCTGCCGCCTTGGGCTTCTCGGGCAGCGGGTACTGCGATGCGTACTCGGGCTTGAGGTAGAAGTAGAACATCGTGCCCTCGAAGTACTGGCCACCGGCCAGGATCTCCGCGGAAGGCCCGATGCCCATGAAGATGTCCGCGCGGCCCGGCGCGCGGATCGCGCCGCCAGCATCCTGGTCGAGCATGAAGCGGCGGAAGGGGCGCTTCTTGCCGTCAAACCCGGCCGTCTGCGTGTCCACCATCACGAGCCCGCCCGCGGGGTAGATCGACTTGTCGGTTGCGAGCGAGCTCTTCTCCGTCACGCGCACGCCGAGGCATCCTGCGGGCCAGTTGTTGCCGTCGTACGACGAGAAGAAGATGAATCGGTTGTTGCGGTTGATGAGGTCCTGGATCTTCGCAGGATCGCTCTCCCACATCTTGCGCACGGCGCTGAGCGTCAGCTCCTCCTCCTTGACGATGCCTTCCTTCACGAGGCTGTCGCCAAGGCCCACGTACTCGCCATCGGTCGCGCCGGCGTAGCCGATGAAGGCGGTCTTGCCGTCAGGCAGCGAGAGCTTCGCGCTTCCGTTGACCTGCACGATGTACGCATCAAGCGGCGTCTTGAACCACGCGAGCTCTGTGCCCGCGAGCATTCCTGACTTCTCGATCTCAGCGCGCGAGGGCCACTTCGACAGCGAGCCGTCGGGCATGCGGCGTCCCATCGGCTCGCCCGTATTCGGGTCGGTCGCAAGATCTGCGGGGCGCTTGTAGATCGGGTACTGGAACTCGGCGGTCTTGGTGAGGCTCGCCTTGAACTCTGGCGCGTAGTAGCCGGTGAAGAGCACGGTGCCGTTGCCGTTCCATCCCTTCGTCTGCCAGCAGTCGAACATCTGCTTCATCGCGCCGGTGAACGATGCCGCATCCTTCGAGTCCGCGAGCACCTGCTGGAACGCGACCACGCTCGAGCTCGCCACGTCCCAGTTGCACACGTCGAACGAGGGGAAGCGGTTCTTGCTCGAGGGCGCCTGGAACCACGTGATGTCCTGCGCGATCGCCTGCGAGAGGAACGCATCGCGCTGACGCCACGCATCGGTGAGGTCAGGCCACTCCTCATCGGGGCCAAGCTTGCGGAGGGCAGACTCACCAGGACCGAGCGCGCGACCGTAGTCCGGCGCGGGGGCGACGGGCTCGGGGGCGGTCTCGCAGGCCTGGAGTAGGGTGACCGCGGCTAGGCCAGCGATCAGGGAAAACCGAAATCCATTCGAGTTGATGCATCCTTGCATGCGCAGGATGCTAACAACGCCTCCACAGGGCACTATCATTCCCGCATGACGATTGCCATCCACCCACCCCTTCAACTCGCCTTCATCCAGGGCTGGGAGTGGATCATCCTCCTGGTGATCGGCCTCCTGATCTTCGGTCGCCGCCTGCCTGA
>JBIKNS010000298.1:0-2701 GCA_044358545.1 Phycisphaerales bacterium | reverse complement strand
AGTCCGACTCCATCTGTTGCAGCGTCTCGGCAAGCCGACGGATGTCGCCGGCATCTCGTGTGACCCGTGAGGCATCCGCGTCAGCCTGCCGCGTAACACGATCGAATCCCGCACGAAGAACGTTGCGCTGCTTCTCGATCCTCACCCGCTCTGCCTCGAGCACCTGGTTGCGGTAGGTCAACGTGACCGATAGGAGCACCGCCACCGACGCGATCAGTGCGACCAAGCTGCCTGCCACAATCCACCGGTTACGTACGAGGGCCCGGGACAGTCGGGCCGCAACCGACTCAGGCAACGCGATGACCGGCAATCCTTGCAGGTGATTGTCGAGGTCCGCGGCAAGGGCCTGCGGCGAGTCGTACCGCCGCAGCGGCTCGATGCGCATCGCCTTGAGCACGATGTTGTCCAAGTTTCCCTGAAGCTGCCGGATAAGCCGCTCTGGCCGAGTCCCGCGACTGCGCGCGATGTCCGTGAGGCGACGCGAGGGTTGGCGACGGCGGCGTGCGCGCGAGCCAGTGCCTCGGCTACGAGGTGCGCCTGAGGCACTGAACGACGACGGGTCGACCCGTGCATTGGCAGGCGAGCCTTGCGCTGGCGCCACCTCAATCTCGTCCTGAACCTCATCCAGCGCCTCGCTCATCGGTGGCGGCGGATCCTTTTTCTTGAGCTCGAGGATCGCTTCGCGCACGCGGGTGCGCACGTGATAGGGAAGCTGGTCCGTCAGGAGCTCGTACAGGAGCACGCCGAGCGCGTACACGTCGCTTCGTGTCGTGGACGACTTGTTCTCGAGCTGCTCGGGGCTCGCATACTCGTCGGTGCGCGGCTCGAAGTCGCTCGTGATGCCCCGCGGCCCCTCGAAGTTCGACTTGAGAATCTTCGCGATGCCGAAGTCCAGGAGCTTGGGCACGCCATCGGTCGACACCAGGATGTTCTGGGGCTTGAGGTCGCGATGCACTACCTCCCGGTCATGGGCGTACTGCACGGCGCGCGCCACCTGCTGGACGAGCCGGATGCGCTCCTCAACCGTCAGGCTGTTCCGCCGGCAGTACACGTCGATCGCGTCGCCTTCGACATACTCCATCGCAAACCAGGGGCGCTCGCCATGCTGCCCATCGTGGTAGTAGCGCGCGATGTTCGGATGATCGAAGGATGCGAGCAGCCGCCGCTCGTTCTCGAATCGGTCGAGTGTTGCCTTGGTGATGCGGTCGTCGCGAATGAACTTCATGGCGACGCGACGCCGTACCGGCGCCGTCTGCTCCGCCACCCAGACCTCCCCAAGGCCGCCACCGGGGAGCCTCTTCACGAGGCGGTACCTCAGGCTGCCATCGGCTATCTCCTCACCCGGCACGAGACTCTCAAGTCGCGGGGAATGCCCGCCCGGAGACCCGCGATTGGAACCTGGTCCTGACGAGCCCGGACCGACCACCGTGACCTCGTGGACGCCTCGCTCGAGCGCGGCCGCGAGTTCGGTGTCGCCCCCCGCTTCAGCCGCAATCGCTGCAGGCCGCTCGCCCGGAGGGAGCGAGAGGATCCTCGCAATCAACAGGCGGATTCGTTCCTTGTCCATCTCGCCCCTTCCCAGCCGATGACCTTATGCGTCGCACGATCCCCACCGCGCCAGCAGGTTAGCTAGGTCTACGGCATCCGTCGTGCCATCACCGTCGATGTCTGTAAGGCCGGGCATGCCCCATGCGTGCAAGAGATGGCAGAGATCGACGCCGTCGATCGTGCGGTCTCCGTTGAAATCGCCCACGCATGCGACGAAATCGGGCGTCGTGAACCGGACGATCGTCACAAGTCCGGCGGCTTCACCCGACGCAAGGGCGTCTACGACGTCGTCGCTCACGGTCGCCAATCCATCACCCGTATCTGGCGTCAGTCGACCGGTCTCGATGAGTCGGACCCCATCACCCTCCGCGAAGGTGGCCGCGGGGCGGAAGGTCGGCGCACCGCCGGGAACCGATTCATTCAGGAACAGGCTCACATTCGAACCCTCAGGACCGCTGCCGCCCAGCGACGCGACCGCGAGATCAAGGCGTCCATCCCCGTCGAAGTCGCCTAGCGCTCCATCCTTTGCAGGCAAATCTCCGACCACGAAACTCCCGCTGAACGCCAATCCCATCGGTGTGCCGCGCAGCACGTTCACTGTGCCATCATCGGACGTCACAACCACATCGGGGACTCCATCCCCGTCAAGGTCACGGCACTCGATATCAGTCGGATTCGATGGACCTACCGCCGACCCAGACAGCGAGAGGTCACCATCCTGGGACACCAGCACGTCCACGACCTCTCCGAGTCCACCAGGGGCAATGCTCGCAAGCGCAGCCGTCACGCCACGATCAGGCCGCGAGGATCCCGGCACGGTGCTCACGCCACCTGGGCGACGACCCACCTGAATCACATCCCGGGCCACGAACTCCCCTGAGCCGCTCGCCGAAAAGGACTGTATCGAGTTTGAGGTGAATCCGGCCACCACCACCAGATCAGTGCCGAACTGCACAGAGCTTCCGGGCGGGGCGGGCGTCACTGACGCAAGCGCGCGCGGGTCGGCCACCGTCGCGACGGCGGGGCCGACTGCAAACCCGCCTACGGTCTGCGACACGTTCCGGTACGCGCGGAGCGTTGCACTGCCTGCGCTTGTCACCGCCAGGTCAAGCGTCTGGTCCGCCGCGTCAAACTGACCGGCGCGCACGCCACG
>JBIKNS010000297.1:0-2704 GCA_044358545.1 Phycisphaerales bacterium | reverse complement strand
TGCTTGGCACATGCTCGGTCGCCCAGATCGCTGCAGTCACCAACCGCCCAGCGGACACCCTGTATCCGCATCTGCAGAAGCTTCGCCGTGTGGGCATCGTGGCGGCGGCCGGCGAACGCCGTGAGGGGCGCCACGTGCAGGCTCTGTATGCGATGCGCGCGACGGACATCCAGCCCGACTTCCGTGGCGCATCAGTGGAACTCGAGAACCGGCTCGGGCACAAGACCGCCTCTGCGCTGCTGCGTGCCATGGACCGAACCGTGCGCGATGCCGCATCGGCTTGCGCGCTCGTGACGCGCGCCCAAGGGCGCAACATCTCGATGAGCTACGAGCTCGGTCGACTCACTCCCGCGATGTTCCAGCGGCTGCGCCGGCACGTGCAGGCGATCAAGGCCCTGATGGACGAGGGCAAGCGCCGCTCGACGGGCACGCTGTACCTCGCCATCTCGATCGCATGCCCGGTGGTGCGGCGCCGCGGAGCGAAGGCTTCCGAGCCGTCATCGCGCACTTCCCGTGGGCGCGGCACGCCGGTGCGTCGCCGGTGACGTGCCATGCGCGCCAGCGGATCCGCTCCAGCCACCCCAAACCTCTCGAGTGATCAAGGACTCCCATCATGCTCCCCACCATTGCAGCAGTTGCGCTCGCGTCGAGTATCGCATCCGCACTTCCGGCGAGATCGGCACACATGCCGCTGAGTGGCGCTCCGCAGGGCGCGCCAGCCATCGCCGAGGCGGACCCTTCGCTTCCGCGACGTGCGGGACCGATGGGCGTGAGGCTTGAGAGTCCCACCGGCGGTGCCGTTGAGGTCACCGCCGTGGTTCCCGGTTCGCCTGCCGCACGGACAGGCATAGAGGCCGGCATGCGTCTGGTCGAGGTGAATGGAACGCCCATAGCGTCACGCGAAGATGTGCAGGCCGCGATGCGCACCGTGATGGCGGGCAGCACGGTGCAGGTGAAGGCGCAGCTGGGCGACGAGGCTCCGCGCACGTTCGCGGTCGCGATGGAAGCGGCATCCGAGACCGTGCCCGGCAGTGTGGTGCGCTACGGCAGTGTGCGCTTGCCGGCGGGCTACCGGCTCCGCACCATCGTGACCGAGCCCGAAGCCTCTCCGCTTGCGGTGAACGGCAAGATGCCCGCACTCATGTACGTGCAGGGCATCATCTGCCAGTCCGTCGACAACCCCCTGATGCCTGACCTGGCCGACACGAGGATCGTGCACGCAGTCGCTCGTGCAGGCTTCGTGACGATGCGGGTCGACAAGCCCGGTGTCGGCGACAGCGAGGGTCCGCCGTGCAGCGAGATCGACCTCCAGACCGAGCTCGATGGGTTCACTGCCGCGCTGAAGCAGCTTGCCGAGATGCCGAATGTCGATCCCGAGCGGATCTATCTCTTCGGCCACTCGATGGGCGGCGTGATGGCTCCGTACCTCGCGAAGGCGGTACCCGTGCGCGGCAGCATCGTCTACGGGACGCTTGTCCGTACGTGGTTCGAGTACCAGCTTGAGAATGTCCGTCGCCAGTCGGCGCTGCAGCCGGGCGTCTCCGAGGCCGACATCACCGATGCGGTGCTCGCGGAGGCAAAGCTCAGCTCGATGCTGCTCGTCGACAAGAAGTCGCTTGGTGATGCATGGGCGCGCTGGCCCGAACTGCGCCAGCCCACCCAAGGCATCATGCTCGACGAGAACCACATGTCCACGCGGAGCATGGCCTTCTTCCACCAGCTTCAGGACCTCAACCTCGCTCGGGCGTGGCAGGAATCCTCAGGAGCGGTGCTGGCGGTGTACGGCGAGTACGACTGGGTCACCTCGCAGCAGGACCACGAGACCATCGCGCGGATCGTGAACCGCCGGACTCCCGGTGCCGGCGCATCGATCGTGATGCCCAAGGCTGATCATGCCTTCACGACGCACGACTCCCTGCAGGCAAGCGTGATGGCGATGGGGCAGGGCGAGTGGGACGCCGAACTGCCCAAGCGCATGCTCGAGTGGATCGCATCGGTCGAGTCGGGCAAGCCTGCGGCGCCAGCCTCTGCGCAGGCCGCCGCGCCGAATGCCTCCGCGCCGGCCTCGTCGCAGACCTCCGCGCCGAATGCCTCCGTGCCGGCGCCTGCGGCAGCGAGTGTGCCCACGTGGACAAAGCTCCCCACAGAGCCCTACCCGGGCAAGCAGGACGACATCTTCTTCGTCAACGATCGGACAGGCTGGTACGGGAACGGCGCAGGCAAGGTGTTCCGCACCACCGACGGCGGCGACACGTGGACGAAGGTCTGGGAGCAGCCAGGCACATTTGTGCGGTGCATCGCGTTTGTCGACGAGAAGGTCGGCGTGCTCGGCAACATCGGGCCCGGGTACTTCCCGGGCGTGACGGATGCGGTGCCGGTCTACCGCACCGAGGACGGCGGCAACACCTGGACCCCGGTCACATCGATGGATGGCGCACCGGTAGTGGGCCTGTGCGCATTCGACATCGTGCAGGTGCCATTCGTGAATGCGGGCAACCTCGACCGCCGTCCGCGCATCATCGGCGTCGGGCGCGTGGGCGGCCCTGCGGCGTACATCTGGTCGGATGACCTCGGCAAGTCGTGGAAGCAGGGGACGCTTCCCGAGATCTGCACGATGGCGTTTGACGTGCACTTCATCGACGACCGCCGGGGGTTCATCGCCTCGTCCACCCACGCTGATGTCTCCATGTCGAACGCGCTGATC
>JBIKNS010000296.1:0-2708 GCA_044358545.1 Phycisphaerales bacterium | reverse complement strand
TCCGTCGGCGGTGGCGATCGCGGTGCCGCCGCCAGGCAGGAACTGGTTGTACCGGGTGACCATGGTGAGCACCTGGCTTGCGCGCGCCTCCGCGGCCTCGCGGTTCGCGTCGCTGAGTGCGCTCGTGACGCTCGGCACCACGAGAGCGGCAAGCACGCCAAGGATGACGACGACAATCAGGATCTCGATCAGGGTGAATCCGCGGTTGGTGCGGCGACGGTTGTTCAAGCGAGCGTTCATCTGTCAATGTCCTTTCGGGAACGTGGGGGAGTCGTGTGCCGCACCCATCGTGGGCACACCAGAGACCGTCGATTTCGCGTTTCGGCGGTCAAGCAAAATGCAGCAAAATGTGCAGCGTCCGGAAATGCCATACCTGCGACCCTCTACAGAGAGGGCGCATGCCATTTGGACTCGCGCGCGCAGATGCGACGGTCATGGCATGGACACAGCACGTGCCCGCCAGCCGGCGCACGCCGTACGCGGCGTTTCGCTGATCGAGTGCATGGTCGCCATGGCGATCGTGGCGATCGCGGCGTCCATGGTCACGATGAGCGTTCAGGGTGGTCTTGCAATGCAGGAGGACGCGCTACGCATGACGGTGGCATCGACCGCTGCGGAATCGCGCATCAGCGAACTTCTCGGAAAGCCGTGGGATGAGCTCGCGGCCATCGACGAGACGCAATCGGCGGGCATGATCGCGGATCAGGACGGGATCGCATTCCCAGCCGCATACAGCGACCTGTCGAGGCGCACCGTGGTCACGCAGCGCGCGCTGACGGTGCCTGACTTCCCCGGCCTTTCCATCCCCGGCTGGGACATCCAGGTCACGGTGACGGATGGGCGCGGCGGCCAGGAGCGCACGCTGGTGCAACTGCGCCGATTCCGCCCACAGACCATCGAGGACAGGCTCCAATGAGTGCGCGCTGCCGAGCTGGGCGAAGTGGAGCCGTTCGTGCGACTCCCTGCCGGGCCTTCACGCTGGTGGAGCTCATCATCGCCAGTGTCGTGACGGCGATGGTGGCCGCGACCGCGATTGCCGTAGTCGAGGGGTTCCGCCAGGCCGCGGCAATGCAGGCCGCGCGCAGCGAGACGATCGTGCGTGCCGCTGGCGTGCAGGCGCACATGGCGCAACTGGCGCTCAAGTCGCGCATGACGCTCGAGCTCTCTCCTGAACGCATCCTGCTGTGGACGCCGGCCGAGAGCCTCTCCAACTCAGGCGAGGGCAGCGAGGCCGCGTTTGACCGCATCGACCTTGATGAGGATGAGCTGCACTGGCTCGCGCTCGAGCAGGAGGCCGACGGCACCTGGACGCTCGTCGAGTACACGCCTCGGCAGGAGGCGGTCGCCGGGCAGGATGTGTTCTTCACCAATGACATGTCGTACTGGGCCGATCTCTTCGCGAGCCTGCGCGAGCGCGATGCGCTCGCTCGCGCGCCTCTGGCCAGCAGGCTTGCGCCGCCGCGCCGGATGGGCGGTCTCGAGGGTGCGACCGTTCCGCTCAGCACCCCGGCATTCCAGACGCTCGAGCCCACGGTGTGCGACAACCGCGGGTTCAGCGTGGAGTTCGCGCTCACGGCGCGTGACGCTGACGGCACCGAGGACGAGTCGATGCGTACTGACGTGCGCATCACCGGCCTGCTCGCGTTCTTCGACCAGCACCCGATCTGCCTGGAGGATGGGCAGTGACTGCGCGCGCCACATCCACCGACGCGCCTCGGTCGCACGCCATCACATCGCACGCATCCGCGCGCAGGGCCGCCTGGCGCAGCCCACGCAAGCGCGGCGCGGCGCTGCTCATGGCGCTCTTTGCGCTTGGCGTGGCGGCCACTGCGGCCACCACCTTCAGCAAGAGCCGCGACCGCTCGATTGACGTCGGTGCCAGCGTGGGCGAGGCCGCTCGCGCACGCCTTGCAGCCGCCGAGGGCCTTGCCATCTCGCGCGAGGTGCTCGCGTCCATCTTCCAGGAGCCTGATGCGATCAAGGCGGCCGCGTGGAGATCGCAGCTCTCCGACGGCATCCTGCTGACCAACTACGCGATCGACGGCGCGATTCTCAACGTGACCGTGCGCGACCTGAACACGGGCCTTGCACCAACCCTCTCGACCACGGAATTCGATGCGCGCATCTCGGTGTCCGTCGGCGAGACCAGCTACCGCATGAACGCGCAGATGAGCCTGCGCAGCCTCGTGAAGGGCCAGTATGCGCTCTTTGCGAACAAGTTCATGACGATGGAAGGCCGCAACTTCATCGGCCGGTGGGAGCGCGCTCCACGCAGCGCCGACCGCGACCCGGTGAACATGGGCACGCAGGCAGACCTTCAGCAGTGGGGCTTCTCCGGCGTCTACATCAACGGCAACGCGATGTTCGAGGACAGGCCCGTGGCGATCCCGGGCACGCACTCTGGGCTAGTTCCCGCGCTTATGGCGCACGAGACCGAGTTCAGGCGCGCCGCGCGCACCGGCTACGCGATGCTCGCGTCAAGCGACCCGACTGATCCGCAGCAGCTGTGGAAGTACACAGGCAGCGACCACAGATCCGCATCAAGCTGGGAGCGCGGCGAGGGCGCCACCAGCACTCCGCAGACGTACCTGTACTACCCCTTCAACGCGCAGAGCCCAACGATCTGGGGCGACGGCGCTGATCTTGTGGAGAAGGAGCGCCTTCCGCAGGGCGAGTCCATCCGCATGACGAAGCCGCCCGACGAGCCC
>JBIKNS010000086.1:0-8632 GCA_044358545.1 Phycisphaerales bacterium | reverse complement strand
GGCGATCCGCCTCGGCCTCGTCGCCCATCGACACCCACGTGTCGGTGTACACCGCGTGCGCACCTGCGACGGCAGCCGCATCGTGAGCCACGTCGATGCGCGCGCCGGTGCGGAATGCGCGGCCCTGCGCTACGCGCATCACGTCGGGATTGGGGCTGCGCGATGGAGGCGTGATCACGGTGATGCGGCCGCCGAGCGCGGCCACCGCCTCGATGAGCGAGTGGCAGACGTTGTTGCCGTCGCCGATCCACGCAAGGTGCCCATGCACCGGATCGAACCCGCGCTCGACAAGCGTCAGCATGTCGGCGAGCGCCTGGCAGGGGTGGTGGATGTCGCTGAGCGCATTGACCACGGGGACGGCGCTGCACTCGGCCAGTCGCGAGAGCAGCGCGTGGCTGCGCACCCGCGCCACGATGGCGTCCGCATAGCGCTCGAGCGTGTGTGCGTAGTCCTCTACCGACTCGCGGGCGCCGAGCGGCGTCGCTTGGTGGTCCAGGAAGGAGACGCCGCCGCCGAGCCTCTGGAAGCCAGCCTCGAAGGAGACACGCGTGCGCAGCGACGGCTTCTCGAACACCATCACGAGCGTGCGCTGGCGGAACGCATCCACGAAGCTCTGGGGCTTGCGCTTGATGATGCGCGCAAGCGACAGCAGCTGCGTGAGCTCGTGAGATGCGAGATCGGCGATCGCGAGCAGGTCCTTCGTCGCGAGGGTGCGTCCCGAGGGCGAGCCAGAGGTGTCGCGGTCCACGCGGGCATTGGGGGACTGGACCCGGTTCACGCGTGGGCCTCCACGCAGGTTGCGGGCCGGGCACGAACTGACGTGGCACGCGAGCCCGACGGGGCGCCGTGCGCAGCAGGCCCTGCGACGCATGCCGTACCCGCCGCGCCACCGGCGGCGATCGTCGCAAGCGCAGCCGGATCGGCCCATCCTGCGATGACAACAGGCACGCCACATCGCTCCGCGGCCTCGATCGCGCCACGCACCTTCGGGATCATGCCGCCGCCGATCGCGCCACTGGCGATGAGCGACTCCGCAGCGCTCCGGTCGAGCCGCCCGAGGATCTGGCCCTCCGCGCCGCGAACCCCTGGCACATCGGTCAGGAACACGAGCGCGCGCGCACCCACGATTCGCGCGACCGCCACGGCCGCGTCGTCGGCATTGACGTTGAGCGGCTCGCCCCGCGCATCGGCGGCGATGGACGAGATGACCGGAACGAGACCGCGCTCAAGCAGCGCGTGCGCCACGTCGGCGCATCCGCCAGCGATCTCGCCAACGCGCCCGAGGTCAACGCCCTCCCGCACGGCCACGCGAGCGCGGGTGAGGCCACCGGAGGCGAGCGTGATGCCCACCGCACGCACGCCCTCGGCGAGAAGAGCGCCGGTGAGCCGCGAGTTTGTCGCACCTGCAAGCACGCCGGTGATCTGCTCCATCTGCTCCGGCGGGGTGATGCGGATGCCCTGGTGGCGGCGCGTCTCCATGCCAAGACGCGAGAGCTGGCGGTCGACCGCCGCGCCGCCGCCGTGCACGACCACCGTCGAACCGGCAGCGACAGCCTCGAGCGCGCCGATCGCGACGACGGTGGCGCGCATCGCATGTGCATCGTCGATGAGCGCCCCGCCGAGCTTGACGACGAGCGGTCCTTCAGGCGTCATGACGATGCTCCTGCGAGGGCGGCATGGGGCGGCTTGTGCGCGGAGGAGGCCGGTTCGCAGTGCCCCGAGGCGAGGGCAGGTTCAACGGTCGGCTCGACAGTCACCGCTCGCGGTCGTCCCGAATACCGCTCATCGATGCCCAGCCTCTCGTCAAGCCCGAACCGGATGTTGAGGCACTGCATGGCTTGCCCGGCGGCGCCCTTCACGAGGTTGTCGATCGCGCTGCACGCCACGAGGTGTCGCCGAGCCGCATCGGCTGCGACCTGGATGTCGCAGAAGTTGGTGCGCTCGACCGCGCCCACGCTCGGCCAGGTGCCCTCAGGCAGCAGCCTCACGAAGTGCCGGCCTTCGTACCGCGCGCGAAGGCATGCGCGCACGTCGTGCTCCGTCACGCCATCGCGAAGCGTCGCGTGCATCGTGCTCAGGATGCCACGGTCGTAGGGTCCGATGTGCGGCGTGAACAGGATGTCCGCGCCCGTCTCCTGCGCCATCTCCGGCTGGTGCCGGTGCGAAAGCACGCCGTAGGGCGACTGGCTCACCTCGCAGAAGAGGCTGCGCAGCGCCGGCGAGCGCCCAGCGCCGCTGACGCCGCTCGTGCTGTCGACGATCACGGTGCGGTCCTCGAGCAGCGTGCCCTCGACCAGCGGGCGGAGCGCAAGCGCCACGCTCGTCGGGTAGCAGCCCGGCACGGCGATCAGCTGGGCGCGGGCGATCGCATCGGCGTTGAGTTCCGAGAGCCCGTACACGGCCTCGCGCAGCAGTTCGGGATGCCCGTGCGCGAAACCGTAGTGCGTGGGATACGCCCTCGGATCGCGAAGCCGGAACGCGGCGGACAGGTCGAGCACCACGAATCCGGCCGCCAGCAGCGCAGGCGCGAGCGACTCGCTCGCCTCGTGCGGCGTCGCCAGCAGCACCGCATCGGGTTGGCAGGCGGTGATCCCGTGCGCGGACGATGCCTCCACGCAGAGGTCGGTCCAGCCGCGAAGCCTCGGGTGAAGCGCATCGATGCGCGTGCCGCCGCCGGACTTGCCCTCCGAGCCGAACAGGCCACAGAGCTCCACGTTGGGGTGGCGCAGCAGCATGGCGACCGCCTCGGCGCCGGCGTACCCGGCGGCGCCGACCAGCGCGACGCGGATGCGGCACTCGCGACCATCGCGGGGCGGCGTACCGGCGCAGCAACCGGCAGGAGTCTGCGCATGCGACATCGACGGCGACATGGTGGGGATCTTGGTCATCTGGGGATTGGCGTAGCGCTCACGTTCACGCACGCACGGCGCCTGCGGACAGCTCCATGAGCTGCGCCGCGAGCTGGCGGGCGGAGGCGGGGGAGGTGCAGGCGACGAAGATGCAGTCGTCGCCCGCGATGGTGCCGAGCGCGCCATGCGGCTCTGCACGGTCGATCTCGACGGCGAGCGCTGCGGCCTGGCCGGGTGCCGTGTGCAGCACCGCGATCGTGCCGCCCGACTGCGCGCCGAGCAGCATGCGGCGTACGGCGGATGCGAGCGCTGCCGATCGGTCGGCCGGAGCCGACGATGCGTCAAGGAGCTGGTAGCCCCCGGCGCCCTTCACGACACCAAGTTCCGCCAAGTCGCGAGACAGCGTCGCCTGCGTCACTGCGATGCCGCGGCGCGACAGGAGATCCGCCAGCTCCGACTGGCTGGTGACATGCTGGCTCTGGATGAGGCGCGCGACCTCGCGCTGCCTGCGTGCCTTGGCGACCATTGGATAATTATGCATCCATATGCATAACTTGTCAAGGGGTGGCGGCAAAAAACCCGCCGACGCCGGTGCGGCGAGCGGCGGGTGGCGATCGTGCCGGGGCAGCCGGGCGCGATCGATCACTCGGCGGCGCGGGCCTCCACCGACTCGGCGCCTGCGTCATCGGGCTCCGGCGCGTCCGCGGCTTCGGCTACGGGGGCCGCCGAGGATGCGGGGGCGCGTCCGGCCGCCTTCGCCTCCTGGGCCTCCTTTCGCTTGAACGCCTCGATCTTCTGGCGCTCCGGGATGATGATCATCGTCATCCGCTTGCCGGCGAGCCGCGGCTCCACCTCGACCTTGCCCAGATCGGAGAGGCGCTCGGCGACATCGGCCATGCGCACGTCGCCGCGGCTCTTGTGCGCGAGCTCACGGCCCTTGAAGTTCTGGACGATCTGCACGCGGTGTCCCTCGATCAGGAACTGGCGCGCCTGCTTGATGCGGATATCCACGTCATGCGGATCGATCTTCATTGACCGTCCGAGGCGGACTTCCTTCATCTCGCTCGACTTGCTCTTGCTCTTGCTGGCCTTGTCCTTCTTGGCCTGCTCGTACTTGTACTTGCCGTAGTCCATGATGCGGACCACGGGCGGCCTCACGTCAGGCGCGACCTCCACCAGGTCGTACCCGGCGTCATACGCGCGGCGCTTGGCCTCATCGAGCTCGACGACGCCCACCATCTCGCCGTTCTCGTCAATCAGCCGGATCGGGCTGATCCGGATGCGGTCATTGATGCGCGGGCCCTGGGGCTCGCGGTTGGGTGGACGGCGGGGGAAGTTGCTCAGGGGAATCTCCTCGAGGGTGACCGGAACAGAGTGACAGGGCCGCGCGCGGTTCCGGCATCCGCGGCTAGGCGAGTGGGCTGAGGGATCTGGTCGACCCGGACCGACACGGCGCGAGCGCTCATGCGGTGGCGGTGGTCTGCGAGGTCATGTGGCAGTGAACCATCTGGGTCGGGGTCGCGCGGCGACGTGCCGCAGCGCCACAACATAGCCCCCTCGGAGAGCCTGCGCAACGCGATTCGCCCCTTCCGAAGCGCATTTTGACGCGATTCAGCGGCCGGGACCCCGCCAGAGCGCCGCGTCGAGGCAAGCCCAGATCGGCGGGATCGCCCCGAGGAAGGCAAAGAGGCCCAGCGTCACGAACGCGATCGTCCAGAGCACCGCCGCGAGCACCAGGAACATGAACGCCGCAAGGATCCGCCCCTGCACCAGCTGCCCAAGACCGGGAATGAAGAAACTCGCGATCGCCGCGATCACGTTGCCCGATGACCCCTGGCCGACGGTCATGCTGCCCCCATGCCTGCGCGCACGGTCTCGGCACCACGCGTCGACCGCTCGCGCGAGAGGCCGTCGACGAAGGCATCGAGCGGCATCTCGCCCAGATTGGCCTCCACGCCGAAGGCCCGCACGCTGACGGTGCGTGCCTCCGCATCACGGGGCCCGACGACAGCCGTGTAGGGAATCTTCTCCTCGGCTGCCGCACGGATCCGCCCCTGCACGCGCTCGTTGGAAGCGTCGATCGTCGCGCGCAGCCCCGCCGCGACAAGCCGCTCGTGCACCTCGCGTGCGTAGCCCTCGCTCTTGTCGCTGATCGGGAGCACGCGCACCTGCTCGGGCGAGAGCCACAGCGGGAACGCGCCCGCAAAGTGCTCGATGAGCACGCCGATGAAGCGCTCCATGCTGCCGAAGGGTGCGCGGTGGATCATCACCGGCCGATGCTCGGTGTTGTCAGCGCCCGTGTACGAGAGCCCGAAGCGCTCGGGCAGGTTGTAGTCGACCTGCACAGTGCCGAGCTGCCAGGAGCGGCCAATCACGTCGCGCACCACGAAGTCGATCTTCGGGCCGTAGAAGGCAGCCTCTCCGGGCTCCTCCGAGAAGGGCACGCCGAGTGTGCGAGCCGCGTCGCGGCACGCCTGCTCGGCCTTGTCCCAGTTCGCGGGATTGCCCACGTACTTCGCGCTGTCAGGATCACGCAGGCCCACACGCACGCGGTAGTCGCTCATGCCGAGCGTGCCGAAGATCAGCTTCACGAGCGACAGGCACCCGAGCAGCTCGTGCGCCACCTGGTCCTCGCGCACGAAGAGGTGCGCATCGTCCTGCGTGAAGCCGCGCACGCGCGTGAGTCCGCCGATCTCGCCGGACTGCTCCCACCTGTACACCGTGCCGAACTCCGCGAGGCGCACCGGGAGGTCGCGGTAGCTGCGCTTCTCGCTCGCGAAGATCCTGATGTGGTGCGGGCAGTTCATCGGCTTCAGCAGGTAGCCGTCGATCTGGCCCTCGGCAAGCCTGTGCGAGAGATCCGCGCACGAGCAGCCCTCGGTCGCGAGCTGCGAGAGCTGGTCGTGCTCGATGATGGGCGGGTACTGGCTTTCGCGGTAGTAGGGGAAGTGCCCGCTCGTGCGGTAGAGGTCGAGCTTGCCGATGTGCGGCGTGAAGACCTGGTGGTAGCCCTGCTTGCGCAGCTCGTCGCTGATGAAAGACTGCAGCTCCTGCCTCACGACAGATCCCTTGGGCGTCCACAGCACCAGCCCTTGGCCGACCATCTCGTCGATGTGGAAGAGCCGCAGCTGCTTGCCGAGCAGGCGGTGGTCGCGCTTGCGCGCCTCCTCGAGCATGGCCATGTGCGCGGCGAGCTCCTCGCGCGTCGCGAACGCGGTGCCGTACACGCGGATCAGGCGATCCGACGTCTCGTCGCCCTTCCAGTAGCTCGACGCGAGGCTCATCACCTTGCATGCGCCGATGCGTCCGGTGCTCGGCACGTGCGGGCCGCGGCAGAGGTCCTCCCAGTTCGCGCCAGGCGTGCCGGTCGCGTACCAGCTCAGCGTGGCGCTGCCTGCCGCGCACGCGCGCTCGGCGTTGTCAAGCTTGTACTTGCTGCCTTCGGCGCGCAGCTTCGACATCCCCTCTGCCGCAGGCATCTCGTAGCGCGTGAAGGGGCGGTTCTCCGCGACGATCTTCGCCATCTCGGCCTCGATCGCCGCGAAATCGTCGCTGCTGGGCACCGCGCCGCCATCGAAGGAGATGTCGTAGTAGAAGCCCGCATCCACCGGCGGCCCGTACACAAGCTTCGCGTGCGGAAAGAGCCGCTGGATTGCCTCGGCCATGACGTGCGCCGCACTGTGGCGCAGCAGCATCAGCGCATCGGGATCCACGGTGCCGTCGCGTCGCTTCGCCGTGACGATGGCGAGCGTGCAGTCGCGCTCAAGGCGCGTCGACAGGTCGGCGAGCTCGCCGTTGACCTTCGCGCCCACGGCTGCCTTGGCAAGCCCTGCGCCGATGTCGGCAGCCACAGCAGCGGCCGTCACCGGCGCGTCGTAGGAGCGTGTGCTGCCATCTGGAAGCGTGATGCGCGGCATGGAGCGCGAGAGCGTACCTCCCGCGATCGGCCGCGGACGGGCCAGGTGCTGCGCCTGCGCTCACTCGCCGCGGCGCGCGTCGGGCGGGTCGAAGAGAGGCTGCTCGTTGGGCAGCGTCTTCGGGCGGCTCGTCAGGTCGGAGATCTCCGACTGGAACTCCTCGATCGTGCGGAAGTCGTGGTAGACGCTCGCGAAGCGCACGTAGGCCACCTGGTCGATGTCGCGCAGCTTGCGCGCGACCCTTCGGCCGATCTCGCTGCTGGGCACCTCGCGCTCGAAGTCCCGGTGCACCTCGTCATCCACCTCGGCCGCAATGCGCTGCTTGGCCTCCTCTGGGATCGGCCGCTTGCCGCATGCCGCTTGGATGCCGCGCAGCACGCTCTCGAGGTCAAAGGGCACGCGCGACCCGTCCTTCTTCACCACCACGAGCCGCGCAGTCTTCTCGACACGCTCGTACGTGGTGAAGCGCTTGCCGCACTGCACGCACTCGCGGCGCCTTCTGATCGCGCCGCCCGACTCCGCAGCGCGGCTGTCGATGACCTTGTCGTTGTCGCGGTTGCAGTAGGGGCAGAGCACGAGGCGTTCCGGGTCACGGCATGATCGGGGCGGCAGGCGGTGGCGTCAATGCCCCGTCCCCGGCACAGGGCTCCACGGTCAGGTCCAGGACCGCGGCGCCCTCGATCTCGACGAAGTCGACCTGCATCCGCATCACGGTCGGCACGTCGATGCTGATGCGCGCCTCGCGCCGCGTCGCCCCGTGCCGGGTCCAGTCCTCAAGCAGGGGCTTGCCGTCGAGGGTGATGCGCACCGCGTCATCGCTCACGCACGCAAAGTTCCAGCATCCGGGAAAGACCGTGAGCGTGGTCGTCGCACGGAGCCCGAACCGGTCGGGAGGGAATCCGGAGCCCACAAGCTTCAGCTCCGAGGGGCCTCCGGCCCCGAAGTGCAGGCGAAGCGAGTCTGTCACCGTGGTCTGCACGTGCGGGCCCTGAAGCCCTCGCTCGAACGCGTCACGGTCCGCGACCGGATCGCCATCGATCGGGAACACCTGCACGGTCCAGTTGGCGCCGAAGAGCGTCTCCCTGGCCACGCGTCGCTCGTCAGGTCCGATGCCCCACGCCACCGCAAGCTCGTAACTGGCGATGCACCCTTCGTGCTCCGAGTCGACCTGCACCAATCGCTCGCTGGGGCTCCCTGAGGTGCGGAAGCTCGCACTGCCGCTCACGAGCGCATGCTGCATCGCTGCGGGCCCGAGCAGCCGCCAGCGGTGAGGGCCTGTCGACTCAGGATCGCGGTACAGCGCGGGAGACTGGAAGTCCCACGGGCCGTACTCGAGCATGAGGATCGACTCGCGGCCCGCGAGCGACTCTCGTGCGCTCCGCGGCATGCCATCCGTGATGCGCACGGCCTCCATCCGGCCCGGCAGCTCGCCCAGCATCGCACGCACAGTGGCCTCGCTCCACCGGTCAGGTGCGACACCGGCCACATGACGCGTCACGCGCGCAGCGCTGGCCGCGTCAATGGACTCCGCGCGACCCGCATTGCGCATCGCGGCGGCGAACGTGTTGCCCGAAATCTCCACAGGGCCGCACTCGCGCAGCTCGATGCCGTGGCCGTCACCGGAGAAGTCGTTTCCGTCGATCCTCGACGGCTGCGACGGCGGGTTCGCCGCGGTCCACGGCAGCCGCGCAAGGTGCGGGTCGTCGTCGGTCCACAGCCTCACGCCCACCGCGCAACCCTCGAACACGTTCGACTCGATGGCGATCCCGGAGCCGTGCTCGGCATTCACCCCGCCGCGCTCGGCGCCAGCGCCGGGGAATCCGCAGAACCGCATGAGGTTCCCGGCCACCGTGAGGTCCCGGGCGT
>JBIKNS010000295.1:0-2728 GCA_044358545.1 Phycisphaerales bacterium | reverse complement strand
CATCCGTACGCATGCGGCCATCGGTGACGAGCGCGCAGAGTCGGCCCCATGCTGCAGCGTCGCATGGGTACACGATCACCTCCAGCGACTGCGGCACCGCGACACCTGCGCATGCCTCACTGCCGGAATCGCTCGCGCCGCAGCCCTCCTGCCGGCGGCTGCTGGCACCGCAGCGATCATCGCCGATGTGCACGTCGAGCCGTACTCCAACCCGCAGCGACATGCCATGGCGCGCGGCCGCGACATGCGCGCGCACCACGCCTGCCGCGGTGCACCGGTCCGCGATGCCCAAGGTTCGGTAGCCAAGCGCGGCCGCACGCGACACCATCTCCTCGGGATGGCTGGCGCCCTCGAGGAAGCTGAAGCTGCTCATCGCATCGAGCTCGTGCCAGTCGCCTGCCGCGCCGCTCATGGCGTCCCTCCGCGACATGCGGCGATGCCCACAATGCGCCTGATGCGCTGCACCCATGCACCGCTCACGCGAACACCCCCTCGACGCTCCACGTGCCCTGCTCGCGCAGCCACAGCCCCAGCCCGTTGGCGCAGTGCACGCGCCAGTAGCGCCGCGGCATCCGCTCGCGAGAGTCCTGGATCACCTCAGGTCCGCACCACCTGCGTATGGCCAGCCGAGCCCTGCGCCAGCAGAGCGATGCCGCGCCAGTGCCTTGGACATGCGCCGGCTCCGGAGGGTCAAGCAGCAGCGATGGGCGCCACGCCTGCACCACAGGCGTGTGCGCTGCGCGGCGAAGCGCCGCAGAGGCGGCCGACATCGACTGCGCATCTGCCCCGCGCCATGCGCGCTCAGGCAGGTGACGCTCGACCGGCATGTGGCGACGCACGGTGCCCGCGCCGAACCGAGATGCGAGCGTGTCGACAAGCTCGCCAGCGCTGCGTGCCGCGAGCGCGGTCATCGCATGCGCACCTGACGCATCCGGCCCATCTTCCGCGCAGCGCCCGATGCGCACCGCGGTGCACTCGATGCGCTCCACGCCCATGCCCATGTCCATGCGCTCAAGATGCGGCGCCGCAAGTGACATCAGGTGACGCGCGCTGCGGCTGGGCATGCCAAGCCTGATGCCGATGCACGCACGCTGCCGCCCCGCCAGCGAGCACTCGATGCGCAGCTCGCGCGCACCGCGGCGGCGATCGGCAAGCTGCACGCACACCTGCCCAAGCAGCGTGGCGCATGCCTTGCGCACAGCCTCGGCGTCGAGCACGGGCCCATCACACTCAAGCGACGCTGCCGGCAACGGCCTCTCGCGCACCGGCACAAGCGCCTGGCGCCTCGTGCCCTCGAGCATCTCAAGCCGTGCAAGCAGCGGCATCTCGTAGCGCGCCAGCAGCGCCGGCTTCGGCAGCGCGCGCAGCTCGCCGATGCGGCGCACGTTGACCGCATGCAGCGACTCGACCGTCTCGGCATCGATGCGCAGCGCCTCGACTGGCGCCTCGTCCACGGATCCGCCGCCATGCGCACGCACAAGCGCATCCACCGGGTTGCCGCCAATCCCGATGCGCACACGCACGTTGCGCGCCAAGCACTCGCGCACGATGCGCCGGCGCAGCGCGGCCACGCTGCCGTGCACACGCCCGCAGCCGCTGATGTCGATGACAAGTGCCGCAGGCCCGGGCGATTCCTCGACGGCGACGATCGGCGAGTAGCGCAGGCACCAGCGTGCGAAGGCAACGAACCTGCTGCGGCGAGGGCTGGCTTCCTCGTGCCATTCAGGGCATATCACGGCGGCGATGCGTGCATCCATCGCAGTCATCCTGTCCAGTGCCATGGCGCACGCACCGCAACGCTCACGCCTGCACCAGTGCCTGCAGATGCCGACGCCGCCACTGCACCGCCATGCCCTCTCGCGCGGTACAGGCACGCGGTCCAGCACGGCGACTCGTCGTCGGCACTCGCAGCCGCTGGCGCCACGATCCACCGGGTCGACCCGGATCCAGGCGCATCGCGCTCGCGCCATGGCCTGATCACGCACGCAAGCGCAGGCGGTCGCGCGCGCACGCCTTCCGCGCATGCCACCGCGCTGCGGTCCGCCGCAAGCTGCAGCCGCCTCGACAGCGCACGGCTGAATCCGGTGCCATCCACCACGCCCATCGCCACGCCGTCGCAGCGCAGGGCCTGCTCGAATGCCCATGCGCGCGCGTCGGCACCGTCAGGATCCACCCACAGCGACCTGGCAAGAAGCTCGCGGCTGCCGTCGCGCCCGATGAGCGCGCGCACCGATGGCCACACCCATCGGCCGATCCAGACCACCAGCCCAGCGCCATGCCGCGCTGCGGCAGGGTCGGTCATCGCCACCATCTGCCAGGCGAGCGCGATCAGCACGCCACGCGGCGCACCCCCAATCCCGCCGTCATCCAAGATCCACTCGTGGATGGCATCTGCATCAAGGCCGCCGCCGAGGGCGGCATCAACCGCGGGCCATCCTGTGGCCACACGGCGCACAGGTCGGTGCACTAGCGCCGCAACGCGGTCGCGAAGCTCGGTCGGGAGCGGACGCATCTGTTTGGTATCTGTTAGGATACCGAGCCGTCCACGTCAAGTTCCCGGCGATTGCCAGGCCGTGCCTGCGATCGCGCGCCGGCACTCGTGGCGCCAGCCTCAGGGCGAGAGCAGGTCCCGAGTCACCGACACCACCTCAGGGCATCCCGCCAGCGCCATCGACCGCGACAGGTCCTCGACAAGCAGCTCGAGCACACGCCTCGCGCCCGCCTCGCC
>JBIKNS010000011.1:0-27550 GCA_044358545.1 Phycisphaerales bacterium | reverse complement strand
GCGTCTCTGCGCACGCCATGAGCAGATGCTCGCACGACGCGTAGGCGTCCTTCATCTTCTGCGCCGCGCGCTCTGCGGCGCCGAGCGCCTCGACAAGTTCGCGGCCAGTGCTGGGCGTGGTGCCTTGCGCGCGCGGCATCCGCGCCATCTCGGCATCGGCCGCCTGCTTCACACGCGACGCATCGATCCCGGCCTTCGCGAGGATCGCGCCTGCGGGACCCTTCGGGTCGGCGAGAAGCGCGGAGAGGAGGTGCAGGGTTCCGATCTCGGAGTGCTGCTCGCGCACGGCGTGCGACTGGGCATCCGAGAGGGCGGTCTGGGCGAGGGTGGTGAATCGGTCGAGGCGCATGGGTGGGATAGGTGCAAACTCCGTGCCAGACGCTACAGCGCCCGGTACGGGAATCCGGGCGGAATCACCTCCGGGCGGTTGTTCAACCAACCCACGAGGAACCGGAACGCATCCACAAGCCTTGGGCCCGGCCTATTGAACATTTGGTTCCCATCCACCAATACGACCTTCGAGTGGGGGTTACCCGACCCCTCCATGACCGCCGGCAGAAGGGGCCACCATCGCTGGGACTGCAATCGCGGCAGTTCCGCCTCGATCTGGGCAATGCCCCAACCGCATGGGCAGATCACCACTCGTTCCGGCGCCGACTCAAGAATCTCTTCCGGTGCGGCAACGCGGCTCTTCTGGCCAGCCGCGTTGAGGGAATGCCGGCCACCCGCGGCGGTGATCAGCTCCGGCGTCCAGTGACCCCCGACAAAGCACGGCTCCATCCACTCCAGGAACAGCACCTCCGGCGCATCCACGTATGGGGCGACGAAGTCCACGGCTTCCCAGTACTGGCCGCGAAGTTCCACCATCGCACGGTCGGCCTCGGCGGCGAGGCCTGTGGCCTCGCCCACCCTCAGGCAGTCGTCGAAGACCTGCCAGATGGTGTGCGGATCGAGGCTCAGGATCCGCGGCGGCTTCGGCATCGTCGCCGCGACGCCCCGCACCGTGGCGAGATCGATGGAGCAGACGTCGCAGAGGTCCTGCGTCAGGATCACGTCAGGCTCGAGCGAACGCAGCCGCTCGGCATCGAGCGTGTAGAGACTCCTGCCTTCGCTCAGCGACTCGCGCACCTGCGCGTCGATCGCGGCACTCGCGCCGGCACCGCTCGCGTGCGTGCGCGCGCCGGTGAGCACTGGCACGTGCGCGATGTCCGCAGGGAAATCGCACTCGTGGCTGCGCCCCACGAGCAGGTGCCCGCCGCCGATCCGGCACAGGATTTCGGTCGCAGATGGAAGCAGGCTGACGACTCGCATCGGATCCGAGGGTACGTTGCCGTCATGCGGAGTCTCCACGTCCTGCCCACCGCTGCCCTTGCCCTCGTTGCGGCGACCGTGTCCCACGCGGACATCATCTACGCGACCCAGGGGCCCTTCGGCGGGTTCCTCGGATTGTGGGGTCCTGTCGTCTCGCAGCAGCAGAGCGTCGGTGCGCGGTTCATCCCGTCCGCCAACCACACGCTCACGCATGTCCGGATCTGGTTCATGAACGACAGTGACGTGCCCGGCGCGCCGCTGCGCATCACACTTCGTGGCGATGCATCCGCGACCGGAGCGCCAAGCATCCCCTCGGACCAGGTCATCGCCGAGTGGCACGTCACGTGCGCTGCCGCGGGATGGAACCCCGTCCAGCACACCGTCGTGCCGACCGCACCTGTCGCGCTGCGCGCAGGTGTGCGCTACTGGGTGGTCGCACAGAGTCCGGCGCCTGGCGGCGCGAGTCCGGTCTGGTGCTTCGCGTCTGTCGGCAACGCCTTCAGTGCGGTGACCACCGGTGACGGCATCACGTGGCAGCCGGGCGGCAGCGGGGCAGCGCCCACTCTCGTTGTCGAAGGCACGCCTGGACTTCCCGCATCTTCACCCGACATCAACGGCGATGGCACCGTCAATGGCCTCGACCTCACCGCACTGCTGGCCGCATGGGGCACCTCATCCGCATCATGCGACCTCAACGGCGACGGCACAGTGAGTGGCATCGACCTCACGGCGCTGCTTGCGGCGTGGAACTGACCGGTCTCGAATCCGTTTCAGTGGGGTCGACGGTCCGCGACCACCACGCACACAGGAGCGCAGCACCTTCGCCGCGACCCCCGCAGGTTGGCTGGAAGAACCGGAAACTGGGGATCCTAGATTCGAACTAGGACAAACTGAGTCAGAGTCAGTTGTGCTACCGTTACACCAATCCCCAATGAGACTCAGGAATAGTACCCCGCTGCACGCTCTCGGGGAAGGGGATCAGGGCGCGTGCCACGCATCAGGTCTGCAGTCACATCCGTGCAGGAGACGATCGGCCGCATGGTCCGAGCACGCGTTATCCGCGCGATGCATCGCGTCAATGGCGGCAATCCTCACCTGCCTCTTTCTGGTGGGATGCGTGTCAAAGCCCATCACGCTGCTCACGGTCGATGCCCACGGCGCGCCGGTTGCGGACGCGGTCGTCTACCAGCACGGTGTCGGGCTCTTCAGCCCGGTTCCGCTGAGACGCAAGACGCCGCGTGTGACGCAAGGCGACGGCACACTCTCCATCGTCCTGGATTCGCGTACATCGAGCCTCACCATCCTCAAGCCCTACTTCGAGCCGGTGCAGCTTGTGGTGGCGATGACTGGCCGCGTCGTGCCGGATTCGGCACCGGCCCCCGCAACTCCCGAGGTTCCAGTGGTGGTGGATGCACGCGATGGCGAGGTGACTGACTTCGCAGCGCTGCCCGACCATGCCACGATGCGCGTCGGCATGTCCGAGTGCCTGCGCCGCGAGATGACGATCGTCGCAACTGATGAGCGCGGCATGCCAGTCACGGGTGCGGAGGTGCACCGTGTGTGCACGCTGTTCCTCCTGAACCGCGGCAGCGAGGAGACGCTCGGGCTTCCGCCGATCGAGAGCGAGCGCACGGACGTATCGGGGCGCGCGTCGGTCGAGGTGCTTGGGGGTCTGGCGAACCACGTCTACGTGAGAGCCTCCGGTCGGGTTGCGCAGCGCATTCCTGTGGATGCATCGGCGAAGGGAAGCGCCGTTGTTCCGGTGACCCTTGCCGAGGCGCCCTCCCGAGCGCTCCGCATCCGCGTGCTCCAGGGTCCGAAGAAGCCTGCGGTGGCGGAGGCATCGGTGAGCCTTGGCCTTCAGCTTGATGGCATGCCACCGGATCCGAATGGCTGGACCGTCGTGACCGATACCGAAGGCCTGACGCCTGAGGTGACCGTATCGCAGCAGCATCCGATCATCTTCACGGTCACCAAGGGGCGTACGCTGGTGCGCCGCCAGACAGTGACTTGGGATGAGGTGGATCGGGCCGCTTCGCGTGGCGAACTCACGCTTTTCATGGGCGGCAGCTGAGCGCAGGCTCGGGGCGGTCGTCCGCGCAACCTTCGCGCCTAGCCATCCGATGCTTGCGGATGCGTCGCATCGCACCGCCGACTGCCGTACGATTTGCGCATGTCTGACGGAGAGCACCTGTTTGACGAGTCGTTCCTCACGCAAGGCTCACGGCCCTCGGCTGTCGCCTCGGCCAAGCCCGTCACCGAGCAGGGCGACGCTGCGTCGCCCCACGGCTCGGACTCGTCAGCCGAAGGCATCGGGATCCGCGTGCAGCCCACCTACCTTCCGTCGCACAGCGACCCCTCTCGCGGCCGCTACATCTTCGCGTACCACGTGACGATCACGAATGACGGCACGGAGCGCGCAAAGCTGCGCAGCCGATCATGGACGATCGTCGATGCGGACGGCACGAGCCATGACGTGCGTGGAGAGGGCGTCGTGGGCCGCCAGCCCGATCTCGCCACGCAGGAGCGATTCGAGTACTCGTCCTTCTGTCCGCTGCCCACACCATGGGGCACGATGGAGGGCGCCTACACCTTCGAGCGCCCTGATGGCTCGCGATTTGAGGTTCCCGTGCGCCGCTTCTATCTGGTGGGTCCCCGAGACCCGCATTGACCAGCATCCGTCCGCTCGGTCGGCACTAGACGTCTCGGTAAAGAGAGAACCGTTCCCGGGTGTGCCGGGAACGGTCGCTCAGCCGTCAGGTCCACAGGAGCATTGGGACCTGCGCGTCGTCGTTGCCCGGAAGGAGCCGGTGCCGGCCCTCGGCAAACGTACGATCAGCACGTGGACTTGCAAGGATCTCGCGTGACAGAGGCCACCGATTCCCGATCCGCAGGTTCCGCCGCGCCATCAGCCGGTCCATCGGACGGTCTGAATGGGCCGGCTCCTCGTGTGGCGGTGGTCGGGGCGACTGGGGCTGTCGGCGCGGAGTTCCTGGCCATTCTCTCGGAGCGCAGCGTTCCGTTGAGAAGCCTGCGTCTGCTGGCGAGCCCGCGATCCGCCGGACGCCGCGTCCACGTGCCGGGCTTCGGTGTGTGTACGGTCGAGGCGCTCACGGACAACTCGCTCGCGGGCTCCGACGTGGTGTTCCTCTGCGCCGGATCGGAGATCTCGCGCGCCTGCGCTCCGGCTGCGGTCCGTGCCGGTGCCTGGGTGATCGACAACTCAAGCGCGTTCCGCGCGGACCCAGATGCGCTGCTTGTCCTGCCTGAGGTCAACGGCAACGCGCTCGATGCTGCAGTGGGCGACGCGTGCCGCCCCCGCATCGTGGCCGTGCCGAACTGCTCGACGATCATCGCACTGCTCGCTGTGTCGCCGCTTCGCTCGCTCGCTCGCGTGCGGAGGATGGTGGTGAGCACCTATCAGGCCGTCAGTGGCGCCGGAGCCGCGGCGATGGCCGAGCTCGAGCAGCAGGCACGTGACTGGACCGCAGGCCAGCCGCTCCAGAGCCCAATCTTCGGCCGACCTGCGCTGTTCAACGTCTTCAGCCACAACAGCGCAGTCGCAAGCGACGGCAGCAACGCCGAGGAGCGCAAGTTGCTCGTGGAGACGCAGCGTCTCTGGTCGGATCCCGATGTGAGGGTCGCGGCCACGTGCGTGCGCGTGCCAGTGCTGCGAGCGCACAGCGAGTCGATTGCGGTGGAGTTCGATGCGCCAGTTGCCGCGACGCACGAGGCCATGGAGTTGCGCGCGCGTGACGCGCTTGCAGGTGCGCCCGGCATCGAGATCGTCGACGACCGAGATGCAAACAGCTTCCCTGAGCCGCGTCACGCGGCGGGAAGGGATCCTGTGCTTGTGGGCCGCATCCGCGCGGACAGGAGCCTGGAGCCCGGCAGGGGCGTGCTGCTCTTTGTGTCCGGCGACCAGCTCCGCGTCGGAGCTGCGCTCACGGGAATCAGAATCGCGGAGCGGCTCGCCAGGGCTGGCGCGTTCGCGCGCGCGCGCACCTGACCGCACCCGCCGTCACTGCGGCGCGAGGAGCGTGCGCAGCGCAGCGCCGGGATCAGGCTGCCGCAGCAAGCTCTCGCCGACGAGCGCAATGCAGATGCCGTGTGCGCGCAGTCGGTCAAGATGCGCCGGCGTCCCGATGCCTGACATGCTCACCACGATCGACCGGTCCTCGATCAGGTCCGCCATGCGCATCGACTGGCTCACGTTCACCGAGTCCGTATCGAGGTCCCTGTTGTTGATGCCAAGCAGCGCGTAGCCCGGATGCGGGAACCCGATGTGGTCCTTCACCCGGTAGTAGCTCTCCACGTCGTGGATCTCGAGCAGCGTCGTCATGCCCAGCTCCACGGCAAGGATCTGGAAGTCGATGATGTCGCACTCGGGAAGTGCCTCGGCCACAAGCAGGATCGCGTCGGCGCCGGCGGCCCGCGATTCCCACACCTGCCACAGGTCCACGATCAGGTCGCTGCGCATGACCGGCAGGCGCACGGCAGCGCGCACAGCCTCGACCATCGCCAGGCTTCCCCCGTAGCTGCGGGCATCGGTGGCGCAGCAGATCGCAGCAGCGCCTGCGGCGTGATACTGTCGGGCGATGTCCGCCGCATCGAGATCCTCCCTGATGGGTCCGACGCTCGGGCTGCGCCGCTTGATCTCGGCAATGATGCGCGTCTGCGTCGTGTCGCCGTGGTCCACCACCGCCTGGAAGAAGTTTCGCGGGCGTGGCATGTCGGCGCACCGGTGCTGCAGCTCGTTGAGCGGCAGCGCGGCGGCGAGGTCAGCGACCTCGCGCCGCTTGGCGCGAACGAGATGTCCCAGCGCATCATGCATGCTGTGGGGCCTTGCTGGAGTGTGCGTTATAGCGGCACAGGCACAAGGGATCGCGGAATCTGCTGCGGTGGATGCCCCGTCAGATCAGGCGGAGGCGCATGGCTGGCTGGCGTACACGTACATCGGGGTGGCCGGGGCGATTCTTCTTGCCCTCGCCGTGCCCCACGCACTTGGGCGGAGGCCGCTCGCGCTTGGTGCGGAGCGGGTGCGGTGGCCGCTTGGGCCTGGGCCGTCGGTGTTCCTCATGCTCCTGCTCATGGTGGCGGGGGCGGCTGCAGCGTCAGCGGCAATGCAGGCGCTCGGGGCCGGGGCAGGCGACGATGTGCGCAGTCGTGCCATCGCGTCCATGGCGAACAGCGGGACGCAGTTGCTGCTGGTCGCAGGAGTATGGTGGGCGATCGGGAACGCGCACGTGACCCGGCCGCTGCTGCAGTCGGGCTCGCCGGCTGATGCTGACGCGCGCTCGCCGATGGGTCGTGCGCGAGCCGCGGCGCTCGGCGCGGCCGCGATGGCAATCGGATGGTCGATCGTGCAAGCCGGCGGGGTGATCGCTTCGACGGTCCAGCAGGCGATGACTGGCGTCGATGCGCCGGACACTGCGCACCGCACGCTTGAGGCCATGGGGCAGTCCGGCGACGCAGCATGGATTGCAGCGACAGCGCTTGTGGCCGTCGTGCTCGCGCCGCTTGCGGAGGAGATCCTCTACAGGGGCGCGCTGCAGCAGGCGCTGCACGGACTCGGCATCCCTCGCGTGCTGTCGATCGCAGGCACATCTGCGCTCTTCGCGGGCGCACACTGGGGAAGCCTTGTCGGCGGCAGCGAGGCGGGCGCCCTCACGATGCTGTTCCTGCTCGGCCTGATGTTCGGGTGGTCCTATGAGCGCACCGGATCCCTGTGGGCGCCCTTCACGGCACATGCGATGTTCAACGCCGCGAATCTGGCGATCTTCCTTGTGCAGCGGTGATGGCAGGAGGATCGCCTGTCCGGGCGCGGCCGCCCACGATCATGCGTCGTGCGCGGCCAGCGGCTACGGTCCGACGGCCAGCGTGCGCGGGAAGAAGTCGAGCTTGCACGCAGCCTTGGCCAGCGCCAGCGTCTGCTCGGCGATCCGGTTCGCGCGCGCGCATCCGTCGCGCAGGATGTCCACAAGCATGTCCTCGCGCCCCTCGTATGCGGCGCGTCGCTCGCGCATCGGTGCCAGCAGCGCGTTGATCGCTTCGGCGACCTCCTGCTTGACGTGGCCGTCGCCGATGTTGTCGCCGCGCGCGTAGCGGTCCTTCAGCTCGGCGACGCGGGCGCGGTCGGGGATGAAGATCTCCACGTACTGGAAGAGCGCGTTGGTGACGTCGCCAGGTGCAGTGGGGCTCTGGCGCCCCGTGAAGATCTTCGCCACCTTCTTCTGCACGTCCTTGGGCGAGTCGCTGATGAAGATGGCGTTGCCGAGGCTCTTGCTCATCTTGTTGGTGCCGTCGATACCCACGAGACGGCCCACCGCGCCCACATCGGCGCGCGGGATCGGGAACACGCCGCCAAGCTTCACGTGGTCCTCGTCCTCGGCCTGGTCGCTCACCGAGCAGTACATCTGGTTGAAGCGCCGCGCCACCTCGCGCGTGAGCTCGAGATGGGGCACCTGGTCCTCGCCGACGGGCACGCCCTGGGGGCGGAACGCGAGGATGTCGGCCGTCTGGCCCACGGCATAGAGCGGGAACCCGAAGGAGTAGGTCTCGCCGAGACCCTTGAGCTCGAGCTCGGTCTTCAGCGTAGGGTTGCGCATCACGCGGTTGAAGGGCAGCAGCATCGCGAAGAGGAAGCACAGCTCCGCGATCGCGGGCACCTCGCTCTGCAGGAAGATGACCGACTTCGCCGGATCGATGCCCATCGCGAGGTAGTCGCGCACGATCTCGAGCGAGTCGCGCCTGATCTCCGAAGGCTTGTCGGCGCGCGTCGTGAACGCGTGCATGTTCGCGATGATGAAGTAGCAGTCGTGCGAGTCCTGCAGCTCCACGCGGCGGCGGACGCTGCCGACCCAGTGGCCAAGGTGCAGGCTTCCGGTGGGCGTGTCGCCGGTGAGGATGCGTGGCTTCAGGACCGCCATGGAGGCGGTGAGGCTACCGAACGGCACGCCGCACGCGACCTGCGGAGGCATGGGCCGCGGCCTGCGGAGGCGCATCTGCCACTGGCGTGGCCCGTCGCACGCCCATCTCGCGGGGATGGCAGTTGGCGAGCACCTCCGCGAGATGCCCCCGCGAGACGTGCGTATAGATCTGCGTGGTCGTGATGCTCGAGTGCCCGAGCAGCTCCTGCACCACGCGCAGGTCGGCGCCGCCGCCCACGAGATGAGTGGCGAACGAGTGGCGCAGCACGTGCGGGTGCACGTCGGAGAGTCCAGCTGCCGCGGCCCACCGCTTCACGATCTGCCATACGGCCACGCGCGTCAGCGGACGACCGTGGTTGGACAGCATCAGCCGGTACTCGTCCCGCCGGTCGATGTGGATCGCCAGAGACGGCCGCAGCTCCGTGAGATATCGGCGTGTCCACTCGATCGCAGGGACGCCGATCGGCACCACCCGCTGCTTGCGGCCCTTGCCTGTCACCACCAGCGACCCGAGCGTCTCGTGGAAGTCATTGACCTTGAGCGAGCACACCTCGCTCGCACGCAGGCCGCCGCCGTACATCAGCTCAAGCATCGCGCGGTCTCGCAGCCACAGGGCGCTCGTCTCCGCGCTCGGCGCCTCGACGAGCGTGCGCATCCGTTCGGGAGTCAGCACATCAGGTAGCCGCTTCCACATCGTGGGGCGCTCGAGAAGCCGTGCAGGATCTGCTGGCGCATGCCCCATGGAGCGCATCCACCGGAAGAAGACGCGCATCGACGCCAGCCGGCGCGCGACGGTGCGCGGGTCGAGTCCGCGCTCGCGCGACAGCCACCGCATGTGCTCGGCGAGCTGCTCCATCGTGGCCTGTCCGGCGTCATGCACGCCAGCCTGCGCGAGCCACGCGCACAGCTCGGAGAGATCGCGCTCGTACGCCTCGATGGTCAGGGGGGCGAGCCCGCACTCGATCCGGCAGAAGGCGAGGAACGCCTTACGCCGACGGTCGGATTCTGAGGGGGCGTCCATCGGCGGTGGGCATCGTCACGGAGGGTGTGCCGCGGTCACGAAGGAGCGATGCCACGGCGGCGAGGGGGCCGCGCGGCGGAACGCCGCCGCGAGACGAGCCATCGCTGCCCACCGCGGCGCGGAAGCGAATCTCCATGTTGATGCGGTGGAACGTGGCGCACCCGTGATGCCCGCCGCAGCAGACCCCGAAGGCATCCTCGACGCCCGAGAGCGTGAAGCGCGCACTGCACCGTGGATCGTTGAGGTCGATGTGCGGGCAGATGGAATCGTCGGCCGGCTGGAACGATCCAGCGCTGGCGGCCGAGGACGGGAGGTCGGATGACGGGTCTGTCATGAGGCGCACCGCGGTCCCTGCGGATTCGACACTCTAGCGTGAGGATCGGCTTGCACAGGACCCCGACTGCACAATCCGGCGATCGAGCGCTGGCGCGCGCTGAGCAGGCGCACTGCACCACATGGTGTGACACGAAGCATCGCTACTCCCACGGCCGTAGGCCGCCCGCGCCAGGCTCCCCCTTCGCGGGACCGTGCCCAGGATGCACTTCCGCGCCCGACTCGCGCGGCGCGCGCGCAAGCCGCACGGCGAGCCGCATCGCCTCGATCATCGCGCCCGCATCGGCACGGCCTTGGCCTGCAATGCCGAATGCAGTGCCGTGGTCGGGGCTCGTGCGCACGATCGGTAGCCCGAGCGTCGTGTTCACCGCGCTGTCAAAGGCCACGAGTTTCACCGGGATCAGCCCCTGGTCGTGGTACATCGCAACGACGAGGTCGAACCGACCTGCGAGGGCGTCGCGGAAGATCGTGTCTCCCGGGAACGGGCCCTGCGCATCAATGCCCGATCCGCGCGCCATCGCAATCGCAGGCTCGATGAGGCGCGTCTCCTCGTCGCCGAAGAGTCCCTGCTCGCCAGCGTGAGGATTCAGCCCGCACACCGCGATGCGAGGCTGCTCGATGCCGAGGTCACGGCAGAGCCGGTGCCCGAGGTCGATCGGGTCGAAGACGCGGCCGATCGTGAGCACGTCGCGGATCGACATCAGCGGAAGGTGCGTGGTCGCGAGCGTCACGCGCAGCTTCGGCGCGACAAACGCCATGCAGCAGCGCTTGGCGCGCGTGCGGAACGCGAAGAGCTCCGTGTGCCCCGGCCAGCGGTACCCGGCCATCGACCAGGACTCCTTCGAGATGGGCGCGGTGACGACCGCATCGATGCGGCGCGGGTCGCCGACCGGACGCATGGCATCGGAGATGGCCTCCTCCACAAATGCCTTGCTCGCAAAGCCGCCGGCCTTGCATGGCTCATGCCTCGCGTGCACGAGCGCATCGGGCATGTCAAAGTCCATCACCACGCAGTCGTGGTCGAGGCTCTGGCCTGCCCGCGCAGAGCTGTGCGAGACGCGGAACCACTCGGGCGCCACACCTGCCCGGTCGGCCTCCATGTGCAGGAAGCCGTTCATCCCGTAGATGATCCAGCGCGCCGATCCGCGGAGATGCCTGTCGGAGAGCGCCTTGACGATCACCTCAGGGCCGATGCCCATCGGATCGCCCATCGTGACGCCGATCACCGGCCGCGTGTCGCTGCGGGCGGATGTGCCCGCGGCGCTCGGGCCCTTGGGTGTCGGTGCATCGCCCACGCACGCATCCTAGGTGGCATGCGGCGCGCAGCGGTGCGCGCGGGGTCACTGCCGGATCAGGATCGTGCTGTTGGGCTCGGTGAGCAACTCGTAGGTGATGTCGAGCCCGGGCGGCAGCATGCGCACGCATCCCATCGATGCCTGCTGGCCGATCGACGCAGGATCTACGGTGCCGTGGATGCCGTACCCCTTGATGCCGCTGTTGGCCTGCTCGACGCCGACGAGCCCAACCCAACGCTCGCCGATGGGGTTCTTCGGGTCGTCGGGGAAGTAGTACTCGCCAGTGCGCGGGTTGCGCCATTCGGGATTGATCAGCTTGCTGCGGGGGCGCACCATGAACATGCCGGTCGGCGTCGAGTCGAACTCGCCGAGGCCGACGTCGTATGCGCCGACCATCACGCGGTTGGGGCCCTCGCCCGCATAGAGGTAGATGCGGTAGTCGCGCTTGGAGACCTCCGCGTGGAATGCAGTCGTCGGGAGCTTGAGCGCGCGGCCCACACGCACGTCGCGCTCGTTGCGCAGCCCGTTGATGCGCATGATCACGCGCCAGTCCGCCTGCACATCGTTGCGCTTGGCGATCTGAGACAGCGTGTCGCCCTTCTTCACGGTGTAGGTGGTGCAGGTGAGGTCGCCAGGCGTGAGCGTGGACGACCAGAGCAGCGTGTCGTTGACTGCGTTGACCGCCGCACATGCCTTTGAGAGGTCATCGCCCGAGAGGGTGCGCGAACCGATGATGCGGGTGAGTTCAACGCGCGCGCGCAGCGGCTCGCGCGTCACAAGCGTGCATGCCTCAGCGAGCGAGATTCCGCCTTGCGCGCCGACCGATGCAGGTGCCGCGATGGCAGGGCTCTGGGGCGCATTCGCATTGGATGCGACCGCTGGCTGCGCGGCCGCACGTGGCGCCTCCACCGATGCGATGCGGGCGTCGGCAGCAGCGGTTGCGGCGGTCGCCGATGTGGCTGCGGCACTCGGCGCGGGACTCACGGAGGCCCGCGACCCTGAAGTCTCGGGCGCCGCTGCCGCGGGCGCCGCGGCTGCTGCGGGGGGTGCGCCGGCGCCAGGCACTGTCGCATCAGACGCGATCACCGGTATCGGACCGGTTTCCGGAACGCGACTGCTCCACCACCACGCCGCGGCGGCGCCAGCGGTGCCGATGGCGAGCGTTCCTGCAAGGATCATGATGCCTCCGCGCCGCCGACCGTTGCGTGCGTCGAGGCGAATGCCTGTACGTGGAAGCTGGCTCTGCAGTGTCATGTCTCTCGTGACCTCAGGAGTTGGATGTGCGGGAAGCGGAGATCGTGTGCGACGGCGTGAACACGCAGTCAACCGTTCGGTCGTGCTCGTCATGCGGCACCGCGTCGACGACCTGCTCATCGAAGCAGATGCCGGCGGCGGCGGTGTGCGGGGAGAGTCGCGACAGGAACCGGTCGTAGTAGCCGGCACCGCGCCCGAGCCTGCGACCGGAGCGGTCAAAGGCGACGCCGGGCACCACCACGAGGTCGAGCGATGCGGGCGCCACCTCGGTCCCGGACGGAGGCGTGCGCACGCCCATCGCGTCCCGGGGCATGGACTCGGGGCAGAAAGAGCTCACCTCGATGGGTGTCAGGCCTCCGGTCGTCGCGTCAGTCCGGGGAACGCTGATGCGCTTGCCTAGGCTGAGCGCAGCCACGGCGAGCGGTGTGACGTCAAGCTCGGACCGCAGTGGCATGTAGAGCATGACGCTCGATGCGCCAGCAAACCTGCGGTCCGATGCGAGCCGCGCGCACGCGTGCTGCGACGCCTCGGCGCGGGCTTCCGCACCGAGTCCGCCGATGCGGCTGCGCATCGCTGCACGGAGGTCTGATTTCGCTGATTCGAGGCTGTTCGAGTCCATTCGCGTACGTGACGGCAGTCCTTTGCCGCGTTCGTGACGTACGCTATCCACAAGGCCCCGTCGGCGGGAAGGGCCTACAGCCCTGGAGAGCTCTCACATGTGTGGAATCGTCGCCTACATCGGCCGCAAGCAGGCCATCCCGGTCCTACTTGAGGGCCTCAAGCGCCTGGAGTACCGCGGATACGACTCGGCAGGAGTGGGCGTGATGGACGGGGGACTGCGGGTGGCGCGGGCGGTGGGGCGCGTGCGGGTGCTTGAGGACAGAATCGATGAGTCAGGCGGGCTTCCCGGCACGCTCGGCATTGCCCACACGCGATGGGCAACCCACGGTGGGGTGACCGAGGCGAATGCGCACCCGCACCGTGACGACAGCGGGAAGGGCCACGGCATCGCGGTCATCCACAACGGCATCATCGAGAACTACGCGGTTGTCAAGAAGTACCTCGAGGAGAATGGCCACGTCTTCACCAGCGAGACCGACACGGAGGTGCTCGCGCACCTGATAGGCGAGCTCTACCGCGGCGACCTCGAGAAGGCCGTGCAGGCTGCGCTGCGCGAGGTGACTGGCGCCTACGCCATCGCCGTGATCTGCGAGAAGGAGCCCGACACGCTTGTGGTGGCCCGCAAGGGCAGCCCGCTCATGGTGGGCGTCGGCAACGGCGAGTACGTGGTGGCCAGCGACTCGAGCGCGATCGTGGCGCACACGACACAGGCGTTCACGCTCGCCGACTACACGGTGGCCAAGCTCACGCGCGAGTCGTTCCGCACGTCGACGATCGACGATGTGGAGATCACGCCTGAGGTCCGCGAGCTCGAGTTCGAGCTCGCCGAGCTGGACCTGGGCAACTTCGACCACTACATGCTCAAGGAGATCCACGAGCAGCCGCGCGCGCTGCGCATGTGCCTCCAGGGCCGAATCGACGCGCGCGAGGGCCAGATCGTGCTTGGCGGCATCGCGCAGCATGCGCGCACGCTCGCCAACACAAAGCGCATCGTGCTTGTCGGCCAGGGCACGGCACTGCACGCGTGCATGGTGGGTCGCTACCTGATGGAGGACATGGCGAAGATCGCAGCCGAGGCGGACTTCGCCAGCGAGTTCCGCTACAGGAACCCGATCGTCGACTTCGGCACCACCGTGATCGCGGTGAGCCAGTCTGGCGAGACGGCAGACACGCTCGCGGCGCTGCAGGAGGCGAAGCAGCGCGGCGCGCTGGTGCTCGGCATCGTCAACGCAGTCGGGTCGAGCATCGCGCGCGAGACCGATGCCGGCATCTACCTGCGCGTGGGCCCGGAGATCGGCGTCGCCAGCACGAAGGCCTTCACGGGGCAGGTGATGACGGCAACGATGCTTGCGCTGTTCATCGGGCGCCGCCGGTACCTGAGCCAGGAGTACGTGGGGCGCATGCTGGGCGAGTTGGCGGCCGTTCCTGACAAGATCCAGCGCGTGGTTGATGCGAGCGACACGATCAAGGCAATCGTCGCGAAGCATGTCGAGCGCGAGAACTGGCTGTTCCTGGGCCGTGGCATCAACTACCCCGTCGCGCTCGAGGGCGCGCTCAAGCTGAAGGAGATCTCGTACATCCACGCGGAGGGCATGCCTGCGGCCGAGATGAAGCACGGCCCCATCGCGCTCATCGATTCCGGCATGCCTGCGGTGTTCATCGCGACCCGCAACAGCCAGTACGAGAAGGTGCTGTCGAACATCGCCGAGGTGCGTAGCCGAGGGGGCCACATCATCGCCGTGGCCACTGAGGGCGACACCCACATCGCGACGGTCGCCCAAGACGTGATCTACGTGCCCGACGCCCCTGAGCAGCTACAGCCCATGGTCAACGTCGTGCCACTGCAGCTGCTCGCGTACCACGCTGCCGTGATGCGCGGCAAGGACGTCGACAAGCCCCGGAACCTGGCCAAGAGCGTGACGGTCGAGTGACGGGGCGGGCTGGGGCGACGTGCCGCCCCGTGGGCAATCGTGCATGGGATCGTTCCTGGCGCGAATCCTGCAGCCCACCTCACGCGAACTGCCTGCCATGAGCCCATCATTCCGAAACATGCTGATCGGCGCCGCGCTCGCGGTGGCCGGAGTGGCGTGCGCGCAGACCGCGCCGCAGACACCCGAACTCGCCCAGAAGTGGAAGGACAAGTCATTGTTCACGATCCCGGTCAACGCGCTCGACGGTTCGCCCGCAAAGCTCGACCAGTACGCGGGCAAGGTGGTGCTCGTCGTCAACTGCGCGAGCAAGTGCGGATACACGCGCCAGTACTCGGGACTTCAGAAGCTGTGGGACGAATACAAGGACAAGGGCCTTGTCGTGATCGGGTTCCCGTCGAACGACTTTGGCGGGCAGGAGCCTGGCACCGCAGAGGAGATCGCCACCTTCTGTTCGAAGACCTACGGCGTCACGTTCCCGATGATGGCCAAGTGCCAGACGCGCGCCGGCGATGGGCAGAGCCCCGTCTTCGAGTTCCTCGGCACGCGCACCGGCAAGCTGCCGGGCTGGAACTTCTGCAAGTACCTCGTCGGCAAGGATGGCCAGCCGATCGCGTTCTACGCGAGCGGCACCGCGCCGGACTCGGAGGAGCTCAAGAAGGCGATCGACGCGGCTCTTGCGGCTGCGGCGCCTGCGGCCCAGCCAGCTCCCGCTACTCCTGCGGCGCCTGCTTCGCCGGCGCCACCGAAATCAGGCGCCTGACGCCCCACGTGAGGTCCAGCGCCCAGGCGGCGGAGCACATCAGCGCGGCCTCCTGTGTGCCGAGCAGCTGCAGGGCGGTGGCCGCTGCGATGATGGCGACCATCGGCCTGGAGTTCTCCTCGAGCATTGCTCCCACACGCGCAGCGTCGCGGGATGTGTGCGTGCCCTGCAGGTAGCACGCGGCCCATCCAGCAACCCAACGGCCATCTTCCGCAATCAGCGCGAAGATCGCGGCAGCCCACAGGAAATCCCACGAGAGCGGGTTCACGTGTGCGACCGTCAGTGCGACGGTTGCGGCGGTGAGCGCATCGATGCCGAGGCCGCGCCATGCGCGGGCCGGTGTCGGTGACGCATCGGTGACATCAGGCGGCGAGAGCCAGCGGCCTGCGGTCGGCGCAGCGGCGCACGCGGCGAGGATCGTCGCCGCTGCGGCGAGGGTGATCGGATGGTGTGCCGCGAAGGATGCGGCGATGGATGCTGCATCACTGCTGCCGGTGCGAAGATGCGCCACCACGACTGCCGACAGGAGCACAGCAGCCGCCACGGGAAGGCACCATGCACCTGCACGCGCGACGAGCGATCCTCCGGAGCCGTCACTTCGACGGGCAGCGCGCCACGCGGCGGCGGTAGGGAACGTCGCGCCGGTGGCGCATGCGGCGGCCGCGCATAGCGACGCCACTTCATCAGCGCCGACCCACATGCGCATGGCGATGTAGGCAAGCAGCGCCGGCAGGGTCACGCTCCATGCGACCAGCGCAGTGACGCCGGACGTCGAACTCACGCGCTTGAGCCTTGGCCAGCAGAGGATGAGAAGGATGGCGCCAAGCGCTGCCGCTGCGGCGCGCCTTGGCTGCGCAAAGGACTGCGATGCGGTGTCGACGGCGTCTTGGGCGTGCCGCAGTGCTGCGACTGCTTCCTCCGTGCGTGCGCCAGCGGCGGCATCAGCGCGCAGGCGAGCCTCGGCTCGCGCCAGCGCGGCGGCCTCGGCGGAATCGGTAGCCACGCCAGTGATCATGCGCGCGTGGAGCGCCGGGTCGACGCGCCCGAGAAGGGCCGGCCCAAGCGCCGTGGCAGCCGCGAGACCTGCGAAGACGGCCCACGCGGAGATGGCGTCCCGCGCATCCGACCGAGGTCGCGCGATGCGCAGCAGCACGCAGAGCCCTACGGCGGCTGCGGCCAGTGTTGCGATGCCTGTGGCGGACTCATTCATGAGGGTGAAGTAGGGACGACCGCCGTACAGTAGTGCTCTGATGATGGACACACACATTCGTCGCGCACTTCAATTGCTTCCGGTGGCGGTCGCTCTTCTGGGAGCCGCACCTTCCGCGCTCGCGGACCGGCTCGCCGAGACGCTGTCGATCGTGCCCGCCGATGCAGTGAGCGTTGTCGCGATTCCTGGCCTCGGCGCGGCGGGCGCCGACATCGAGCAGCTCATCGACCGCATGGGCCGCGCAGAGACCGTGGTGGGCGGCAAGCCAATCGAGCAGCTCAAGGGACTGCTTGGGGTGACCGCAGGCTTCGACGAGACCGGGTCGATGGTGGCGTGGTACTCGCGCGATCGTGCGCTGTGCCTTGCGGTGCCGTCAAGCGACCCCGCTGCGTTCATGGAGGCCAGCCTGAAGCCGGGGGCCGACGGCACGGCGAACTTTGCGGGCCGTGCGGTTCATGCTCGCGCGCTCGCACGGCATGTGCTGGTGAGCGAGTCGAAAGCCGCGATCGATGCCTACACACCAGGCACGGGCGTGATGGCGGCGATGACCGCATCGGCAGGCGAGCGAGGTATGGCCGTTGCGCGGGGCGCGGACATGTTCGCGTGGGCCAGCAGCGATGCACTTGCCGATGCGCTGTCGCAGGCGGCGCAGCAGGCGGGCGATGCAGCGGCGGCGCGTGGTGGCGGCATGCCTGACATGCCCGTCGACGCTTCGCGCATCCAGGCGCTCATGCAGGGGCTCTCGTGCGGACTCGTGGCGATCGACTTCGATCCGCTCGGCGTAGGCGTCCGTGCGATCGCCACGACGAAGCCAGGCTCCGCGCTTGCCGCGCTCATGACGGGAAACGGCAGTGCCGATGGCGCCGCCACGCCTTCGCTCGCGGGCCTTCCCAAGGCCAACTTCTACATTGCCGCAAGCGTTGACATCCGCGCGATGGGAGGTGGCGAGAAGTTCCTCGAGCTTGCGCGCGCCGTTGGAGTCGAGGGCGACTTCCTGCCGGAGTGGATCGCGGCGCAGAAGGACGCGATCCGCGCCGTGCGGATCGCGGCGTACCCCTCGCGGCTGGGCATCGTCGCGGGCGGAGTGCTCAACGACTCCGCCTGCATCATCGAGTGCGATGATCCGGCTGCGCTGCGCGATGCGATGCGCACAGCGCTGATGGCCACAGAAGGCAAGCGCGATGGACTCCGCTACATGCCGGGTTGGGAGAGCGACCGCAAGGTGAAGGATGAGCTCATGGCCGACGGCTTCGAGCTCAAGACTGAGCCCCTGGGTGCGCGTGAGGCCGGCGATGCTGACGCGGGCGCGCTCGCGATGCGCCAGCTCAGCGCGCAGGCGCTCTTCGGATCGCGCGGCATGCATGGCTTCATGAAGGCCGTCCCCTCGCGCAAGGTTCTCATCATCACTTTCAGCCAGAGGCCCGATGTGCTCACTCGCGCGCTCGCTGCGGTCGAGGGCGGGTCGAGCCTCGGCGACGATGTGGTCATCAAGGCGATGGATCCGTGGCTTGTCGAGCGGCCGCAGGTGGTAGGGTACCTTGCCGTGGGGCAGGTAGTCCGCGCGGCGCGGCAGCTCACGGAAATGTTCGGTGGCGCCGGCGACATGATTCCGGAGATCCCCGCCAAGACTGAGCCGATTGGCGGCGCGCTGCGATTCGGCGGGGGCACCATCGAGATGGCCGCCATCGTGCCCACGGGCACTGTCGCGTTCCTCTACGACAACGCGCGGCGCTCCGCGCTCGGTGGAGCGCCGGCAGCCGAGCCGAAGCCTGCCGAGCCCGCTCCTGGGTCTGCGCCCTGATGCGCGAGCTGCGATGGCGCATCTCGCGGGCGCGCACGTTCGCGCCATCTGGGGCGGACGCACCGTCGCACGGCTGGCCTGCGCTGATGGCAATCGTGAATGTCACGCCGGATTCGTTCAGCGACGGCGGCGCGTTCGACGGCCCTGATGCGGCAGCGCGGCACGCAGTGCGCTGCATCGATGCCGGTGCCTCGATCATCGACATCGGCGGCGAGTCGACGCGGCCGGGCGCGCAGCCCGTGCCTGCGCATGAGCAGATCCGACGGACGGTGCCCGTGATCGAGTCGCTCGTGCGTGCTGGGGCCCCATCCGCGATATCGATCGACACGACGAGTGCGGAAGTGGCGGCCGCAGCGCTCGCTGCCGGCGCCCACATCGTCAACGACGTCAGCGCGGGCGAGGACGACCCGCGCATGTTCGGCATGTGCGCTGCGGCGGGGTGCGGACTCGTCCTGATGCACCGCTTGCGAAGGCCAGCCGATGATTCGTACAGCCACCAGTACGTGACGGCCCCCACGTACGGCGACGTCGTGGTCGCCGTGCGCGATGCGCTCGCGAGACGTGCGGAGGCTGCGGTTGCGGCTGGCGTGGCGCGCGAGTCGATCGCCATAGATCCTGGCCTGGGTTTCGGAAAGAGCGTTGACGACAACTGGTTGCTCATACGCCGCCTCGACGAGATCGCGTCGCTTGGCTATCCGGTGCTTGCGGGCGCGAGCAGAAAATCCTTCGTCGGCGCCGCGGCAGGCGTCAGCGATCCGCGCCAGCGCGATGCCGCGTCTGCCGAGGCAGCCGTCGAGTGCGCCCGTCGTGGCGCAGCGATCCTGCGTGTGCACGATGTGGCCATCCACCGCGATGCGCTTGCCGCATGGCGGCGCACGGAACGCAACACTCCAGCCTGTCAAGGGCCGTGATTTCCGCGGTTTGCGAACATGCGACTGCGTGCGCGTGGCGCGCTACACTTCCCACCCGCGTGAGCCCATCGCGTTGGCGCACGCACGAGTGACGCGACAGCAGAGCGAGGAGAACCGATGGCTGGCCAGAACACGCTTGAATTCACGGATTCGAACTTCCAGTCCGAGGTGATGCAGTCGAACATGCCTGTGCTCGTGGACTTCTGGGCGGAGTGGTGCGGTCCGTGCCGCATGCTCGGCCCCACCATCGACGAGCTCGCGAACGAGTTTGCCGGTCGCGCGAAGGTCGGCAAGGTGAACGTCGACAACGCGCGCGAGGTCGCGATGCAGTTCGGCATCCAGTCGATCCCCACCGTGGTCATGATCAAGGGCGGTCAGGTGCAGAAGAAGTGGGTGGGCATCCAGCCCAAGAGCGCACTCGCAGGAGCCATTACGGCGGCGCTGTAAGGAACTCGCTGGCCGCGCCACGCCTCAGGAAGGGCGTTCGTGCGACCAGCAACGTCCGGAGGCAGCCTGCGGAGGCGTTGCCCCCGGACGCGAAACGGCTACTATTGCCGTTTCACCTGCGGAATTGCCGTTGTGGGCAATTCCCGCAGGCACAACTCGCGCATCCGGGCCTGTAGCTCATTTGGGAGAGCGCTTCCATGGCATGGAAGAGGTAGTCGGTTCGACCCCGATCAGGTCCACTCAGGATCTCCCCGTGTTTTCGGCCAAAACCGAGAGCGCGGGGATTTTCGTTGGGGGGCGAGAGGGGTCAGTTGACCCCCTTATGTGGAGAGTGTGATGCCGCGGGCGGGTCTGGGTTCCGTGAATTCCGAACCGGATGTTGGATCGCCCGCCGTCTTGGTGTATCTATCCGGACTGTCAATTTCCGTCCCCTCGGGCCCCGGAGCTGTTGCGCGGTCCCCCTCATGGTGCGCACCGATGTTCCGCCGCCTCGCAACAGCGTCACTTGTCGTACTCGCTCCCGTGACCGCCGCCGCGCATGCTGCAGCGGTCGCCCAGGACACGCCGCCGTTCCCGCCAAGCCTCAAGGGCGTGTGGATCCCAAGGCCCACGCAGCTCGACCAGTTTGTGCGCGACGAGGACGCGCTAGTCGTGCTCGGCAAGTCGCTCTTCTGGGATGTCGCCGTGGGCAGCGACATGCAGACCGCGTGCGCGAGCTGCCACGGTCACGCGGGCATCGACCCGCGGCGCCTCAATGTCGTGCACCCTGGCGCCAACGGCACGTTCGACTCCCGTACGGGTCCCGGCGAGAAGAAGGGGGTGGACTTCTTCCCGACGACGTTGTTCGCCGACCCCTCCTCCCGCCACAGCCCGATCCTCCGCGACCTTGACGACATCGCAGGATCGCAGGGCGTGCTGCGGCAGATCCTCATCGACATCGATACGGGCGAGCAGGTGGAGGTGTGTGATCCGCTGCCGGAGCCGGTGTTCGAGGGCAACGGCCAGGCGTGGCGCCAGGTCACTGGCCGCAACCCGCCGACCACGATCAATGCCGTCTTCAACATCCGCAACTTCTGGGATGGGCGTGCCAACCCCTGGTTCAACGGCGTGAATGGTCTCGGTCCTGTCGACCCGGCCGCGCGCGTGTGGCGATGGGATGGCGGCGAGATCGATCCCGTTCAGGTACCTGTGATGCTCGACTACTCGAGTCTCGCATCGCAGGCGGCGGGTCCAGTGCTCAACGATGTGGAGATGTCGTGCTCGGGCCGAAGCTGGCCGCAGCTCGCCAGCCGCCTTCTTGACCGGCGAGCCCTCGCGTCGCAGCGCGTGAGGTCTGATGATTCGGTGCTTGGCGAGCATGTCGATGCGAGCGGCATTGGTCTCGTGATGACCTACCGCGATCTCGTGGTGTCGGCCTTCAGGCGCGAGTGGTGCTCGTCGCGGCCGACCGGGGGAGGCGTCGCGCAGATCGAGGCGAATCTTCCGCTGATCTTCGGGCTCGCGGTGCAGGCGTACGAGTCGACGCTCGTATCCGACGACTCCCGCTACGACCGCTTCGCCGAAGCCGGATTCCCGGCTGACGGCGGCGGTCACCTCAGCGGCGAGGAGCTGCGTGGCCTGCGGATCTTCGCCAACAGCGGCGAGGTGGAGGACCTTCCGGCAGGACGGTGCCTCGCATGCCATTCCGGGCCGCTCTTCTCATCCGCCACGTGGCCTGAAGCGGGCACGTTGCCAGGCGGCGCGCCTCCGCAGCCGGCGCCGAACGGCATCGAGCGCATGCTTGCGATGGCTGGTGCACGCCTTGCGACCGCTGTGTTCTCTGACGGGCCCTCGGGCGGCGACCCTCGTGTGATGCCTCTCGACTTCAGCCTCGATGGAGCCGAAGTCCTGCTGGTCGAGCTCGACGATGACGATGACGACGATGACAACGGCGATGGCGATGTGGTCCTCGCGTGGTCGCTGCCGGAGGTATCCGGCCTGCCGTGTCCGACGCACCGCAACTACACCGTGCCGCTGAAGGACGATGACGGTGAGCTGCACATTGAGATCCGCCGCACGCAGGGTGCGCGCGGTGCATGCAACACCTGGATCATGCTCAGGCTTGAGGATGCGGACGTGGGCTCGTACCGGCTGCACGTCGCCGGCCAGCCGCGGGCGGATCTCGTCATGACCCGGACAGGCGCCTACGACCGCGGCTTCTACAACATTGGTGTGCGTCCAACGGCAGAGGACCTTGGTGTCGGTGGCCTGCAGGCCGGTTCGGTGCCGCTGTCATGGACACGCCGGAGGCAGGGCGGGTGGCCGCTGCCGGAGGTGTCGAATCCATCGCATGTGCCGGCGAACGCGCACGCGGCGGTCAACGGCGCGTTCAAGACGCCGACGCTGCGCAACGTTGAGCTCACTGGCCCCTACATGCACAACGGTGGCCAGGCGACGCTCCGCCATGTGATGGAGTTCTACAACCGCGGCGGCGACTTCCACGAGGCGAACATCGCGGATCTCTCGCCGGACATGAACGCGCTTGGGCTCTCCGAAGATGACCTCGATGCGGTTGTGGCATTCATGCTCACGCTCACCGACGAGCGCGTGCGCCTTGAGCAGGCACCCTTCGACCATCCCGAACTCCCGCTTCCAAACGGCATCACGATGCCGGCGGTCGGTGCCGGTGGGCGCGAGGCGGGGTGCCTTGAGCCGCTGCAGTCGTTTGAGGAGCGGCTCAACGACGAGCAGGATCGCGCACCGGAGACCGACTGCGACGGCAACGGCGTGTCCGACGAGTGCGACATGCAGGACAGCGCCGCAGACACCAACCGCAACGGCCGCCTCGACTCCTGCGAGCGGCGATTCGGCGACCTCAACCTCGATGGCCGCATCGGCGGCATCGACCTCGCGATGCTCATGACCGTCTGGGGCGAGTCGAACCCGCCGCACGGGGACCTTAACGGCGATGGATGGGTCGGCAGCCACGACCTCGCGTTCCTGATGTCGCGCTGGGGCCCGGTGCAGTAGCGGGATCCTCTGCCCTCCGGAGGGCGCGCCCGGCGCTCGTCACAGGTCAGAGAGGTCTGGCGGTGCGTCAGGCATGAGCGGCAGCCCGTAGAACCAGTCCGGCAGGATGCGCTCGACCCATGGCGGGATTGTCGATGCCCTGTCCATGAACACGATGACCGTTGCGGTCGCGCCCATACGGTAGGGCTGCCCGTCGTTGGCGGGAGGAAGCGTGATGCGCACCGGGAAGCGCTGCGCCAGTCGCACCCAGTCGAGCATGGGCTGCGTGGTGGGCAGTCCGTTCTGGTCCACCTCGTAGGGCATGTTGAGCGCCCACCCGATGCCCTGCACCACGCCCTCTACAGGCGAGTTTGGATAGGCCATCAGGTAGACCTTGGCCGTCATGCCAGGCTCGATGCGGCGCAGCACCGTCTCCTGGAAGTTCGCCATCACGAACCACTGGCTGCCGTCGACCACCGTGAAGAGCAGGTCGCCGGCCTTGAGGTAGGTGCCCGGCGAGATGTTCATGTTCGTCACATAGCCGTCGACGGGTGAGCGCACAGTGCAGTAGGCGAGCTCAAGCTTCGCCTTCTCGAGCTCGGCGAGCGCGGCCGTGCGGCGCACGTTCACGTCGCCCACCTGGCCGAGCGCGTTCTCGGCAGCCTTGAGCTGCGCGATGCGCTCGTCCACCACCGCCTTGAGCGACCGCACATCCCGCTTGGCCTTGTCGACATCGTCGGGCGTCACGAACTGCTTGGCAAGAAGAGGCTCGATGCGCGCGAGGTACTGCTCCGCATAGAGCAGCTTTGCCTCCGCATCGGCCACAGCCGAACGCGCCGAGACGATGTTGTCGCCATACTCCTGGATCTGCAGGTCGACGAGCTTGATCTTGCTCTCCGCGTCCAGCACCGCGAGCTCGAAGGGGCGGCGGTCGATGATGAAGAGGAGGTCGCCCTGCTTCACGGGCTGGTTGTCGACGACGGCCACCTCAACCACGTAGCCGCTGACGTTTGCCGACACGCCGACGACATTCGCGCGCACGCTCGCATCGTCGGTGCGGGGATGGCGCGTGATCGAGAGGAACACGGCCGCTGCGGAGTAAAGGGCCAGCAGCGGCGCGCCCCATGCGGCCGCGCGTCCGACCGACCTGCGGACCCTCTGCGGATCGCGCGGCGCCGCGGGACGGGGGGCTGGCGGCGCCGATGCCGCGACCTTCGCCGGATTCTCAGGCACCTCGCTCACGTCCGGTAGATCCCCAGCCACAGCAGCAGCACGCTGGCGACGTAGACGCTGCAGTACGTCAGCGGCACCGGATGCGCGTGCTCCTCGATCGACCACCTGCGCAGCGCCCATCTCGTCGCGAGCAGCGGTCCTACCGCGAGCACCATGCACACAAGCCACGCCGGAAAGAACGCCCCATCGATCTCGAAGATCGGATCGCAGCCTGCGCCCACGAACGCCATCGCAAGCGACGCGAGAAGGACTCGCCGCATGCGCCAGCCTGTTCCATGGCTTGCGGGTTGCACGGAGGGATCCTAGCCCGCGTCCCATAGGATCGGGCTTTCATGCTGCCGCGCAGCGCAGTGATCAACTGGCAAGCGATCCTTGCCGACATGACGCCGACGCGCGACCGCGTCATCGGGGGTGCCCGGTGCGCGCTCGCCATGACCATCGCCGCGCTGTGGGGCATCACGATCGAGCTGCCGCAGCCGTACTGGGGCGTGATCAGCGCAGCGCTGCTGTCGCAGCCGCTTGCGACCACGACTGCTGCGCGCACGCTGATGCGCGTGGCCGGCACCGCCATCGGCGGCATTGTGGCCGTATCGATGGCTGCGGCGTTCCTGGGCAATCCGCCCGCGTATCTCGTGTGCGTGGGGATCGTGTGCTTCTGCTCGGGCTACCTGTGGACCGGCAGCCGCTACCCCTATGCAGTGGCGGTGTTCGCGCTCACCGTCATGCTGATCACCTACGGGGCGATCAACGACCCCAACAACGTGCAGTCCACGGCGTGGAACCGCACGCTTGAGGTCTCAAGCGGCGCGATCGCCGTGGCCATCGCCACCTGGATTCTTCCCGGCGTGCGCGCAATGCCGCGGCTGCGGACGCTCAGCGCATCGAAGGTGCGGCGCCTTGCGCATGGTCTCGATCCGCTGATTGACGCCGGCGTGGGCCGCGCGAAGATCGCCATGACGCTCGATCCGGTGGCCGCAGAGCGCTACATCGCGATGCACGAGCTGCTGCAGCTTGCCGAGGGCGAGAGCTCGAAGGTCTGGACGCACCGTGCACGATGGTTTGAGCTGCTCGGCACCATCGAGCGCGCACGCATCACCCTCGATGATGTGGCGTTCGCCTCGTCCGGTCCCGATGCGCAGCGCATCGCGGCCCCAGTCCGAGCCGAGCTGTCCGAAGTCGCGCGCTCTCTCTCGGATGGCTGCGAGCGGCTGGCGCAGGAGATCGAGCAGTTCGAGATTGCCGGCGGCACCTGGGCGCACGGGGGTGCCCTCGATGATGCGGATGCGGCGATGCTGCGCGTGCATGCGCGGCTGCACGAACTGCGCACATTGGGGACGTTCACAGGATGGACCGTGCAGGACGTGTCGCGGCTGTACGGCGTGGTGCAGTCGCTTGACTCCGCAGTGCGCGACATCAGGCGCTCGCATGAGCTGCTCGTTGAGATCCGAAATGTGGATGCGCCCGTGCGCGAGTACGAGGGCCAGGTGGCCGAGGCGGCCAAGGTCTTCGCGGTGTTTCCCATCGAGCGGGTTCGGGTGCGGCACGGCATCAAGAACGCGCTGGCAAGCGTCGTCGGGCTCGTGCTCGCGCTCACCATCCCGGGCGGCTACGGCGCACCGCTCATGATGACGGTGCAGCTCCTGTCCGCGTCGCCCAACTTCGGCGCAATGGTGCAGAAGAGCATCCTGCGCTTTGCCGGCACGCTGATCGGAGGCGCGTTGGCAATCGTGTTCATCATCGCAGTCATCCCCAACCTCTTCAGCGTCGGCGGGCTGCTCCTGTGGGCTGCGCCCTTCCTCTTTGCGTTCGGATACCTGCTCTGCTGCGGCACGCGAGTGGCCTACGCAGGACTCCAGATGGCGCTCACCTTCGGAATGGTCGTGCTTCCAAGCAACGTGCCGGCATCCGACCTGTGGCCGGCGACCGACCGGCTCATCGGCGTCTTCGTGGGTGCCGCGATCGTTGGCATCGTCTTCAACTACATCGCGCCGCACCGCGCCATCGACGACTACCGGCAGGGGATGGCGCAGCTGTGCCACGCGATTGCGGACTACCTCGGCCTTGCGGCGTCGGCGGTTGGACGGGACAGGATTCCCGAGCCCAAGCGGCTTGGAATTCGCCAGCGCGTGTACTCGTCGGCGGCGCAGGTCACGGCCTCCGTCGCAGGCATGGAGTTTGACCGCTCTGACATTCGCAGCGGCCTTAGCAGGCATGACCTTGCCGTGGCACCCGCCGATGCCCGGGTTCTCTACCGGGCGACGATCGCCATGGTGATGAGCCGCCAGAGCTTGCCGGACAACCCGCCCGAGACGATCCGGCGGGCTGTTGACCGGGCCTTTGCGGCCGTGCGCCAGGAGACCGAGGCCATTGCGGCGATCTGGGACTCCGGTCATGGCGGTCTCGATCCGGCGGTGGCAAGCGCCCGTCGGGCCGCCATCGGAGACGTGGAAGCCGCCATCGAGGCCGAACGAAAGGCGCATCCGGTCTTTGCGATGACGACACCCGAAGCGGAGGCAGTGGTCGCGCAGATCGCCCATCTGACGCGAATGGGAGAGCAGCTCGACGCGATGGGCGCGATGGTGGGTCGGATCGCAAGGAGCCGCCCGGCAGATCCTGAACTCGCGACTGCCGTGCAGCCGATACCACAGGCGTGAGCATGGATCGCCACAGCCGCATCGCCGGCCGCAGTTGCCTCTCGGCCGGCGGGCGCATGGCCGGATCGCTCATCCGATTCACGCTTGCCGGCGCGGCGGCCACGCTGGCAGCCTGCCAGTCCTCAAGCCCGTTCGACGACCCGATGTTCGAGCGCAAGGACCTCGACCGTCTCGTCAGCGACGCATACGACACACCATGGCGCGGTGATGGCATGATCGTGCCGGAGACGCCGCCGATCCCAGTGCCAGACCGGCCGATGGCTTCCGGCGGCGCTCCGCTGCGCGGCTTCGAGCGCTCGCGCACCCTCGACGCTGACGAGCCAGTGGCGCCGCTTCCGCCACGAGAGCGCACGCTCGCGGAACTCGCGGTGCGCGCGCTCGAGATGAATCCCACGACACGCGCCGCCTGGGAGTCTGCGCGCGCCGCCGCCGGCCGGCAGGGCATGGCCGAGAGCCTGTACCTGCCGCGCGCCGGTGTGTACGGGAAGGTCGACTGGGAGCGCAGCGCGTACCCAGCGCTTCCGGCCCCGCTTATCTACGAGGGGGGCAACGCGGACACTGGATTCAGCCTCTCCTGGCTACTGCTCGACTTCGGCCGCCGCGACGCGATGGTCGAGGCGGCGCGGCGTGGCGTGGAGGCCGCAAACCTCAGCGCAAACCGCCAGATCCAGAAGGTCATCTATGACGTGCAGACGGCGTACTTCCAGCTCGATGCGAAGGTGATGATGGTGGAGGCGGCCGAGGAGGACCTCGCCAACGCACGCATGCAGCTCGAGGCCGTCGAGGATCGCATGCGCGTCGGCCTCGCAACGCGCCCGGAACTTCTCGAGGCACGCCAGCAGTTCGCGAAG
>JBIKNS010000081.1:0-9253 GCA_044358545.1 Phycisphaerales bacterium | reverse complement strand
CGCCCATGCCATTGGGAAACACAATCAGCATCGGCGGAATCCGCCCCTTCGCCATCGCGGAGGCAAACCACGACCTCACCGTGGGGATGCCGGCGACCGGGCTGCCGGAGCCGTGGAGCCAGTACAGCGCCGGAAACCGCGCAGTTGGGTCGGCGTCGTAGGCGGGCGGCACGAAGACGTGGAAGCTCACGGTTGCCTGCGCCGCTGGGCTCCAGAAGGTTCGATACTGGAGTCCAGGCGCGCTCACGGGCGGCGTGGTCCACTGTGCCCCAGCATGAGAGGTGACAGTCACCGACATGATGCATGCGGCGCAGATCGACCAGACGATGTGGAGCGGTGATGTCATGCGCTGCGATCCCCTTGATGTGCTGCGCGAGCGTGAAATGCCAATCCGACCCGTCGCGCTCACCAAGGCTACGCGCGTAGTGTGCCGCCACCCCAAGATGCGGGACAGCCGGTCGTGACCATCCAGCACCCCATCATCCTCTTCGACGGCCAGTGCGGGCTATGCGCGCGAAGCGTGCGGTTCATCGCCGCACGGGACCGGGCGGGCAACTTCCGGTTCGCGCCCCTGCGCGGCACCAGCGCAACCCGGGAGTGCGCACGTCTGGGCATCGCCCTCCCGGCTGGCGGCCTGGACACGATGATCCTGATTGACGGCAATCGGGCCCTGACCCGCTCCGACGCCGCACTCGCCATTGCCTGGCGGCTGACGCTGCCTTGGCGGCTTCTTGCCGCATTCCGCATCGTCCCTCGGCCGCTGCGCGACAGCATCTACCGATTGATTGCGCGCAACCGCTACCGGTGGTTCGGCTCCTCCGACAGGTGCACGGCACCCACAGCTGAACTCCGCAGCCGGCTACTCGACTGACCTCCCGACGATGTCACGGATCCCAATCGGGGCGGACATCGGGACGTTCGCCCGCACGAAAGTCCATCGCACACTTTCGGCATCGACCGATAAGGGCGAGCCTGAGCATCCGTCAATGTTGCGCTGCACCCGAATCCGTGCAGCCGCTGCGTCCGCGGTCCGTATAGTCGCAGTCCCATTTGGCTGACGCCTACCCGATGGGATCAGGATTGCCTAGAGGACCCGACTTCCCCATCGGGTACACCCCTTGATTCGTGCCGTTGCTGTCACACTGCTCGCGAACGCCGTTGCGAGGGCATCTGCCCTGCTCTCGCAGATCGTCGTCGGTCTGTACCTGACCGAATCGCAGGTCGGGGCCTTCGCTTTTGCGCTCGGGATCAACGGGTTTTGCTGCATCCTGAGGAGCGGAGGGGCGAGCTACTACCTCCCGACGATCCGAGCCGAGGAGTACGACCGCCGTGCAGGCCGCTACTTCCTGTGGGGTCTTGCATTCGCGTCCTTCGGTGCCCTTCTCAGCCTCGTGTCTGCCGGACTTCTTCCGAGCCTGACATGGCTGAAGGGTGCGGCGGATGCGCCGGGTCTCGCGCCCTGCCTGGTGCTGCTGGGGCTTCGGCACATCCTCGCGCCGCTGGGCATGCTCGGGCGCTCGCGGATGGCGGTGAACCTGCAGTTTGCGGAACTCGCAAGACTTGACACGGCCAATGCGATCCTTCGCCTTGCCATCACTTGGGCATGCGCGAGGGCTGGGCTCGGCGCGCTCGCGCTCGTGATTCCGCTGTTCGCGTCGTCAGTCATTGAGACCGTCTATTGCCTGATCGCATCAAGGCTCACACGCGACGCATTCCGCTGGAGGAACGGAACTGTGCGGGACATGTCCCGGCGCATGGGATGGCCGGTTGTGACAGCATCGCTGACTTCGATGAGCCTTCAGGGCCACTACCTCATCATTGGCACGATGGTCCCGGTGGACACGCTCGGCGTCTTCTACTTCGCGCTCCAGCTCACGCTGCAGCCCGTGCTGGTCGTGGGGCTTGCGTTCCAAAGCGTCTTCGCACCGCTGCTCTCGCGCATCCGCGGACACCGGGATGCGGAAGCAAGCCTCATTCGCCGCGTGTTCATGGGATCCATGCTGTTTGTTCCCGTCACCACGCTGAGCATCGGGGGCCTGTTCCCGCTCATTGAGCGGCTGATCTGGCACGGCAAGTGGGCTGAGGCGTCCATCCCGATCGCGTGGCTGAGCGTGGGGGCCACCTTCGCGACGGCCACGGCCGTGCTCGTGGGTCCGCTTCTGGGTGCGCGTCACTACAAGACTCTGGCGGGCATCGAGCTGAGCAGGGCAATCGGCGTGTTCGGCGGTGCGGCGATTGGCGGCATCATCGCGAGATTCATTCCAGAGCAGACCCATCCCATGCTCCAGCCGGCGGCCATCGTTGGCGCCACCACAGCCATCGGCATGACGGTGACCTCCTGCATCCAGTTGGCGCAGGTGATGCGGCACTTCGGAGTGGCGCCGGCCGACATCGGGCATCACCTGCTGTACGGACCGGCAATCAGCGGGCTCGCGGTGGTCGGTGCCGTGTCCGTCGCCGGGAGCGCTGCGCAGTCATTTGCGCTCCCGCCGGGCTGGCTCGGCACTTCAATCGAGCTCCTGATCGCCACCGTTGTCTTCATCGGGGTCACGATGTTTGCGTTCCGAACCCTCGCAGAGGAGACGGTACGCGCCGTTGCCGAGATGCTGCCGCCGTCGTACCGGCCGGTGTACCGAAGAATCATGCTGATCGGACCGGGAGCGCTGACCTAGCGCAAGGGATCGCCGAACCGGATGGGCTTGCCTGCCGCGCTGCCATCGAGGCGCCTGATGACGGAGATGTCGATCACAAGCGGCAGATGGTCAGATCCGAGGTCAGGTCCTGCGGCGATCGCCGCCACACCGACATCCGCAGACACGAAGCAGTGGTCGATCGCGATGCGCAGCCACGCTGGCCACGGGATTCCGCGCACTCGCGATGGCCATGTCGTGACAAGACCGCTCACCTGTGTGCCACGCCGCATCCCGCTGCTCACCTGGAACTCGCTCAGCGAGCGACCGAAGGGCGTGTCATTGAAGTCGGCGACGATCGCGGTCGGCATGCCCGAGGTCGCACATCGTTGCGAGAGCCACCGAAACTCCGCATCCCGCATCGCAACCGCCCCGAAGCCCACGGGCGGCACAGGATGCGCCACCATGATGCGGACCGGTCCCCCAGGCGCGTCCACGATCGCATCGATCAGCGGGAAGCGGCCTTCGGGGCTCACCATCGCCTTGGCATCGCGGAGGGGGTGCCTGCTCAGCAGGGCAACGCCGCCAATCGGGTGCTCATCGACTCTCGCCAGCGCATGAGGCCATATCGCGGCGCCGTCACGCGACAATCCACCAAGCGCGTCACCCCAAGCACTGGAGCACTCGACCAGCGCCACCACATCGGCTCCGGTGTCCTCAAACCAGCTCACGGCCGCAGTCGACGGCGAGTTCCATGCGTTGACGTTCGCGAATGCGATTCGCATGGTGCGGATCGGCGCAGCCGCATCCTGAGGCAGAAGGACAGGCAGCACCCGCATCGAGAGCACGATCCAGCAAAGCGCGAGCGCGGCAGCCCTCTTCCATGCCCGCGCGATCGCGAGCGCCACCACCACGAGGGCCAGACCACCCCACGCCTGCGCCATCCAGGGGCTCGCGAGTGCGCCGATGAGAGAGGGACCGAGCCAGCCAAGCGCCGCGAGCGACACGCATGCAATGCCGAGCGCTGTCAGGAACGTGCACCATGCGCGACGCACTGGCGCGCCACGGTGCGCTAGGACCGTAGCGCTCACGAGATCACTTGCCGGAGACGGGTGACGCGGCAGGAGGCACGGCTGAGGGGGAGCCCGACTGGCTGCCCGAAGCCGGAGGGGCTGCGGATGCAGCGACAAGTGCCTTGATCTGCGCGGGCAGCGCAAGGTCGGCGTCAGTCACCGCATTCCACTCGACAGAGTCGATCGTCATGACTTGCGTCTGGCCCATCACCTTCGTGGTGCTGCGCGACGACACCTTGACGTCACCGAAGTCGCGGTACTCGTCCATCACGATGACCACGGGAAGATCGCCCATTGGCGTCGCCGCGGACATCGACATCCCCCGCATGAGCCCCGTGTCGCGCGCGTAGAACTGGGTGGTCGGCATGCCTCCGATGCCCTCCACCTTCACCTGCCAGCATGGCGTGCCCTCGAACTCGAAGAGCCCCAGCACCTCTGCAGCGCCTGGATCCTGCGCCAGCGCGAGATCCTTGCGGAAGTTCCCGTCACGCTTGAGCTGCGCCACCTGCTTGGCGTCCATCAGCGCCGGTCCGCGCATGGGGTCGATGCTCCACCCAACGGTCCCGTCGAATCCCTGGGCAGTCTTGCCGATGCCGGGCAGCTCGCTCTCCACAAGCACACGGTCCGGCGCGATCGCGCACATCTTGAGCGTGCCCTTCATCTGCGCGGAGGGAATCTCGATCGCGCCAGTGCTTGTCATCGACGCCTTGGACTCCCACGCCGAGGCGCCGCCGATCGCGTCCACATGCTTCGCGAAGATGTCCTTGGGCGAGGGCTTCTCGCCCTCGACCGGGAGCTCGCGGAACTTCGGCGCTGCTGGCATCCGAGGCGCGGCGGACGCTGGCATTGCGGGCTTTGCAGGAGCCGGTGGACTCCCCGGAGCCGAGGACCCCTGCTGCGGGCGGGCTGCGGCTGCAGGCAGCGCGATCGCTGCGGCTGCGAGAACGGTGACAAGGCCGGCGCGAGCGACGCTGATGGATCGTGGGTTCATGTTGTTCCGGGGGTGGCGTGGTGCGAAGTCCGGAGCCTATCCGCGGATGGCTGTTTCCTTCAGTTCCCGCTTGAGGGATACTGCACGGATGGCGAGTCGGTGGCTCGGGATCATCATGGGAAGCACGAGCCGGCTGGAACTGGCGCTCGTCGTCACCCTGCTGGTGCTCGCGCACCGCACAGCGTTCGCCGAACATGACCAAGGATCAGCGAGTCCGGCAGTGCCCGCACCACCGACGCCGTCCAACCCGCGCACCGGAGGGCCAGATCCAGTTCAGCCGACTGTCCTCGCCTTCGACCCGCCATCTGTCGAGTTCGGTCCGATGTATGTGGGGAAGACGCGGCACGCGAGCGTCAAGGTGACGAACTCAAGCGACGCGCCCGTGATGATCTCGCGCACCATCCCAGGGTGCCCGTGCACGAAGGCTTCCGATCCGCCGAAGGAGCCTTTGGCACCCGGCGCGAGCTTCACGATCGACGTGAGCCTTGATGGCGGCGACTACGGCGGCACGAAGCTCCGCAAGGTCGTGAACTTCCTGATCGAAGGAAGGCCGACAGAGTTCCTGTGGCTTCACGGTGATGTGCAGAAGGTCATTGCGGTGAACCCGCAAGTGATCGATGCGCGCAAGTCAGCCGATGGGGACACGCTGAAGGTGATGCTCGAGAGCGCGCGCTTCGTCGATTTCACGGTGCTCGGCGTCGATCCTGCCGGCATCGTGACCTTTGGCAAGGACCGGTCGACCGAGCATGAGCTCACGATCGATGTCGCCGCGCTCAAGGCTGCGGGCATGCCAACCAAGCTGACCGTAACCACGGATCATCCGGACGCCGACGTGATTTTCGTGCTACTGCGCGTGCCGCCGCCCCCCGCGCCACCTGCCGCATCGCCGCAGCAGCCGGGCCCACCGCCACCCGCGGCGCCGGCTCCGCCTTCACCCCCGGACGCGGCCGCGCCGCCGCGCGTGTAGCGAGCGCCACCGCGCGATCCTGTACCGAATCATCAGTTCACGACCAACTCGCGAGGAGTGCCGCGAGGTCGAGCCCGCCGACGGCGCCGTCTCCATCGATGTCTGCTGCGCACGGGGCAGGGCACGGTCCCCACGCCGCGAGCAGGATCGTGAGGTCGTTACCGTTGACGATCGAGTCGCCGTTGAGGTCGCCCAGCGGAGCCGCACTTCGCGTGAGCGTGATGTTGTCGATGCGGAAGGTGTGGTCCGTGAAGCCGAAGAACATGCCCGGCTCGAGCGTGGTGAACACGATCACGTCGACACCGGCGAGCACGTCGCGGAAGGTCACGCCTGGCGGCAGGATCGGCTCGTAGGTGATGGGATCCTCCGCACCGGTCCCCCGCCAGCCGGGAGGCAGCGCGGTGGACTTCGGATCGAAGGTCACCGAGAACGTCGTCCAGTTGCCGTGTGTCGCCTGCGACACCTGCGCGAACTTGAACCACACGCTGTTCCACGGGTAGCCACCGGTCGCGCCATCGACATCGCGCAGCTCGACGACCCATGGGCGCGAGACATTGGTGCCGAAGAACCTCAAGTTCTCGACCTTCAGATCGATGGAGATCGTGATGCTGTCCGCGGTGGTGTAGTCACCAAGGAACGCGTCATTGCTGATGTTGAAGTACGGGATGCCGAAGTCATTGAAGACCGTGCGCATGTTCCACGTCGGGTTGCCGCCGGTGGACACGACGGATGTGCCGCCGCCGAATCCGTCATTGCCGTTCGGGCCGACCCAGCCGTCGTCTGCGCCTCCATCGAAGGTCGTCACCACGGTGTCGGCGGCAGCCCGGCAACCCACAGTCACGAGCGCTGCGGCCAGGAGACGGCAAGGCGTCATTCGCATCATGCACCGAAAGTATGGCAGCAATCTGCGCAAAGCAAAGCCAGGGAGCGCAATCCGCACGGGCACATACCCTGATCGGGAGTGACGGCCCGTACGCCAGCTGCAAGCGCACGAAGCACCGCGTGGCGCATCCTGCGGGGCGCCACCATCGTCTACGCCGCCTGGTGCCTAATCCTGTACTTCCTCCAGTCCAGGCTCCTGTTCATGCCCTACGCCGCTGGCCCCGGGATGGATGAGGGGCAGATTGCCGCGGAACCCGGCCTCGAGCGGATGCAGGTCAGCCACGGCGATGGCATCGCCACCGAGGCATGGCTCGTGCGCAGCCGCACACAGCCCGCGCGCGGCCTTGTCTGCTTCATGCACGGCAACGCGGAACTCATCGACTACAACCTGCCCGAGGCGCGCGAGTGGAACGCGCGCGGCTTTGATGTGCTGCTCGCGGAGTACCGGGGCTACGGGCGGTCGCCTGGATCGCCATCGCAGGATGCGATCGTGCAGGACACCCTGGATGCGATCTCGGAAGTGGTGCGCAAGGGTGGCTACTCCCTGCTCATGCTTCACGGGCGGTCGCTCGGGAGCGCCGTCGCGGTGCAGGTAGCGCTGCGGCTCGGTGACCGCTGCAGTGCCGTCGTGATGGAGTCGCCGTTTCGAAGTGTTGCATCCTTCGCGTGGCGGTACGGGGTGCCGCCAGCGCTTGTGAAGAATCCCTTCCGCTCAGATGAGGCCGTGACGAAGCTCGCGTGCCCGGTCCTCATCCTGCACTCGCGCCAGGACGAGATCGTGCCGTACAGCCATGGCGAGGCACTTGCGGCACTGAACCCGCTGGCCACCCTGGTACCGCTCGAGGGCTCGCACAACTCCGGGCTGTCCATGACGCGGACCTACTGGGATGCGATTGACGCGTTCGTGCAGCCACTGCCGTAACGCCTGCGAGTAACGTGCCCGCGCCATGGCGGCGAAGGCGCACCACTCCATCGCGACCCTCTCGTGGAAGGATGCCTTCATCGCGCTCGGCATCGTTACGGCAGTGCTCTCGCACAGGACGGACCACATTGACAGCCCAGCGGAGCTGTCGGGCGCATGGGGCGTGTTCCAGCTGGTGTGGCTGTTTGCGGTGACGCTCGGGTGCGCGTTCCGCGCGCTTGAGCGTGCAGATGCCGTGGCCATGAGGCTTGGCGAGCCCTTCGGCACCATCGTGCTCACCCTGTCGGCGATTGCCATCGAGATCTCGATGATCGCGGCACTGATGCTTACGGTGGCGCCTACCCCAACCGCCGGACGCGACACGATGTTTGCGGTGCTCATGATCCTCTTGGGGGCGTTCACTGGCATTGCCCTCATTGTGGGCGGCCTGCGCTCGAAGCGACTCCTCAATCCGGACAGCTCCGCCACCTACATCGCCCTCATCGCGGCACTCGGCGCCATCGGCCTGATACTGCCGCGATTCACCGAAAGCCGCCCTGACGGCTACATGGCCCCGATGACCGAGGTTTTCGTCGCCTTCGCATGCCTGCTGGTCTACATCGCCTTCCTGTGGCGCCAGACCACCATCGACCGCAGTGACTTCTCTTTTGATGAGGGGGGCTCGGATCACGCCTTAGCAGCGCGCATCACAGGCCGGCAGATGGCTGTGCATGTGATTGGCCTTGTGGGGACGCTGATCACGATCACGTTCCTCGCGGAGGGCCTTGGGCAGGGAGTGCAGTACGGCATCCAGGTGCTCAACCTGCCAATTGCACTCACCGGCGTGGTCGTTGCGGCGCTGATCCTGCTCCCTGAGGGACTGGCAGGACTGGCTGCCGCACGGAGTGGGCACATGCAGCGGTCCGTCAACGTGCTTCTGGGATCCGCCCTTTCCACGATTGGGCTCACCATTCCGGCTGTGCTCCTCCTTGCCCTATTCACCGACACGCAGGTGGAACTGGGCCTTGAGCCTCCTGAAATCGTGCTGCTGTGCGCGACGCTGTTCATCACGGCGGTGAACTTCTCGCGCGGCCGGGTCGGGTTCTCGCAGGGGCTCGTGCACCTTGTGCTGTTCCTGGCGTGGATTGCGCTGATCTTCGACCACTAGGACCCGCATGCGCGTCGCATCACTTGACCTTCTCCGTGGCGTGGCGATCCTTGGGATCCTCCCGATGAACATCCTTGGCTTCGGCTTGATCGCCATGGCCTACCAGAACCCGCTGGCGATGGGTCCCATCGATCCCGCAAGCATGTGGGCGTGGCGCATCACGCACCTGCTCTTCGACCAGCGGTTCATGACGATCTTCTGTGTCATGTTCGGTGCCGGCATCGCGCTGCTGGCTGAGCGCCCCACTCGGCCCGGCGTGTCAGCGGCAGGCCGGCACTACCGGCGCATGGGGTGGCTGCTCGCGCTCGGCATGGTGCACGCCTACGGCATCTGGTACGGCGACATCCTCGCCAACTACGCGGTGTGCGCCATGATCATCTGGCCGCTGAGGAGGCTCGCGAACGGCTGGCTCTGCGCGATCGCTGGTGCGCTGATCGTGGTGCCGCCGCTGATCATGGCCGCCCTTGCGCTCGTGATCGGATTCGCGCCCGAGTCGATGATCCCAAAGATCATGGCATCGTGGGCGCCGCCGCCGGATCTGGTGGCGGAGGAGATCGCCGCCATGCGCGGGGGATGGCTCGAGCAGATGCCCGTGCGCGCGACCAACGCGGCGCTCATGCAGTTCGGGATCTTCTTCATGT
>JBIKNS010000293.1:0-2751 GCA_044358545.1 Phycisphaerales bacterium | reverse complement strand
GCGTGAGGCGCGCACTGACCTTGTGTTTGCGGCGATTGCGCTGGCGGCGATCGTGGGCTTCGCGCTCTTCGGTATCGTCAACGCAGCGTCGTGGCTCCTGCTGCGACGGTGGCACGCATCGGCCCGCTGATCCGCGGGCGCACTGGAGGGACTCCACCCATGGGCATGATCCGAACCATCCTCGCAGCCGGCACGGCGCTCGCGATGTTCACGCTCATTGCCTCCTGCGGCGATCGCGAGGGCGCATCCCCTGCGCCAGGATCGGCCGCTCCGCCCTCGTCGGCGCCGCTGCGAGTCAGGCTGCAGCTCAACTGGGTGCCTGAGCCCGAGTTTGGCGGCATCTACGCGGCGATTCAGGATGGCCTCTACCGCGAGGCGGGACTCGATGTGGAGGTGATCAAGGGATCGGCGCAGGTGCCGAGCGCGCAGCTTGTCGCGCAGGGCGCGTGCGAGACCGCAATCGTCTCCGGAGACGAGATCCTCACGCTGCGCCGCAAGGGCGGGTCGCTCACCGGAATCTTCGCGATCTTCCAGCGCAATCCCACGGGATTCCTGCTGCACGACGCAAACCCCATCCGCACGCTCGAGGAGCTGTGGCGCAGCGACTCGACGGTTGCGCTCGATCCCGGCCTTCCGTTCGTGAAGATCCTCGACGCGAAGTACGGCGGCGAGAGGCTCAAGCGGGTGCCGGCGACCGGTGCCCTCGCGACCTTCCTCGCGACGCCATCGTTCGTGCAGCAGTGCTTCATCAGCGCCGAGCCCGTCGAGGTGCGGCTGCGCGGCGTGAAGGCGCGCGTGCTCGGACTCGAGCCCGTCTACAACCCGTACACCGCTGTGATCGCCGCGCACGGCCCGTGGCTCGCCGCGAACCGGGACGCGGCGACTCGCTTCGTGCGCGCGACGAGCGAGGGATGGACCCGCTACCAGAAGGATCCCGCCCGCTACAACCCTGGCATTGCCGCGCAGAACCCGGCGATGAGCCTTGAGGCGATGAACGTGGCCGCGGAGATTCAGCGCGGCCTTGTGGACGCGTCCCCCATCGGGCACATGACCGCCGCGCGGTGGGACGAGCTCGCGCAGCAGCTCCAGTCGCTTGGCGTGATTCCTGATTCGTCGGGCGCAGGCGCGTTCGAGGACCTTTTCGCGGCGCCCGCTGCTGCAGCGTCCCAGGCGCGCTGAAGGCGGGCGGTCGAGCTCGCGGTCGCCCGCGAATCTGCGGCGCAGTGGCGCCTGAGGGGTTGGATGCGGGTACAGCCCGTGTACCCTCCATGAACATGCGCACCGCAGCAACGCCCCAGATGCCATGCGCCGCGCCCATGCGGCGCGTGGTGTCATTCGCCTCGCTGCTGTGGATCGCGCTGTCAGCGTGTGCAATGCCCGCATCCGCGGGCAGCACTGACGCAACCGGTCCATTTGCGGTCGGGTCGCGGACAGTCACCGTAACCCGGTCCAACGGCTCGACATTCAGCGCGGTGGTGCGTTACCCATCGCAGGTGGCGGGTGCGTCGGTCCCGTTCGCCGCTGAAGCGAAGCCGGCTCCTGCCGTCACCTTTGGCCACGGCTTCGTGACGCCAGTGGCGCAGTACGAGTCCACGCTGACGCATCTGGCGTCATGGGGATTCATTGCGATCGCGACCACGACCCAGGGCGGCCTGTTTCCGAGCCACTCTGCATTCGCGGCAGACATGCGCGACTGCCTCACCTTCCTCTCGCAGCAGTCGGGCACGGCAGGCAGCTGGCTCGAAGGCGCGGTTGATGCGACCGCATTCGGGGCGTCGGGTCACTCGATGGGTGGCGGCGCGAGCGTTCTTGCGGCAGCTGCGGACCCTCGCATCGTCGCCGTGGCGAACTTGGCTGCGGCGGAGACGAATCCGTCGGCGCAGTCTGCGATGGCCTCAGTCCTCGCGCCTGTGCGCGTGATCGCAGGTTCCGAGGACACCATTGTGTCAGCAGCGTCCACCCGGCAGATCCATGACGCGGCGCCGGGTCCGCGGCAGTTCGCGCTCATCGCCGGCGGCTCGCACTGCGGGTTCATCGACGCTCCCATCGTGTTCTGCGACAGCGGATCGATCACCCGCGAGGAACAGCTGCGTCTGACGCGCGGCCTGCTGACAGAGTTCTTCCTCGCGCACCTCGAACGAGATCCTGTGCAGGCCGCGGCGGCGTGGCTCGGTGCGGCGCCTCAAGGCGTGGCGATCGAAGGCAATCCGAGGGCAGCCGTTGCAATCGCCGAACCCGGTGTGTCCGGGACGGGTGGCTCGCCCGTCGCCAACACCGTGACGGTGACCAACACGGGCACGGTGCCTACAGCGTTCATGCTCTCGGTGGAGCCCGGGACTGGCGTCGCCGTGGCCTTTGCGACTCCGCAGACTGAGACGCTCGCGCCAGGCGCATGGGCGGCAGTTCCCTTCATCGCCACCGTGCCCTCCGCAGGACCTGTGACCCGGAGCGTGCAGGTGCGGGCGACCCGCTCCGTCGACGGAGTCATGGCGGCCGCATCGCTTGCCGTGACGCGCATCGCGCCCGCGGCCGACCTCAACGGCGATGCTGCAGTGAACGCAACTGATCTCACCATCCTCCTTGCAGCGTGGGGTCGTTGCCCGGGTGGCGCGCCGTGCACGGCCGACTTGGATGGCAACGGAACAGTCAACGGCCAGGACCTCGCGATCCTGGTGGCGGCGTGGACAAGCTGAGGCGCCGGGACCGCGGCCACCGCGGCGGCGATCCCGACGTGCCGCACCGCGCGCCGCG
>JBIKNS010000294.1:0-2751 GCA_044358545.1 Phycisphaerales bacterium | reverse complement strand
GAGCAGGCGCCACGATCGTGGGATTCGCCGCCGTGGCGTGGATGCTGGCCACGGTCGCGGCAGCGATGCCCGGTCCCACGGGTCGTTTCGCGCTCATCGGGCTGGCGGCGTTTGTGGGCCTTTCTGGTGCCGTGCGCCTCGTGACCCACCCGAAGCCGATCTATGCCGCGCTGTACTTCGTGCTGGTGATCGTGTCGAGCGCCGTGCTCTACGTGCTGCTTGACGCCGATTTTGTGGCGTTCTCGATGATCATCGTGTACGCCGGCGCGATCCTGATCACCTACATGTTCGTGCTCATGCTTGCCCAGCAGGCCTCCATGGAGGCGGGGCTTGCAGGCGAGCCCGAGTACGACCGGCTACCGCGCGAGCCCGCGACGGCTGTGGTTGCAGGATTCGTGCTCCTCGCGGTGCTCGGCACGGCCGCCATGCGCGGGTCAGCCGACACGGACACTGCCAAGACGGAGTGGAACGCAGTCGAGGCAAGGTGGAACGACCTCGAGTCAATGCCCAAGCTTCTGCTCGAGCGCGCGCAAGACAGTGATCCTGCGGTGCAGTCGATCGTGCCTGGCTCCAACGGCCGGGCGCTGAGTGTGCGATCCGACGGCAGCGCGGTCCTGATGGTGCGAGTCAAGGGCAACGACACGCCTCAGCCGATGACGCTCGCGCCCGAGGCGCTTCCCGAGAACTCGCGCACCCTGGGGCTCGCGCTTGTCGGCAGGTTCCCCGCAAGCCTCGAGCTTGCGGCGGTCATCCTGCTCATGGCGATGCTTGGGGCTGTGGTCCTCGCGCGCCGGCAAGGCGACCTCGCGGAGGACGAGCGCCGTGGGCTCGCCGGTCTCTCGAAGCTGGTGGACGGCGGGGAGGCACGGCGATGACGGGAGGCCTCATGATGGCTGTCCAGGACGGCGCGCTTGCCGAGTTGCCCGAGACTCTGCGCGCGGCGCCCTCGGGCGAGATCGCCGCTGCGCTCCTCATCAGCGCGCTGCTGCTCGCGATCGGCGTGGTCGGGTTCCTCTCGCGCCGAAACATGATCATCATGTTCCTGTGCACTGAACTGATGTTCCAGGGCGCGGCACTGGCAATGGTCGCCTTCAGCCGGCATCACATGGATGTCTCGGGGCAGGTATTCGTGATCTTCATCCTGACAGTGGCGGCCGCTGAGGCTGCGCTCGCGCTCGGTCTCGTCGTGCTGCTGCACCGCCGACGGGAGACGCTCAGCGCCGAGGCATGGGGAGAGCTTGGCGAATGACGCTCGCGCAGTCCATCCCGACGGCCACCGTGTCCGACTCCATGTCGTGGGTTGGCCTCGCACTTCTCTTCCCGGTCATCAGTGCGGTCCTCTGCACGCTGATGGCTGCGCTGCGTTTCCGCGGGAAGGGCCCTGCCCTCGTCACGGCAATCGCGCTTGGCGCGAGCTTCGCCGTGATCCTCCGCGCCTACCTGACCTACTCGGGCACGCCGGTCGTCATCCCGATCTTCGACTGGATCGACTTCCAGTGGTCCGGCGGCGGGACGTTCAAGTCGTTCGCCGCGAACATGTCGCTGTACGTCGACAGGCTCACGCTGTTCTGGATGCTCTTCGTGACGGGGCTCGGAACGCTCATCACCGTGTACGCCAGCGAGTACATGGAGTCGGACCGTGGCACCGGCTACTGCAGGTTCTTCTTCGGCATCAGCATCTTCCTCGCGTCGATGACCGCGCTCGTGATGAGCGACAACCTCGTCATGCTCTACCTCGGCTGGGAGGGCGTGGGCCTCGCGAGCTACCTGCTCATTGGCTACTACTACACGAGGCCCTCGGCGGTCGCCGCCGCGAAGAAGGCGTTCATCGTCAACCGCATCGGCGACCTGGGGCTGGCGCTGGGCATCTTCCTGATCTGGTCCAACTACGGCACCGTGCAGTACGACACGCTCTTCGCGGCGCTGCCGTCGGGCGGCTGGTCCGGCTCCGACTGGGACAAGTCGCTGATCCCCTACCTGCTGATGCTCGGGGCCTTCGGCAAGAGCGCGCAGATCCCGCTGTACGTGTGGCTCCCGGATGCCATGGAGGGACCGACGCCGGTCTCGGCGCTCATCCACGCGGCGACGATGGTGACGGCAGGCGTGTACCTGATCGCGCGCATGTACCCCCTGTTCGAACTGCACCCCGACGCGCTGACGACGGTGGCATGGATCGGCGGAGGCACTGCCCTGCTCGCCGCCACGATCGGGATGGCGCAGTACGACATGAAGCGGGTCTTCGCGTACTCGACGATCTCGCAGCTTGGCTACATGTTCCTCGGCCTGGGCGTCGGAAGCACATTCGCCGCGGCATACCACACCTTCACGCACGCCTTCTTCAAGGCGCTGCTGTTCCTCACGGCGGGCGCGGTGATGCACGGCTTCGGCGGGCAGCTCGACATCCGCAAGCTCAGTGGCCTGCTGAAGGTTCCCGGGTTCCGGATCGTGGGCTGGACCATGCTCGTCGGGTGCCTGTGGCTCTCGGCGCTCCCCTACAGCGCCGCCTTCTTCTCGAAGGACGAGATCATCCTCGCGGCCTTCATCAACGGCGATCGCGCCATTCCTGCGCTGGGATGGATCGCCCTCGGCACCGCGGCGCTGACCGCGTACTACACGTTCCGTGTCTGGTTCCGCGTCTGGCTCGGACCGGTCCGCTACGAGCCAGATCCCGTGGAGATGGCGCACATGGCAGCGGCGCATGGCGGCGACCATGGTCATGATGCGCACGGCAGTCACGGCCATGATGCGCAT
>JBIKNS010000292.1:0-2779 GCA_044358545.1 Phycisphaerales bacterium | reverse complement strand
CGCCGGGTGCATCACGCACTCGACCACGACGAGCCGACCATCACTTCGGCTGATCCGCTCGCACGCGTTCGCGAGCTCAAGTTCGGCCGTGAGCTGCCCATCGCCCCGGATGATCTCGACGTAGGCGGGAAGCGAGCGCGCGCCTGCATCGCGCAGCAGCGTGAACGTGAGGCCGCCCGCGAGGGCGAGCGCCGCGACAGCGGCGCCGCGCACGAGCCGGCGCCGTACGCGTCGTCGACCCGCGGCGACGTCAAAGGCAGCGAGTCCGCGGCTGAGCATGTCCTGCTGTCGGTCGGTGAGTGAGTTCATGATGTCATCCTTTGGGCCCTAGCCCGTTCGGCGGCGCGCCGCAGCTTGCTGTCGAGCGCCCCACGTCCGATTCCGATCCAGCCTGCAATCTGCTCCACAGTCGCGCCAGTGCGGATGCGCAGCTCGAAGATCCATCGCTCGTCCGGAGCCATGCCAAGCGCCGACGCCCCTTCGCACCGCAGCATGTCCAGCAGCTCGACGTCCTCCACGAACCCGGTCGCCTCGGTGCGCGACACGCGCTGCTCGCGGCAGCGCCGCGCGAGCTCGCTGCGCAGCATGTCGATGGAGGCGCTCCGCACGATCCTTCGGAGCCATGCGTCCAGGCCTACTACGCTTGCGCACCTGCGCGGCCCGCGGGCAATGCGCAGCCACGTCTCCTGCGCGACGTCATCCACAAGGTCATGCCGGCGTCCGAGCCGACGCGCCGCTTCCGCCTCGACGAAACAGCACCGCCGCACGAACAGCGACTCGTAGGCCGAACGCACGCCTGCGACACACTGCGCGGTGCACTGCTGCACCCACGCATCGTCCAGATCTGCGCTGTCCGCGCCGTGCTGCACGTTCAGATGCCTGGGGTTGGCGACGATTCCCGCACGCCGCTCGTCGCGGGGAGCGCACTCACCGCCTTGCGCACAGCGTCAATGTCGCTGTCGCTGCCATGCACGAACAGCATGCCGGTCTCGCGGTGCAGGCGCATGCGGAACTGGGTCGACCGCGCCGAGCCGCTGAGCCCCGCATCAATATCGCGGATCAGCGAGTCCTGCGCGGACTCGAGGGCAGCCTTGCGCGCGCTGTCCTCCGGTGCGGCGGGAAGGCGGAACATGCTGACCGCCTCCGCCGACGTCACCGGAATCGCCACCGAAGGGGCATCGGGCCTGTCGGTCGAGACCACGATGGTCGCCGGGCGGCCAGCCTTCGTCCACGCATCCAAGTTGATGGCGATCTCGTGGCTGCCTGAAGGATCGCGGCCCATCGCGCCGTCCGCGGCTCCCGATGGGGTGACGCCGGTGATCCGGTAGGGCGCACCGTCGACGCTCGCGAGCACAACGGTGGGCACTGATGAGCCTGCCTTGCCAAGGGCCTCGACGACCTCAGGCGTGACCTTGATCGCTGTCTTCACCGTGGCGACAATGTTCATCGACTCGACACGGCCGCCCGTGAGCGCGACGTGCACTGGCTTGCGCAGCGCAATCCCGGTCTTCATGCCAGGGTCCATCGTCACCTGCACGGTGAATGATGCCCCGGGCTCGATCGGCCCCTTCGGCGGATCGGTCACCTTTGTGCAACCGCAGCCGCCCTTGATCGACTCGATCGTCACGGGCGAGCCACTCGTGTTGGTGATCGTGAGGTCAAGGGTCTTGGGCTGTCCGGCGGTCATCGCGCCCATGTCGAGCGTGACTGGCGAGAATGCGAGGACGTTGGCGGTTGCAGCGGGTGGGGCGACTGGTGTCGGCGGCGTCGTGTCCACGGCGGCGAAGGCCGCAGAGGCCGCACCGGCGGCAACAAGTGCAATGCTGGAGAGAAGAAGCGCCGAGATGGTTCGCATGGTGGTCTCCGTAGAGGCTGAGAGGAAGAGACGGGGCTCATCTCCCGTCACCCATTGAAACGGAGGCGATGCCGCTGAGTCGTCGCAATCCGTCGCGAAATCTCCCGAGGACGCTCGACCGGGCATATCCCCCGCCACCCTGCCGCACACCCCTGATACCGTGACGCTCATGGGCGATGGGCGTGCCACTATCGCGGACTTCGAGAGTAAGCTCGCGAAGATCAGGTCCGAGAGCGAGCGGGCCATCGCCCAGCTCGACGCCGCCGCGATCCGGCGGTCCCTCGATGGTGACGTCAACTCGGTGGCGATCATCATGAAGCATGTCGGGGGCAACCTGCGCTCGCGCTTCACCGACTTTCTCACGAGCGATGGCGAGAAGCCGTGGCGCGACCGCGAGAGGGAGTTCGTGGATGAGTTCCCTCCTGGCGAGGAGGGCCGCGCCGCCGCGTTCGACGCATGGTGCATCGGCTGGCAGTCGCTTGAACGCACCCTCGCCGCGCTGACCGATGCGGACCTTCGCCGCACCGTGCACATCCGTGGCCAGCCGCACAGCGTGGCGCTTGCACTCGCGCGCGCCGTCGCGCACCTTGGCTACCACCAAGGTCAGATCACGCTCATCGCACGAATGCTGGTGGGGCCGTCGTCTTGGAGGACAATCTCGATCCCACGCGGCGGCACGTCGGCGCATCACGCCAGGCTGGGGTTCGATCCGCACCAGCGCACCCATTCCTGACGGAGCGCGCCGAAGAACCGCGCGCCGTAGGCCGCCTGATCCACGAGGACCGAGGCGCGCATCCTCTCGCGCAGGTCCGACCTCAGCGCGGCGAGGCGCGACCGGTCCTGGGCAAGCTCTCCCGTGATGCGCACGAATCCTGCTGCATCATGCGCCACGAGCTCGCCGAGGCCAGCGGCAGAGAGCAGGCT
>JBIKNS010000291.1:0-2785 GCA_044358545.1 Phycisphaerales bacterium | reverse complement strand
GCTCGCGATTGCGGTGGTGCCGATCAAGTCGGCGCTGAAGCCCTCGCGCGCGTCGGCGGCGCCGACCGCGGCGGCCGCAGCCGTACAGCCCTCAGCCTCGGCGGCTGCGCCATCGGCTGCACCCGGATCCGCCGCCAACTCGACAGCGGGCGCGCGGTCCTCGTCTGCACCGGCCGCACGACCCACACTCGCGGCGGCGTCAATTCCGGCGGAGCTGCTCGAGCCCGCCCCCGAGTTCAACCTCGCGCACCTTCCGCTGCGCAACCCATTCATGTCGCTTGCGCCTGCCGCGCCTGGCGCCGCGAACCCAGGCTCCGCGATGCCCGCGCCCGCCGACATCCGCCTGCAGGCGACGATGGACAGCGACTACGCGATCATCAACGGCCGCACACTGCTGCGCGGCCAGTCGATGGTCGACAGCAAGACCGGACGATCGTGGACGCTCATCGAGGTGGCCTCACGGCGTGTGAGACTCTCCTGCGACGGCGTGATGTACGAGGCAAGGATTGGAGGCTGAGTCGTGACGCGCTCCTCTGTATCTGTGCAGGCCCTTGGCGGCGTTCTGGTGGATGAGGGACTTCTGACGTCTGCGCAGCTGCGCGAGGCGCTACAGATCCAGGCGCGCGACGGCCAGCGCATGATGCTCGGCGAGATCCTGGTCTCGCGCGGGTTCCTCACCGAGGAGCAGCTGCTTCGTGCGATGGCCAAGGCGCGCCACCTGCCGTTCATAGAGAACCCGGCGTCGGTTGCCGAGGCTGGCGCACGCGCACTTGTGCCCGAGGCGATCCGCCAGGAGCACCTGGTGCTGCCAATCTCGCTCTGCGGCAACGAGCTTCTGGTCGTCACCGCCAACCCCGCAGACTCGATCGTGATCGAGCAGCTCGAGCGGATCACCGGCTTCCGCATCCGCCTCGCCGTCAGCACCGCGAAGGCGATCGAGGACGCGCTGGCGATGAAGGTCGCGGAGCCCGAGCCTGAGGCACCCGCCACCGTCACCGAGATCGACACGCTGCTTGGCGACCTCGACGAGAGCGAGTTCGCGATCGCCGACACCTCAGCTGGCGATCTCGCCGTCGGCGAAGACGAGGCATCGAGCGGTCCAGTCGTGAAGCTCGTCAACCACATCCTCGCCAGCGCTGTGGCTGAGGGTGCCAGCGACATCCACATCGAGCCCGATGATGGATCCATGCGGGTGCGCTTCCGCATCGACGGAGTGCTGCAGGTGCGGCTGCGCCCGCCCCACCGCATGAACGCTGCGATCGCCAGCCGCATCAAGATCATGGCGCGCCTGGACATCTCAGAGCGCCGCATACCGCAGGACGGCGAGATCGCGGTACGCATGTCGGGCCGGCCGATCGACCTGCGAGTCTCGACGCTGCCGGGCAAGTTCGGCGAGAAGATCGTGATGCGCGTGATCGATGTGGGCGCCGGGCGCCTTGGGCTTGAGAAGCTGGGCTTCCGACCGTCCATGCTCGAGCGCTTCCGCAGCATCATCGCGCAGCCCCACGGCGTGGTGCTCGTGACGGGTCCCACAGGCTCGGGCAAGTCGACCACGCTCTACTCGGTGCTGTCGGAGTTCGACACCGCCGAGAACAACGTCTCCACCGTAGAGGATCCTGTCGAGAGCAACATCGTCGGCGTGCACCAGACGCAGGTGAACCCGAAGGCGGGCATGACATTCGCCGGCGCGCTGCGTGCGCTGCTGCGCCAGGACCCCGACATCATCATGGTCGGCGAGATCCGCGACTCCGAGACTGGGCAGATCGCAGTGCAGGCTGCGCTGACTGGTCACCTTGTGCTCTCAACGCTCCACACCAACGATGCGCCCAGCGCGATTACGCGCCTTGGCAACCTCGGCGTGGAGCCATTCCTGATTGCGGCGAGCCTCCGCGGCGTGCTTGCGCAGCGGCTCGTGCGCAAGGTGTGCTCCGGCTGCCGCGAGGAGTACGTCCCCGATTCTGCGCAGCGTGCGGCGCTCGGCAAGTACGGCGAGCGCGCAACGGTGCTCGCGCGCGGTCGCGGCTGCCGCAAGTGCCATGAGCGCGGCTACTCGGGGCGCATCGGCCTTTACGAGCTGTTTGCGCCCGATGCCGAGGTGCTTGATGCGATCGCTGCACGCGCGGAACTCTCGAAGATTCGTGCGATGCTGGCCAAGAAGGGATTCGAGTCGCTCTGGGACGACGGCATGGAGAAGGTTCTTGCCGGACTGACTACCGCAGAGGAGGTGCACGGTGCCTGCCGTGAGTGACGCCCGCACGATGTCACTGGAAGCGGATACCGGCCACGCGCCGACGCGGCGCTACTCATGGAAGGGCCGTCGCAACGACGGCATCCCGGCCAGTGGGTTCACCGATGCGGCGTCGCACGCCGCTGTAGTGCGCGAACTGCGCCGAGATGGAATCACCGTCGTGTCGGTGGAGCTGGCAGCGCTCGATGCCCAGGTCGAGGGCGAAGTGCGCCCGGGCGACCGGATGCTCAGCTCAAAGTTCAAGGGCGACGACGTGCTCGCCATGTGCTCGCAGCTCTCGGTGATGATGCGCACGGGCGTGACGCTCACCGAGGCACTCGACACCTTCTGCGAGCAGGCACCGCGGCCGGAGGTCGCGAAAGTCGTCAGGCGCATCCGAGACGATGTGAGCGGCGGCGAGGACTTCTCCGGGGCGCTCGCAAAGTGGCCGCGCATCTTCCCCCCGATCGTGGTCGCGCTGATGCGCGCGGCCGAAGCCACCGGAATGATGGAGGAGATGCTCGGCCGCGTGGCCAAGGATCTCGCCAAGCAGCGCCG
>JBIKNS010000080.1:0-9357 GCA_044358545.1 Phycisphaerales bacterium | reverse complement strand
GCGGCGTCAGCCGCCACGCGAGCGCGAGTGCGGGCAGCGCCGCCCACAGGCCTAGGGCGATCCACGTGGGCGATGCGGACCACGGTGCCAAGGACCATGACGTGCCTTCGGTGCCAAGCGCAGCGCACGCCACCGCAGCGACCGCACCGAGCATCATCGCCAAGGCGCTCGCGCCCAGCGCAAGTCGCCGCCTGCCCCGGAACGGGTCGGATCCCAGTCCCACATGGTCTGTGCGGTCAGAGGCAGGCCATGCGGCCCACGCAAGCGCCCAAGGCAGGAACCACACGCCGCCGCTCGCGGCGATCCAGCCGAGCAGCGCGGGTGCCGAGGTCAGCGGAGCGAACAGCGCGCCGGCTGGCGCCAGTGCGATCGATGCGCCAGCGAGCGCCGGGATTCGCAGGGCGAGCCGCGCACTGCAGCGCTTGCTGACGGCGACGACCGCAACCATGGCGATGGCAGCGACTCCGGTCCATGCAGCGATCGCCGCGAGCGCTACCGCGAACTCGGCCGCTCGCAGCGCCGGGAGCGACGCCAGGATGGCGGAAGCGCCTGCAGCGGCGGCGACCGCCAAGATGACCTTTGCAGGGTTGTCGCAGCGCTCACGCGAGCGCGGACCGTCGTCGGCATCGCCCTGGTCCCAAGGCGAGTTCGCATCGGTCGTGGAGGCGTGTGCCGCAGCTTGATTCTCGACGGGCTGGACTGCGGCGCCAGCCCCGTCGTGGCCATCCCCGTCGCTGCCGCCCGGGTCGCCGGCGCCCCGCGCCGTCGAGCGCGGCGCCCGAGGCGTGGCGCGTGCACGGAGCGATCCAGCGGCCGCGGCATCGGTATCCGCATCGTCATCGACCAGCTTGAAGGGCACTCCGCGCGCTCGCGCGTCGATCGCATCGCGCGGCGAGGTGGGCGATGTGCCCGCAGGGCCCGACGGGGATGCCGGGCCAAGTCGTGGGGGTCCCGATGGCGTGGAGGCTGCGCGCTGTGCGTCGGCATCCCGCGCAGCATCGATCGCACGCTGTGCCTCGAGGGCCGCATGGGCATCCGCGATCCGCTTGGCCTCGGCGGCGCGCTGCTCCTCGATGAGCCGAACCACGGTTGCGGATGCTGCATCACGCGGGAGCTGCGGAAGCCCTGGCACCGTTCCTCCCGCTGCAATGAGCTGGCTCGATGCCGCGCGCACCAGACCGTCGAGCGCGTCGATCTCCACGCGGGAGCGTTCGACATCCTCCTCGATCCGCTGACGGATTCCGGCGAGCGCCGCGCTTGCGGCCTGCACCGCACGGGCAAGCGTCGCCTTCGCGTCCCGGTCGATGCGCTCCGCACGCTGCGTGGCGGCCGCAATCGCGCCCTCAGCCTTCTTGCGTGCGGCGGTCTCGGCCACGAGCTTGGCCTCGATCTGCTCGCGGTCCTTGGCAGCTGCTGCGCGCTCTGACTCAAGCTCGCCAATGCGCTGGGTCTGGCTGCGCATGCGCCCCGACGCCTCCTCGAGCGTCTTCTGGAGCGACTGCTCGCGTGCCACGGCGTCGGTGAACTCGCGCGACGTCGAGGCGAGCCTCACCTCGAGGTCAGCGATGCGTCGACCCGACTCGTCGGAGAGCTTCTCGTAGCTCGCCAGCACTGCACGTGCGCCCGCCTCCGCGTGCTCGCGCAGCGCAGACTCGCGGTCCACCGAGGCGCGAAGCGCGTCGGTCTCCTCGGCCAACTGGCGTTGCAGTGCCACGACCTCGGAAGCGTGCGACTCCTGCTCTGCACGGAGCGCTGACGCAAGCCGTGCGGACTCGTGCTCAAGGGCGCTTGCGCGCTGCTGCGTGGACTCCAGCTCCAGTCGCAGCGCGCCCACAGCGGCAGCATGATCCGCCGCAAGCCTGTCACGGGCTGCCAGCGCCTGCGTGCGCTCCTCGCGCAGCGTGTCCTGCAGCGCGCGGATCTCCCTGTCGCGCTCCTCGGCGCGGAGCGACTCGCGGAAGATGAGCTCGTCCCGCGCGACCACGCGCTGGCGCTCCTCGTCGAGCTGCCCATGAATCGTCGCAAGCTCGCGAGCGTGCGCGGATGTCGCCGTGTCCAGCCGTTCTGCGGCCACGCGTCGTTCCTCCTCGACCGCGGTGGCGAGGTGCGCCGCGGCCTGAGCTTCGGTGCTGGCAATGGCCTCCGCTGCGCTCCGCTCCTGCGCAGCCAGCTCGCGGGCAGCATGCTGGCGAGCCTCCTCGAACTCGGCGGCCATGCGCTCGGCCTCAAGGTGCGCCTGCAGCAGTTGCGCGTCAAGCTTCGCGATGCGCGCACGCAGCTCGTTGGAGGTCTCGGTGAGCGCAGCATTGGCATCTTCCGCCCGAGCCAGCGCCGACTCGACCGATGCGGTACGCGCGCGCTGCGCGTCGAGGGCTGGCTCGAGGTCCGCGATGCGCGCCGTCAGTTCGGCACGCGCGGACCGGATCGACGCCAGCTCCTGGCGCGTGGCATCGAGCTGGGTGCGCATCTGCACAAGTTCGGTCTGGGTTGCGCCGATCGCGATTCTGGTGGCGTCGCGGTCGCGGATGGCCTCGTCACGCTCGGCGCATGCCTGCATCCACTGGCCCTCGGCGGCAGTGCGCGCGTCCTCAAGTGCCTTCGCGTGCGCAGCGGACTCCTGCAGGCGGCGCATCACGTCGTGGATGCGGCGCTCGGAGTCGGCGCGCTCCCGGGCCATCTCGCCCTGCGCCTCGTCGAGGAGCAGCTGGACGCGGTTGATGCGGTCTTGGGCGTCCGCGTCGCGGAGCTGCGCCTCGCGTGCAGCCTGCTCAAGGTCGGCCAGTGCCTGATCGCGCGCAGACTCGGCGACCGCACGGGAGTTCGCCTCTTGCGATGCGCGCTCGCGCGCATGCTCGACTTCCTGCGAGAGGTCACGCTGCACGGCGCGCGCGGACTCGAGCTGATCCTGGCTCTGGCGCAGGGTCGCGACAAAGGCATCACGCTCGCTCGCCAGGATCTTCTGCAGGGCGGCTGCCTCGTCCCGGACCGTGCTCAGCTGCAACTGAAGATCGGTTGCACGCGACTCAAGCGCGTCCCGCTCGCGATCGATCTCCTGCCGCGCGCGAGCGAGGGCTGTCTCGATCTCCTCACGTGCATCAAGACGAGCGCGCCTCACCTCCTCGCGCGCCTGATGCTGCGCACTGGTGATGGCGGCCTCCGCCTCCCGCAGGCTGCGCTCCGCTCGCTCCCTTGCCTCACCGATGGCAGCCTGCGCGTCACGCTCTGCGCGTGCGGTGGCCGCGGCCGCATCGCTCCGAGCCTGGATGACGGACGCCTCGGCATCGCGCTGGGCGGCCTCGACTGCAGAATGTGCCTGAGCGTGGATCTGCTCGATCTGGGACTGGGCGTCCGTGCGTGCCCGCGCCACCGCGGCCTGCGCCTCGCGCTGGGCCTCCTCGATCGCTGCACGCGCGCGCGCGTGTGCGGCTGAACGCTCGCGCTCGGCATCAGCTCGGGCAATAGCCTCTGCGGCTGCGTGCGCACGCTCGGCTTCGGCGCGCTCCGCTTCGGCACGCTCGGCCCGGGTCCGCTCGGCCTCGGCCTGCGCAGCCTCGGCACGTGCAGCCTCGGCAATCGCCGCCGCCTGCGCGATCGCTTCGGCCTCAGCATGCGAATCGAAGACGCGAACGACGAGTCCAGCGACGCTCGTGATCGGCCGCCACGTGGCATCTCCGATGCGCCGGATCTGCGCACGCGAGTCAATCGCGCCATCGGATGCGAGGGCACGCACGCCGCTTGACGCGAGCGGTCCCTCGACGCTGCCGTCAGGGAGCAGGATCTCGTAGCGCGTGGGCACGCTCGGCGCGGCGTTGCCGCTGGATGCCCGGGGGGCCGAAGCCGTCGAATGAGCGAATGGCGTCATGTCATCTTCCTTCCATGGACATCACGTGCGGTCGATCCTTCGACGCGTGCCTGCATGCGCTGCCGGGCACAGTGATCGCACACGGAAACGCGAAGCGCTTCCGCAGCGCGATTACACCCGAAAATCCCGACTTCTCAAGAGATTTGGGGCCGAATCAGCGCCCAGCGGCGGAAAATCCGCAGACCGCTCCCGGCGCGTACCCCCAACCTAGTCAGGCCCTTGTCTCCCGCGAGCCCCTCGCTCTGACGCTCCCTGGCCCCCGCCAGCGACCGCAAGCCCCTCGGGGAGAGGGGCTTGGGTCGCGGCCAGCTCAATCCTCTTCGTCCGGGTCTTCGGTCGACGCGGCGGCGGACTCGTACTCGGCGCCGTCCGCATCGCCGTCCCCATTGGCACCGTCCTCCATCGCCTTCATCCGCTGCCAGTCCTCGAGGGTGATCATCACCTCGCGCGCCACCGACCCCTTGTGGTCGGAGACGATGCCGGCGAGCGCCATCTGGTCCACCAGGCGTGAGGCGCGGCCGTAGCCGATCGCCAGCCTGCGCTGCAGGAGGCTGACCGACCCGCGACCTGTCTCGATCATGATCTCAACGGCCTTGTCGAACAGGGGGTCGCGCTCGTCGATGTCGAGGTCGCCGCCGGCGGTCGGGTCGGACCCGCCGCCCGCACTGCTGCGCACCGCCAGGAGCGCGCGCTCGAAGCTCGGCGTCGCCACATCCTTGAGGAAGCGCACGACCTTGCGCGTCTCGGAGTCGGTGACGAGCGTGCCCTGCGAGCGGCGAAGCTCGCTCGAGCTTGGCGTGAGCACCATCATGTCTCCCTGGCCCAGCAGCAGCTCCGCACCCTTCTGGTCGAGCACGATGCGGCTGTCCATGCCGCTGGCCACCTTGAAGGCGATGCGGCAGGGCATGTTGGCCTTGATGAGGCCGGTCACGACATTCGCCTGCGGGCGCTGCGTCGCCAGCACCAGGTGGATGCCGACCGCGCGCGCCTTCTGGGCGATGCGCACGATGTGGGTCTCCACCTCCTTGTTGGTCATGATGAGGTCCGCGAGCTCGTCGATCACGAAGACCATGTAGGGAATCTTCTTGGCGATGCGCGCGCGGTCGAGATCGGTCTGCGGGTTCAGGCGGGCGTAGAGCTCCTCCTCGCCGAGCTCGTTGTAGCCCACAATGTCGCGCACGCCGACGCTCTTGAAGAGCTCGTATCGCTCCTCCATCTTGCCGACGACCCACTCCAGGATGCCCGCGGCCTGGTTCATGTCGGTGACGACCGGCGCCATCAGGTGGGGGATGTCGGCGAACATGCTCATCTCGACCATCTTGGGGTCGACAAGCACGAGCTTGAGCTCGTCCGGGCGCTTGGTGTAGAGCCAGCTCATCAGGATCGTGTTGATGCACACGCTCTTGCCCGAGCCGGTGGTGCCGGCGATGAGCATGTGCGGCATCTTGGCGAGATCGAGCACGAGCGGCTCGCCAGAGCTGTCCTTGCCCAGGAACATCGGCAGCCTCATGCCCTCGGCCTGGCCGCCGCTCATCAGCTCCTTGAGCCGCACCTTTTCCTTCTGCGGGTTCGGGACCTCGATGCCGACGGCAGTCTTGCCCGTCATGTTCGCGATGATGCGGATGTTGGGGGCCTTGAGAGCGCGCGCGATGTCCTTGGAGATCGTCTCAAGGCGCGCGACTCGCGTGCCCGACGCGAGCTCGACGGAGTACAGCGTCACGACCGGACCGCTCTCGATGCCCACCACCTCGCCGTCGAGCTGGTAGGTGCGCAGCGTCTCGGTCAGCACGCTGGCCTGCTCGCGCACGAAGTTCTCCATGCGCTCGGAGTAGTTCCCCTCGGGGTGGTCGAGCATGTCGAGCGTGGGGAACTGGTAGCCGGTGTAGTCGGCCTCGCGCGGGATGTCCTCGTCGCGGGCGAGCGTCTTGGGCGCCGTCGACATGCGCACGGGCAGCTTGGAGATGCGCTCGCGCAGCTCGTCGGCCGAGAGCGGCGTCCGGGTCGCGGGCTCCTCAGGCTCGGCAGGGGAGGGGGTGGCCTTGGTGCGCGACGCGCGGGGCGCGTCGGCTGCCTCGTCCGTGACCTCCGCATCGTCGGCCTCCGTCTCCTCCGCCTCGGTCTCCTCAACTTCCTCGGCGTTGTCGGCGATCTCTGCGTCGGCCTGCTCGACGACCTCTGCAGCCTTCCTCCGCAGTGGCCGCGCGGCCTCATCCGCGCCGTCATCGAGGTCGACCACATTTCGTGTGCTGCGCCGTCCGCGCGCGCGCGTTGCGGTGGCAGTGCCGCCCTCGCCTTCGACCATGGCACCCGCGAGCGCAGGCTTCGCCTTTGCGGGCATGATTCGGTTCCAGAGACCCGCGTAGTCGTAGGACCACACCGGCTCGAGCGACTCCGCGGCGCGCACGAGCGCTCCAGGCAGGGCCATCATGATCTCGTCGACGGCGACGAGCAGTCCGATGAGAAGGGCCACGAGCAGCACAAGGCTGCCGCCAAGGCCGCCGAAGCGACCGCCGAGCTGCTCGGCCATCCATCCGGGCACGAGACCGGCCTCTGCGCCACTGATCACGCCCAGTGTCGGGAACCACAGAGCGTGCAGTCCGCCGAATGCGCACATTGCCAGGAGCGCACCGATCGCGCGCACTGCCGGGTGCGGCACGCGGCGGCCCGTCGCGACGAGACCGAGCGCGTATCCGGCGCACAGCATCGGGATCCAGAAGCCGTAGCCGACCGACTCGTAGATGCCGTAGGCGATCGCGGCGCCGACGCGTCCGCCGAGGTTCGCCGGCGGATACGACTGCACCGCCACCGAGTGGCTGGGCCAGTCAGAGCCTGAGAAGCTCGCGAGGCTCGCGGCGAGGTAGAGCCAGGTGGCGGCCCCGACGAGCCACAGCACCTTGACGGTGATGGATGCGGGCGGCAGCGCGCCCGCGGAAGATGAGGTCGAGCCAGTCCGTGCGACAGCCTTCGGCGATGTCCGTGCCATACCCCATGATCGGCTCAAAACGGCGTGTCCGATGAGATTCCCGGCACCTGCTACCTTTTCGGCTCGCATGCACTTCAAACTTGTGGACGAGGTTCTTGAGGCGACCCCTGAGAGGGCAGTCGGCATCAAGGCGGTGACACTTGCCGAGGAGTACCTGCAGGACCACTTCCCCACCTTCCACGTGCTGCCCGGCGTCTTCATGCTGGAGGCGCTGGTCCAGACTGCCCGGCTTGTGCTCGATGCGCGTGCGTCCGCGCAAGGGCACCCTCCAGTGCGCATGGTGCTCGGTGGGGTGCGTGCGCTTCGGTACGGGTCCTTCGTGCGCCCTGGCGAGACGCTGCGCACTGAAGTGACGCTCGACAAAGTCAACGATGACGGCTCGGTGAGCTTCAAGGGTGCTGCCACTGTGCTCCGGCACGTTGCCGTCGGCACGCCGGCCAGCGAGCCCGAGACGGCAGTGAGCGGACGCTTTACACTCCGCCCCGTCAGGACAAGTGCGGCGGTTGCCGCGATCCCTCAAGGAATGGCCGCAGGGAAGGCCTAAGGACAGGAGTGCCGATGACACGTGACGAGATCCAGAAGAAGGTGACCGATGTGCTGGTGGACGCGCTTGGCGTGGACGAGGAGGATGTGGCCCCGGACGCCTCGCTGACCGGCAAGCTCGGTGCCGAGTCGATCGACTTCCTGGACATCGTTTTCCGGCTCGAGAAGTCCTTTGGCGTGAAGATCCCGCAAGGCGAGCTCTTCCCCGACAATGCGCTCAGCGACCCGCGCTACGTGCAGGACGGCAAGCTCACGGCTGATGGCCTTGCGCTCCTGAAGGAGCGGCTGCCGCACGTGGACACCTCGTCCTTCGCTGCGGATCCGCGTCTCGAGAAGGTTGCCGAGAGCTTCACCGTGAAGAGCCTCGTTGACTTCATGGAGCGCAAGCTCCAGCCGGCCTGATGCGTTCCCGCGTGCGTGCGCGCCACGCGCCGCATGTGGAGCCCCGGTACCACGCCCTACCCGCAAGTGACCCATGAGATGGATGTGGATTGACACGATCGTGGCCTACGAACCCGATCGCCGTCTCGTGGCCATCAAGAACGTGTCGCTCGCGGAAGAGCACCTGCACCAGCACTTCGCCGAGGGTTCTGACGGTCCCGCGCAGCCGGTCATGCCAGGCAGCCTCATGATGGAGGGGATGGCGCAAACTGCGGGCATCCTTGTAGGCAGCGTGCGTCGCTTCGCCGAGAAGGTGATCCTCGCCAAGATCCAGAAGGCGCAGATCGACGCCGATGTCACGCCGGGCCAGTGCATCCGCTACGACGCATCAATCGAGCGCATCGACGGGATGGGCGCAAGCACGGTGGGGACGATCGAGCGGCTCGATCACCGGAGCGGTCACTGGGAGCGCATCGGGTCGACAGAGATCATGTTCAGTCACGTGGACCAGAACATGAGCGGCCTGGCGTTTCCGGAACATAATTTTGTCTTCAGCGACAGTTTTCGCAACATATTGCGCAGCAGTGGTTTAGGCCATCTGATGGCATAGTGGATCAGTCGGTCCGGGGATGTTCCCCGGGGGGATCCGTTGGCAGGTTCGCGGCTACGTGTCGCGTCAGTTCCGGGGTTAGGGGTTTGCCCAATGGCGGTCGATTCATTTGCCCAGCTCGTGGAAAAGCACTACTCGGTGCTTCGGCGGATCGCGGAGCGGTCGATCAAGGCGCGTGCCTATCCGGCCAACATGAGCCCGACGAGCCTCGTCGCGGAAAGCGTGATGAGGCTGCTTCAGCAGCGCGAGCAGCCCATGCAGGAGTCTCACCTGCGCGGCCTCGCGACGGTGTTCATGGCTCGGGTGCTTGCGGATTCGGCGAAGTCGCGGCTCCGCCAGAAGCGCGGTGGGCGCACGGTCCGTCAGTCGCTTGCGGATCCCACAGCATCGGTGCAGCTGACCGGGGACGCTCGGAGAGATGGCCAGGACCCCGCGCGCAGTTCGGCGATTGACCGGGACGAGTTGCTCCGCGCCATGGAGCGTGTGGCTGTTGAGTTGCCACGAGCGATGGAGGTCGTGACGCTCCATCTTGTCGCCAACATCCCGCTCGCCCGCACCGCGGAGCTCGTGGGCGTCAGCGAGCGCACTGCGTACCGCGACCTGCAGGATGGCCGTGAGGCACTCGCGCATCAGTTGCGGCGCGCGGATGGGTAATGGGTGGCTCTCCAAATGGATGCCTCCGCGGATCATCCGCCCGAACGAGCAGACGGCGCGCCTCACGAGATTGACACGATGCTCCGTGCGCTTGGCGCCGGCGTCGACAAGGCGCTTGCCGATGGCGCACTCCGCTGCGGACCCTACGTGCTGCTCGACCAGGTGGGCGAGGGGGGATTCGGCGAGGTCTTTGCCGCCGTACGCGTCGACTCATTCTCACGACGTGTCGCGGTCAAGGTGCTCAAGCGAGGCCTCGAGTCGCAGGAGGTCCTTCGTCGTTTCGAGATGGAGCAGCGGGCGCTTGCGCGGATTGACCACTCGTGC
>JBIKNS010000079.1:0-9386 GCA_044358545.1 Phycisphaerales bacterium | reverse complement strand
CGCTGCGGCCCGCCGAGCGGTGGTCGAGCCTGGCGTCGTGCTCGACCAGCTCAACCGGGCGGCGGCGCCGCACGGCCTTCGGTTCGGCCCCGATGTGGCTACAGGTTCCCACGCCACCGTTGGCGGCATGATCGGCAACAATTCCTCGGGCGCCAACTCGATCCTCTACGGACGCACCGTCGACCATGTGATCGCGCTCGATGTGGTGCTGCCCTCCGGCGAGGCGATGCGCCTTGAGGCAGGGTCGTGCGACCGGGATCCGAGGCAGCGCGCGATCGCGTCGGCGATCGCCGAGGTGCTGCTTCCGATGGCCGGCGAGATCGAGGCGCGGTTTCCCAAGATCCTGCGCCATGTCGATGGCCTCAACCTCGACATCATGCTGCGGCAGCTTCGCGCGTCGACACCCGGCACCTTCGATGCCGTGAACCTCGCGCACCTGGTCTGCGGATCGGAGGGCACGCTGTGCACGATCCTCCGCGCCGAGGTGGCGCTTGTGCCGGTACCGGCGGCGGTCGGTCTTGCGATTGTGGGATTCCCCGGTGTGCCGGAGGCGCTTGCCCCGCTGGGCGCCATGCTGGCGACGGGGCCCTCCGCTGTGGAGCTTGTCGATGATGTGGTCATCGCGATGGCGCTTCGCAACACGGCGCATCGCGGCGATGTCGAGATCATGCCTCGCCCGGGCGGCAAACTTCCGGGTGCGGTGATGTACGTGCAGTACTTCGCCGATCGCCCCGACGAGATCGATGGGCGCTTTGCGCAGCTTCGGCGCGCGCTGCCCGATGCCGTGATCGCCGAGTACCGCGACGCGCCGTCCATGGACCGCGCGTGGAGGCTGCGCAAGGCAGGGGAGCCGCTTCTTCACGCGGTGCCTGGACATCGCAAGCCAGTCACCTTCGTCGAGGACACCGCCGTCGACCCCTCGAGGCTCCCTGCGTTCGTCGAGGAGTTCCGGCAGGTTGTGGCGCGCCACGGCACGACGGCCGCCTACTACGCGCACGCAAGCGTCGGGTGCCTGCACATCCGACCGCTGATCGCGCTCGATGACCCGAAGGACCTCGATGCGATGGTGGCGCTCTCGACCGAAATCGCGGAGCTTGTGGTGCGCCACGGCGGTGCGCTCTCGGGGGAGCACGGCGACGGCCGTGTGCGCACCCCGCTGCTCGACCGCGTGCTTGGGCCTGCGGTGTGCGAAGCGGTCCGCCGCGTGAAGCGCATCTTCGACCCGCAGGGGATCATGAACCCTGGAAACCTCACGGAGACCAGCGAGCCGCGCCGCATCGTGATGAGCCTTCGGGTGCGCCCCGACGATGCGAACTTCGCGCATGTGCCCGCTGGGACGAACACGGCATTCAGGTACGGCCCCGAGGGAGGGTTCTCGCACGCGGTGTCGTCGTGCAACGGTGCGGGCCTCTGCAGGCGCCTCTCGCCTGCGGGCGGCACGATGTGCCCGAGCTACCGGGCAACGCTCGACGAGCGCCATTCGACACGCGGTCGCGGCAACGCGGTGCGCCTTGCATCCACGGGACAGTTTGGCGCGGATGCGGCGAATGCGGCCTCAGCGGGGCAGTGGAACGACCCCGCCACGCTCGAGACGCTGGAACTGTGCCTCTCGTGCAAGGCCTGCAAGTCCGAGTGCCCGAGCAATGTCGACATCGCGAAGCTCAAGGCGGAGTACCTGCACCAAGGGCACATCGCGCGTGGCGGCGTCGGCTGGCGTACGCGCATGCTGGCCAACGTGCGTGCGCTGTCGCGGGTCGGTTCGGCGCTGTGGCCTCTCGCGAATGCGGCAGGCCGAATCGGGCTCGCGCGCCGGGCCATCGCGGCGGTGATGGGGTTTGATTCGCGCCGGTCGCTCCCGCTGTTCGGAGCGAACCTCTTCCGGTGGGCGCGCCGTCGGCCCAGTGGCACTGCGACCGGTGCCCCATCGGTGATCCTGTTCGGCGACTGCTTCAGCGCGTTTGGCGAGAGCGAGATCGGGCGCGATGCCGTCGAGCTGCTTGAGGCATTCGGCTACCGGGTGATCGTGGCGGACGCCGGCTGCTGCGCACGGGCCGCGATCTCCTGCGGTGCGCTCGACGGCGCCGCGCGCACCATCACGCGCACTGCCGCATCGCTGGCCGAGCTCGTCGACCGCCACGGCGCGCACGCGATCCTGATGCTCGAGCCATCGTGCCACTCCGCGGTCATCGACGACTGGACTGACCTCCGCACGGATGTCGCTGACGAGACCATCGCGCGGATCGCAGCGATGTCGCATCTCGTCGAGGTGTGGCTCGACGCGCAGTGGGATTCGCATCCAAGGCGTCCCGCGTTCCACCCACCGGTCGGGCGGTGCGACGTGCACGTGCACTGCCACCAGAAGGCACTGCTCGGCACTGCTGGCGCGAGTGCGCTCCTGCGCAGGATCTGCGGCAACCAGGTGCGCACGCTCGAGACCGGATGCTGCGGGATGGCGGGCGCGTTCGGGTTCGGCAAGGACCGCTTCGATCTGTCGATGCGCATTGGCGAGATCGGTGTCCTGCCGGCGGCCCGGGCGCTCAGCCAGGGGGCCACACTGGTCGCTGCGGGCACCAGTTGCCGCCACCAGATCCGCGATGGCGCGTCCGTAGGGGCACTTCATCCCGTCCAAGTTGCCTATAAGGCATTGACGGGGGAGCCTGACCTCGGAAGGCGCTAGGATTCCCGGAATGTCCCCAGCGGGAACTGGACCAACCCCCTCGTTCGACATCGACACCTCGGCGGTGGACCTTTCCGAGGCCACGGTGCTGGTGGTGGACGACAATGAGCAGAATCTTGAGCTCGTGCAGGCCTACCTCGAGTCGCTTCCGTGCCGCATCCTCGCCGCCCGGGACGGCATCGAGGCGATGGCGGCGATCGACCGGGAGAAGCCGGACCTGGTGCTCCTGGACGTCATGATGCCCCGCATGTCAGGGTTCGAGGTCTGCCAGAAGGTCAAGTCGAACCCGGCGACGCGGGATACGGTGGTCGTCATGGTCACGGCCCTCCACGAGGTGGGGGACATGGAGCGGGCGGTCGAGTGCGGCTGCGACGACTTCATCTCCAAGCCTGTCAACAAGGTGGAGCTGGTGGCCCGCACGACGGGGCTACTCAAGCTTCGGCTCGTCAAGCGCAAGCTGGCGCAGTTCCTCGCGGGCGACGCCGGACGCTGAAGCCGGCGACGAGCGGCGCCTCAACGATCAACCCGCGACGGTCCGCCCGAGGGCAGCATCCACCCAATGGCAACGATCCGCCCCACGCGCATCCATGCGCATGCCGCGGCTCGTCGCCAAGGGTAGTGCTGTGGTGGGGCGTCAGGCCGCGCTGCGGTAGACGATGGCAGGGGTGTCAGCGACGCGCTCCCAGCAGAGGGAGTCTGGGCCGCTTTCGGACGTGCGGCAGAGCCGCTCGAGGTAGCTCTCGAGCTCGGGAATCTCGAAGCAGAGCAGCCATGCCCTGTCAGCGGTCGGGTTCGCCTCGAGCACCGCATCAACCAGTCGGGAGTGCGTGGTGGCCGAGCACGTCGTGGGTGTTGCATCCATGCGAGCGAGGTCATCGGCGTTGGAGACTGCGGATGTGGAGGCGATAAATGCCGCGGGAGGGTCGTTGGGCGCGTTCAGCGCGGGCCATGGTGTGGTCCCTTACGACCACTGGAGTGGGCTTCGACGCGGTCACACCATCCCTAGTGGTGGCACCGAGCGCATGGCTCGCGCAAAAAGTTCGTGACCTAGGTCCGCTTCTACACTCGCCGCCCATGACCGCCATCCCGTACCGGACCGCGCCTGCCCCCACGACGGCCATGCCTACGGGCATCCCCTACATCGTCGGAAACGAGGCTGCGGAGCGGTTCTCCTTCTACGGGATGAAGACAATCCTGATGGTCTTCATGACCCAGTTCCTGCTCACTTCGACAGGAACACCGGCCTACATGACGGAGACGGAGGCGCGCGAGTGGGTGGCCTGGTTCGTCGCGAGCGCCTACTTCTTCCCCGTGATAGGCGCCATCGTGGCCGATGCGCTGCTGGGCAAGTACCGCACCATCCTCCTGCTGTCGTGGCTCTACTGCGCCGGCCACCTCGCGCTGGCGCTGATGGACCTGCCGCCCGCCGGCCTCAAGGCGACGATGGAGCCCAAGTCGTGGCTGATGGCGGGGCTCTTCCTCATCGCGCTCGGGTCGGGCGGCATCAAGCCGTGCGTCTCCGCTCACGTGGGCGACCAGTTCGGCGAGACCAACAAGCACCTGCTGACGCGCGTCTTCGGGTGGTTCTACTTCTCGATCAACTTTGGGTCGTTCTTCTCGACGCTGCTGACGCCGTGGCTCCTCGACAGGTACGGTGCGGCATGGGCCTTCGGCGTGCCCGGCATCCTGATGGCGATCGCGACGATCGTCTTCTGGATGGGCCGGCACAAGTTCGTGCACATCCCTCCACGCGGGATGGAGTTCGTGCGCGAGACGTTCTCGGGCGAGGGCCTCGTGACGATCGGGAAGCTCGTGCCCATCTATGCGTTCGTGGCCGTCTTCTGGGCGCTCTATGACCAGACCGGCGGCGCATGGGTCATGCAGGCGCAGCAGATGGACCGGAACTTCATGGGCATCGAGTGGATGGAGTCGCAGATCCAGGCGATCAACCCGCTGCTGATCCTGATCTTCATCCCGATCGCGTCGTACGTGGTGTTCCCGCTGGCGGGCCGCGTGTTCCGGCTGACGCCGATTCGCAAGATCGGCATCGGGTTCTTCCTGACGGTGGCGGCGTTCAGCATCTCGGCCACCGCAGAGGAGCGGATCGGCGCCGCACAGGCGCAGTTCCGCGTGAGCGTCGATGCTGCGATCGCACGCGGCGACGTCGACCTTGCGCGCACCATCGAAGCACTCAAGGAGGAGCGGATGAACGCCATGGCGTCTGCGCTTGCCGATGCGAGCGGCTTGCGCGTCGGCCTGCCGGCCGCGCAGCAGCCTGCGCCGGATGCTGCGGCGATGGCGGCGGCGATCACGCAGGGTGGAATCGTGGTCAGCCGGTCGGGTGCGGTGGAGCGCGCGGCAAGGCCGTCGATCTCGTGGCAGCTGCTCGCCTACGTGGTGATCACCGCCGCAGAGGTGCTTGTGTCGATCACCTGCCTTGAGTTCAGCTACACGCAGGCGCCGCCGCAGATGAAGTCCTTCATCATGAGCCTCTACCTGCTGAGCGTCTCCGCGGGCAACGTGATCATCGCGCTCGTGAACCGCTTCACTCAGGACGCCGATGGCAACTCGACGCTCGTCGGTGCGGAGTACTACTGGTTCTTCACGAAGATGATGGCTGTGGCTGCGGTGGTATTCATCGTGGTCGGGCTGCTCTACAGGCCGCGCGACTACATGCAGGCCGAGGCCCCTGCGGTGCCGCATCCGCCGGGTCGGCCTCCGGAATGAGCGCGCACCAGCCCACCGCGAGGCTGATCAGGCTGCGACGGCCTCCGCGGATCCTCGTCGACGACTCGGCCTTCGTGCCGACGGTCGCGCTCGACGAGATCGATGCCGCGTGGGACGAGATCGTGCGCGCCAATCCCAAGTTCACGGACGGCGCCTGCCTGCATGTTGTGGGCGTGCACCGCGATGGCCACGGCGGCGCCACGATCCATGCAGTGCGCGCGAGCTACCGGATGGGCGCGGTGCGTCGGCGCGGCATCGAAACCGGTTTCCGCGGGCTCGGCACGAAGGCGATCGCGCACGTGGGCGGGAAGGTGCTGATGGGCCTGCGGTCTGCCCACGTCAACGCCTATCCGGGCATGTGGGAGTTTGCGCCTGGAGGTGGCGTGGAGATCGGCGAGGCACCCGATGTGGGCATCATGCGCGAGCTGGTGGAGGAGTGCGGAGTGGAGGCCGCGGCACCTGCACGGGCGGTCGCGCTTCTCTTCGATCCGGTGGTGCAGGCATGGGAGATCGTGCATGACCTCCCGATGCGCCAGCCTCCAGATGCGGCACCAGGGTGGGAGTACTCGGCGCTATCGATGTGCGATCCGCGCGCGCTTCCCGCAGGCCTCTCGCCGTGCGCAGAGCAGATGCGCGATGCAGTTTCCTGGTGCGCCCTGGCGTAGGCGCACCTTTAGGCCGCCACTGACACCGCATGGGCTCGAGTGCAGCGATGGGCGACGAACGCGGCTAGGGCGCAGCCGCCGGAGCGTCGGCGAGGCTCAGCAGCAGCGCATCGAGCGATGCATCGCCTTCCGGCGCCTTCACCCAGCGCACGCTGCGGGTGGCATTCGTCACATACTGGCTAGCCGACCTGCGCATGCGACGAGTCGCCGCGTCATCGAGCGTCGCGCGAAGCGTTCCGGTGAGCGATGCCGGGCTCATGAGGTCCTGGAAGCCGGGCGTGCATGCGATGAGCGACATGTTGGATCCGACGAGCTCGAGCGTGAACTCGGGTTCGCCGAGGTCGCCGTCGGGCCATGCAAATCCGCCGCCGCCATAGACGCCGAGCTCGTTGCCCGCGATCACCACGAGCCTGATGCTGGTGTTGGTGGCGGTCGGGTCCACCGCCGTGCGGCCAGCCTTGGGAACCCAGAGCAGGTTGACGTGGAGCACGTAGCCGTACACGGGAGCACCCGACTCGAGCTGCGCGAAGTCGACGTCGCTCAGGATGAACGACGACTGGGCGGCCTCCTGCGCGTACGTGCCGGTGCCCAGCACCGGTCGAAGGGTGCGGGTGGTGCCTCCGAGGCTGGTGAGCTCGACGGTCCCTACCTCACCGACGGTCCCGCAGGATGCGACGCCGAGTGCGGCGGCCCCCGCGCACAGAAGCGACATGCACGCGCGGCCTGCGTTCCGCAATCCCGGCACTGAAGGCATCATGTGCTGCCACGACAGCATGCTGCTCAGGTCACTGGGGCCGGACACCGCGGGGCGGCGTACCGGAGGGTCCGAGCGGGCTCGCTGTCCGTCCGGCGATTCGCGCCGCCGAGCCGGACCCGAGCGTGGACGGCAGCCCGAGCACGGATACGGCATCGCGCTCCACGATGCCGCGCAGTGATGCGCGCGGGATCGCGGGAAGCGGCGTGCCCAGCGCATACGAGTTGAGCGAGAGAATCGTCTCGACTGCAGATGCGGGGCGCTCGAAGGGGAAACCGCTGCCGAGCATGACCCGGTCGATCACTCCAAGTGCCGATGCATTGAGCAGCACGCCATAGAGCTGCCAAGGACGAGACACCATGCCGGATGTGTCGGCGAACACGCCTGAGTGCTTCGCCATGAGCGAAAGCGCCTCGTCAACCCACGGGAAGCCGATCTCGCCGAGCACGAGCTTGAGTCGCGGGAACGCGCGCATCACCTCGTCGAAGGTGGCCGGTCGGTCGAACTCCATGACGCAGTTTGCGGTAGAGCGACCTGGTCGGGCCGCGAAGACTGGCATGCCCAGCGACTCGCATCGCTCGTATACGCGCATTGCCGAGGAGTGTGCGGCATGGAAGCCCTGCGCTGACGGGGAGATGGAGACGCCGACGAGACCAAGCGTGCGCGCGCGCTCAAGCTCTTCCATCGCGTCATGGGCCAGCGGGTCGATGCCCGCGATGCCGAGCATTCGGTCGGGGTGGCGTCGCACATGGTCCGCGACAAACTCGTTTGGCACGAGCGCGCCGAGCATGTTCGATCGGAACCCATGGACGAGAGTGACTGTCTCGCATGCGGTCTCTCTTGCATGCGCGCCGATGGTGCCGTCCACCTGCATGGGCGAACTCGACTGTGCACCACTGCGCCGCACGGCATCCGAAAGCTCCATGCCGAGCTGGTCGGGCGAGTGCCAAATCCGGGTAAGGACGTCAACGATCATCGGACATCGCCGAGTGTAGTGGTTTCGGGAACTCGTGCCGTGGTGGCCACGCACACGCCAAAGGTCAGCGGGTGCTGCATGATGTCCTTGAAACCGGCATCGGCCACGGACTTCGCCAGTGCCGCGGGGTCGAGGAAGGACGCCACGCTCTTGGGCAGGTAACGGTACGCCCCCGACTTGTCTCGCGCGATGATGCTGGCCGTCAGCGGCATCACTCGGTGCGTGTAGACGCTGTTGAGCCAGCGAAGAACGCCCTGCCGTGGCTCGCCGAACTCAAGGATGACGAGGCGTCCGCCCGGCGACAGCACCCGGCGGAACTCGCGAAGCGCCCGGTCGGGTTCGGACACATTCCTGATGCCGAACGCGATCGAGAGCACATCGAACGAAGCATCGGCAAAGGGAAGGTTCATGGCGTCGCCCTCCACAAAGGACGCAATGGCGTGCCTCGCCTTGCAGCGCGCCACATCGAGCATCTGGGGCGTGAAGTCGAGTCCGGTCACGGTGGCTGGAGCGGGGTTCGCGCTAGCGAAGGCAAGTGTCAGGTCACCCGTGCCGCATGCGACATCAAGCACCCGGTCTTGCGGGGTGGGTCGGACAAGCCGAACGGCGGTCCGCCGCCACGCCTGATCCTGCCAGAACGAATGAAGGCGGTTGTTGAGGTCGTAGCTGCCCGCGATCGCGGAGAACATCCGCCGCACGCGATCAGCCTTGTCCCCACGCGCGTGGGGGTTGCCCGACAGCGTGTCTGGCGTCCAGGCGGCATCATGGGCTGTACCGTGCGGTTCGGCCATCGGGCGATGGTAGGCAGAGGCACCAATAACGGCGCGCACAGAGGCAATGTGCCTGCCAATAACGCCACGGACCGCCAGAATCGGGTCCCCATCGGCACAGCTGCGACGCGTTGCCGATCCAAAGCGCACCATGCAACAGGACATTGCCATCGAGCGTCTCTTCCAGTCCCTGATCGCCGGTGACCGCAGTGGTGCCCGCCAGCTCGTCTCGGAGTACCTCGCGGGCGGACGCCGCAGCGAGGACCTTGCGATCGATGTGCTCTGGCCGTCCATGCAGACCCTGTTCCAGATGTGGCGCAGTGACCAGCTCTCGACCTTGGCGCACCGGTACGCGACGCGCATGATGCGCACCCTGGTGGATCAGGCGCAGGCCGGATACGCGCAGGCATCGCGCAACGGCCGTCGCGTGATCCTTGCGTGCGGCGCAGACGAGACTGAGGACATGGCCGCGCAGCTCGCCGCGGACTTTCTTGAGGCGGCCGGATACGAGGTGCTCTTCGCGGCCAGCGGCGTTGCCAACGACGAGCTGCTCGCCGAGACGGGTACGCGCCGGCCTGATGCGCTGATCATGTTTGCCGCAGGCGCATCGGATGCGCCTCGCATTCGCCAGCTGATCGACACGATTCACGCGATCCGTGCCACACCTGGCATGCCGATCATCTGCGGGGGCGGCGTCTTCAACCGAGCGCCTGGCCTCGCGGAGGAGATCGGTGCCGACGGTGTCGCGACGGATCCGGTGTCCCTCGTTCGCCTTGTCGACGAGAAGCTCGGGCTGCGCACCGCATCGGCCGACACC
>JBIKNS010000290.1:0-2797 GCA_044358545.1 Phycisphaerales bacterium | reverse complement strand
CGTCGGCAAGCCTCTGGCGCGTCTCCCAAAGCGCGTCGGCATGCTCGCGCAGCCACTCGGCGGAGTAGGGATCGCCCGGGCCGGCGCCTTCGGCGGCCAATCGCTTCCTTGCGCGCAGCCAGCCCCAGTCGAAGTAGGGGTCATCGCGGGTGCGTGGAGGGGCCGACAGCTCGAAGGTGATCTGCGCGAGTAGCGATTCGAGCCAGTGGGTGCGTGCGCTCATGCGTCTAGGGGCTGCCGTTGGAATAGATGGCTGTTGGTGGCTAGAGCACCGGAGGTGTGCGCCAGTGGGAGACGTCGCGGTCGATGAGGCGCGCGAGCCGGTCGATGCCGTCGGCGTACATGTCCATGAGAGGTGCGACGAGCGATGGCCGGATCGGTGGTGGTGTCACGAACGGCAGGCTGGGCGGCATGCGAGGCCGCACAGTCTCACGCAGCGAGGAATTTGGCAGGTTCGTGAAGTCCGACTCGTCGACTGTGAGGTGCTGGGCCAGGCCTTGCAGCACGAGGTCAGGCTTGGCTGCGATGTCCTCCATGTAGAGGACCAGCAGCTGGTCACGCGGGAAAGCTGACCACCACCGTTCGAGGCATGCGGCGTAGTCGCCACGCGAGCGTGACGCAGCCGACCGGAAGTGGTCGAGGAACCACTGGTCGCTCGCCTCGGCTAGCGTGATCTCGCTTCGTGCGAGGGCCATCAGCGCCGCGGACCACGCGCGCTCGATTGGGTTTCGGAGGCTGAGGAACAGCCGGATGTCAGGGCACCTCTCTCGGATCGCGCGTATGTGCTGCGGCGAAAGGATGGCGTATGCGGGTGTGATCTCGCCTGTGACCACCCGCCTGCCGTCTGGGGCGGTACGTCCTGCGGGCTGCAATGAGGCGACCCACGTGTTGGCATCCGGATCAGGGGAATTGTCCCAGTAGTGCAGCTCCTTGCGACGCGGGAACGCAATCTGCGGATGGCGCGACATCTGGCGATGGAGCCATGTGGTGCCTCACTTCTGCGCGCCGATGCCCAGGAAGTCGACGGTGATCAACGCGTGGCCCTCGCACGGTCGCGCGCGCAGGGCTGCGGCAACGCTTCGGTGACCATCGAGTGCGACTCAGGGCCTGGGAGTCTCGTGGCGGTAACGGTGCAAGAATCCAAGGCGCTCGATCCGTTGCAGCACCTCATCGACATCAGCGGCAGGCCAGTCCTGGTCTGCCGAGGGTCGCCGTGGCGAGTCGAGGAGGAACTCGCGGACTGCCAGCATCTGCTCGTCCTGCACAGGTAGACCAAGGAACGCGCACAGCCTGTTGAGCTGATGCTCGGGCTCGGCAAGGAGATCCTCGTGATGAACGTCGATGATCATCGATGAAGGTAGCCGTTCATGAAGTGCGGCGACAGCCTCATAGTGCATGAAGCACCAGCGAATCCGGTCCTTGAGCGACGCGCCGCTCTTCCTGTGGGCAGTCGTGATCGTGTCGAATGGGTTCCGAACCGAGTGGACGAGGCAAAGTCGCGCCTGCATGAGTTCCTGCAGGGACGGAATCAGGGATGGCTTGCCGTGGAGCATCAGCGTGGCTGTGTTCCAGATCTTGTCTCCCACAACGATGATGTCCGTCTTGCTGGGGAGGGCCCGATTGACCGGATAGCGATGCACCTCCGGCGCCCATTCCGTGCCTGAGCGATCCGACCCTCTCTGGGCAATCTCGACGAGAATCTCGTCGCGGGTCAAGCCACTCCAGAATCTGCCGCTCGCGCCCGTCTCGTTTGCCATGATGGCCTTCGAGTGGGAGTCGATGACGGCACCCAGCAGGGTCGAGCCGCTGCGGGGGCTGCCGATCACTAGGCAGAACGTCGTTGCCTGCTTCAGTAGTTGGAGATCCATTTTCGTGCCGGCTGTTGTGTCGGCGGAGATCCGTGCGCGGAGCCGGCCTCTCGGGTCGCCGCTGTCAAGAGCACTGCGGTATGGAGGATAGCCTCTACGACATGTGCGGCATCGTCGGCGCGCTCGGAGGTGAACTGCCATCGATGCTTCGGAATGGCTGCGCTGTGCCCGCGCTTGACGCGCTCGCTCGGCGCGGGCCTGATGGACGCGGGGTGTGGGTCGACGCTGATGCTGGCCTGTGGATTGGGCATGCGCGGCTGGCCATCATCGACCGCAGTTCCGCCGGCACGCAGCCGATGCGCTCGGCGAGCGGGCGATGGGTGATCGCCCTCAACGGCGAGATCTACAACCACCATGAGCTGCGTGCACGCGTGGAGTCTGCGGGAGCGGCCGCCGGCGGGACTGCAGGCGCGGCCGCCACTGTGTCGCAGCGCAGCCCCGCGGATTGGCGCGGACACTCGGACACCGAGTCGCTTGTGGAGCACGTCGATGCATTTGGGCTCGAGGCCACGCTCGATACGGTCGAGGGGATGTTCGCGTTCGCGGCGTGGGATGCCGCCGAGCGCGCGCTGCATCTGGTGCGCGACCCGCTCGGCCAGAAGCCCTTGTACTGGGGATGGGTGGGGGGCGATGCGTGGACAGGGGGTGGGCGCGCGGCGCGGGCGGCGGGGATCCGCGGGCGCGCGAGTCTGGTGTTCGCGTCGCAGCTCTCCGCGATCGAGGCGATGCCAGGGTTCGAGCGTCACGTGGATCCTGCTGCCGTCGCCGCGCTCATGCGGTGGCAGTGCGTGCCGGGCGACATGAGCATCTACCAGGGTGTGCACAAGCTTGCGCCAGGGCATCGGCTGCAGGCGCGTGCGGGCGAGCCGCCGGTGGTGAGCGCGTGGTGGTCGCTTGGCGATTTGATCGCGGCGGGTACCAGCGAGCGG
>JBIKNS010000289.1:0-2807 GCA_044358545.1 Phycisphaerales bacterium | reverse complement strand
CCGCGACTGACCACATCATCGCGGTCCACGCGAGCGGCACGCATACGGCAGCGGTGAGGAACGCGGCGGGAAGTGCCCGGATCAGGACGCCCGTAGCGCCCGGTGCAGACTGCGCGTACTCGCCCAGTGGCAGGAGCAGTGCGGTCACGATCGCCGCAAACCAGGCGATCCGAAGCGCGAGCCTGCTCGCCTTCATCCATGGTGCGCCGACGATCGCGCCCACGCGCCCTACGTAGCCCATCACTGCTCCAAGCGTGAGGAGCAGCGAGAGGGCGGCGATCGCTTCCGCCGGCCCCGTCACATCGCGTGGCAGTCCCCATACGGGAATCCACGCGATGGCGGCTGCTGTGCAGCAGATTCCTGCGGTGAGCAGGCCAATCAGCGAGAGGCGTCCGACCCAGCGGATCGGCTGGATCTGCGGCGCCCGGCGCGCGCCAAGCCGGATGATCAGGGAACCCGCGAGGAGCGAGAGCGCCACGATGCCGCCGCCCATGAGTGCCACCGCCTCGTTCATCGGCTTGCGCAGCGGGTGGCCCGGATCGGTCGCCTCACCAAACCTGCCAGGCACGCCGATCGCGAGGCACAGCGCCATGATCGCCACGATCGCCAGCGGCGCGGCGGACACTGCGAGCATCCCTATGCCACGTGCAGCCGCTGCGGCCCACTCCGGCATCGCCTCGACGATGCGCTCCCGCTTGCAGTCTGAGGGAATCAGGCCGCACTCGACGCACGGCACGTCTTCGGCAGCCAGCATCCGAGGATGTCCGCATGCGCGGCACTGCACCACGGCACGGTATCGTGCCGACCCCATGGCAACCGTCTCGATGGACGACCTCGTCGCCCTGTGCCGCCGCCGCGGCTTCATCTTCCAGTCATCCGAGATCTACGGCGGCATCAACGGCTTCTGGGACTACGGCCCACTGGGCACCCTGCTCAAGCGCAACCTGAAGCAGGCGTGGTGGAACGACATGGTCGAGCGCGAGCTCGTCGGGCCTGACGGGCAGCCTGTCGACATCGTCGGTGTCGACTGCACCATCATCATGAACCCCAAGGTGTGGGAGGCGTCGGGCCATGTCGGCGGCTTCAACGACCCGATGGTGGACTGCAAGGATTCGAAGGCCCGCTACCGCGCCGATCACCTGATGTGCCTTGGGCTCAAGGGAGACCGGACCGGCCAGATCTTCGCGTATGTGGAGTCCGACGACGCAAGCTTGGCGCAGGCGCGCAAGAAGCTTGAGAAGTACGTCAAGCGCGAGCTCGGCGACAGCGACATCGACCGCTGCGCGTTCACGGCGCTCTCCGCCGCCGAGCGCGCGATCACGGTGGGCCCGGACGCGAAGGCACCGGGCACGCTCACTGAGCCGCGCCAGTTCAACCTGATGTTCAAGACCAATGTCGGTGCCGTCGAGGACCCCTCGAACGTCGCCTACCTGAGGCCCGAGACCGCGCAAGGCATCTTCGCGAACTTCGACAACGTGCTCAACAGCACCCGCGTGCGGGTGCCATTTGGCATCGCGCAGGTGGGCAAGGCGTTCCGCAACGAGGTGACCCCGCGCAACTTCACCTTCCGCAGCCGCGAGTTCGAGCAGATGGAGATCGAGTTCTTCATCCGCCCCGACAGCGCGAACGAGTGGTACGCATGGTGGCGCGACAGCCGGTTCCGCTGGTGGCAGTCGATAGGGCTCTCAAGCGGCAACCTTCAGCTGCGCGAGCATGCATCGGACGAGCTTGCGCACTACGCCAAGTCCGGTGCGGGCACCAGCGACATCGAGTACCGCTTCCCGTTCACCGCACCCGGCTTCGGAGAGCTTGAGGGCGTCGCGCACCGCAGCGACTTCGACCTTCGCCAGCATGCGACGCACTGCGGCAAGGGCGACAAGATGCGCTACTTCGACCAGGAGCGGAACGAGCGCTATTTCCCTCACGTCATCGAACCCTCGGCTGGCGCGGACCGCGGCACCCTCGCGCTGCTCTGCGAGGCCTACACCCCGGACCCGGCGCGACCCTCAGGCGTTGTGATGAAGTTTCACCCCCGCATGGCGCCCGTCAAGGCCGGCATCTTTCCGCTCGTCAACAAGGACGGAATGCCGGAGGTTGCGGAGCGCCTCTACCGGGAGCTCCGAAAGCGGCACGTCGTCGAGTACGACCCCAAGCAGAGCATCGGCAAGCGCTACGCGCGCATGGACGAGGCGGGCACCCCCTACTGCTTCACCATCGATGGTGACACGCTGACGAGTCAGACGGTGACAGTGCGTCACCGTGACACGCTCGAGCAGTCGCGCATCGCGATCGACCAGGTGCCTGCATGGCTTGAGGATCGGCTCGCGTAGGCCGCGCCTGATGGGGCGTGGCGCGCCCTCGGCTACGAGGGCTTGAGTTCAGTACTCGAGCAGTCCCCAGGCGGCGAGCAGCGTGGCGAGATCCTCGCCTGCCACTTCTCCATCCCCGTCGAGGTCCCCGGGATGGTTTCCCAGGGTGCCCCATGCGCTCAGCACAAAGCTGAGGTCACTGCCGTCGATGGTGCCATCCAGATTGAAGTCTCCCCTCGCACGCTCACAGCCGTCAGGGATGCCATCCGAATCAGTGTCCCCGGGACCGCCGGTCTCGCACGCGTCGTAGATCCCGTTCGCGTCACAGTCGCCATCGCCCGCCGCAAGCTGGCAGAGATCGGACGCGCCGTCGCCATCGCAGTCATAGCCTGAACCGCCGTACGACACGCGCACCCTCGAGGCCCCATTGGCGCACGGCACCGTGCCAACGCCTGCACTGGCGATGAGCGCAACCCGAACACTGCCCGGCGACTCGGC
>JBIKNS010000288.1:0-2813 GCA_044358545.1 Phycisphaerales bacterium | reverse complement strand
GCCCATCGGGCAGTTCTGCCGACAGCACGTGCGCGTGCTCGAGTCCGGCGACGCGGTCGACCGCGCCCGCATCGCCGGCCTGGCCAACCGCTCCAGCATCGCCGGCCGCGCGTTCACGGCGCTCAGCCCCACGATTGCCGGAACTGCCCATCAAGGCAACGGGAACGACGCGCAGAACTCCCGAATCTCGCCCGCGACCTTCGAGCAGGTCGCCGCGTCGCCCTTCGCGCCCATCACGCGGTCAAGCCACTCGGCGACCTTCGCCATCTCGGGCTCCTTGAGGCCGCGCGTGGTGAGCGCGGGCGTGCCCAGGCGAAGGCCACTCGTGACCATCGGCGGGCGCGGATCATTGGGGATGCCGTTCTTGTTGCAGATGATGCCCGCGGACTCAAGCCACTTCTCCGCATCGGCACCCGTCAGGTTCGCATCGCGCGTGCGCAGGTCGACGAGCATGAGATGGTTGTCGGTGCCGCCGGTGCAGAGGCGGTAGCCCTTGGCCGAGAGCGCAGCGGCCAGCGCCTGCGCATTGCGCACCACCTGCTGCGAGTAGATCTTGAATTCCGGCTTCAGCGCCTCCCCGAAGGCGACCGCCTTGGCCGCGATGATGTGCATGAGCGGTCCGCCCTGGCTTCCCGGGAACACCTTGCGGTCGACCTTGGTGGCGATCTCGGCATCGTCGCTGAGGATGAGTCCGCCGCGCGGGCCGCGCAGCGTCTTGTGCGTGGTGGTCGTCACCACGTGCGCGTGCGGGAAGGGCGAGGGGTGCACGCCTGCGGCCACGAGGCCCGCGATATGCGCGATGTCGGCCATCAGGTACGCACCCACGCTGTCGGCGATCGCGCGGAAGCGCGCGAAGTCGATCACGCGCGAGTAGGCGCTGTAGCCGCAGATGATGAGCTTCGGCTTGCACTCGCGGGCGATGGCGGCGATCGCGTCGTAGTCGAGCAGTTCCGTCTGCGGGTGGAGCCCATACTCGACGATGGTGTAGAAGGTGCCGCTGAAGTTGGGCTTGAGGCCGTGGCTGAGGTGGCCGCCGCTCTTGATGGGCAGGCTCAGCACCGTGTCACCCGGATTCATGAGCGCCATGAACGCAGCGATGTTGGCGTTGGCGCCGCAGTGCGGCTGCACGTTCGCGAATCCGCAGTCGAAGAGCCTCTTGGCGCGCTCACGCGCGAGATCCTCGACGGCGTCGTGCTGCGCGCACCCTCCGTAGTAGCGCTTGCCGGGATAGCCCTCGGCGTACTTGTTCGTCATCCACGATCCTGCAGCGTGCATCACCGCGGCGCTCACGTGGTTCTCGCTCGCGATGAGCTCGAGCGTGGTCGCCTGGCGCTCCGCCTCGCGCGCGAGGATCGCGGCGACCTCTGGATCGGTGCGCTCCACGCACCCGAGCATGCCGCGCGACACGTCATCGAGGTGCGCGTGCGGCGCGAGCGACTCTGCCTCGGAGGCGGCTCCCGCGTGCGAGGCCGGGGACACGGAACGGGGCTGCGCGATCGTCATGCGCAGATGGTAGGGATGCGTATAGCCCCTGAAACTAGGCTTCGGTGCATGGCCCATCGCGCTGCGCGCATCGATACGCCCGTAGGCACGCTGCAGGTCAGCGTGGCGGGTGATGGCGCGGCCAGGGTGCTCTGGGGCACTCGACGCGATGCCGCCGCGGATCCGCGCGCATCAGCCGCCCTTGCGGCGTCAGTCAGGCGCTGGCTTCGGGGCGATAGGGGCGCGCTCCGAGGATCACCCCTTCCCCGAGGCACACCGTGGCAAGTCGCGTGCTGGCGAGCGGCGCGCCGGATCCCGCATGGCCAGACGCGCACATACCTGTGGCTCGCGCGCGAGGCGTGCCGCGCGCTCGGCCGGCCTGTTTCAGCAGCGCCCGCCCTCGCGCGCGCGGCAGGCCAGGCGATGCGGCGCAATCCCGCGCCAATCGTCGTGCCGTGCCACCGAGTGGTGTCCGCGAACGGCATCGGCGGATATGCGGGCACTGACGATCCCCGCTCGAGGTCACTCCTTCGAAAGCGATGGTTTCTCGCGATCGAAACGTCGTCCGGGATGCGCGATCCGACGTAGCCACCGGCAACCGCGAGCAGTGCCTCAAATCGCGTCAAGGCATCATCGCTGCCCGTAGACTCAACGCCCCGGCACTCCGCCGGCCACAGACACAGGAGATCCTGACGGTGAAGCTCACAATGGTCGGCAGCGGGTACGTGGGTTTGGTGACGGGGGCATGCTTCGCGGAAATGGGCAACGACGTGTGCTGCCTCGACGTCGACCCGCGCAAGATCGAGATGCTGCGCCGAGGCGAGAGCCCCATCTACGAGCCAGGCCTCTCGGAGATGATCGTGAACAACGCGGAATCAGGTCGCCTCCACTTCACGACCGACAAGCGCGAGGCCTACGCGCACGGCGAGGTGATCTTCATCTGCGTCGGCACCCCGAGCGACACCGACGGGAGCGCGGACCTGAAGTACGTGCTCGCCGTGGCCGAGGACATCGCCGCCGAGCTCGAGCGCCAGGGCCCGCCGCCGGCAGGGTCGCGTCCCAAGACCGTTGTCGTCAAGAGCACAGTTCCAGTAGGCACGACACACCGCGTGCGCGACACGATCGCTGCCCGCACGAAGGTCCCCTTCCATGTCGCCGACAACCCGGAGTTCCTCAAGGAAGGCGATGCGATCAGCGACTTCATGAAGCCCGACCGCGTGGTGGTGGGTGTCGATCATCCGGAGGCTGGCGACATCATGCGCGAGCTCTACGACCCCTTCGTGCGCCAGGGCAACCCGGTGCACGTGATGGACGTGCGCAGCGCGGAGATG
>JBIKNS010000078.1:0-9448 GCA_044358545.1 Phycisphaerales bacterium | reverse complement strand
CTCGCTGCAGTGCTGGTGCTCGATGCATGCGCGATCGATCCCGCCGCCGGGAGTGCCGGGTCACCGCCATCCGCCCCCGCCGGACTGAGCGACATCCACCCATCCGATGCCGCGCTGCTTGGGGTCTGTCTTGCTGAGCGCGCGCGTGACGCCGCGGGGCCTGCCGCCGCCGCTGCCGCGGCCGCACGGCTCGCTGCGGTGTCCCGAGTTCCATCTCGCGCCCATGCCGCGCGCGGCGCCCGCGATGTGATTGCCCGCTGGATCGCAAGCGCTGCCGCACCTGATGCACAGACGGCGCGGGGACTCGCAGCGGTGCTCGATGCGGCCGCGACCATCGACCCTCCGAACCTTGAGGCAATGCGGCTCGATGTGCGGCTCGCCCGTCACTGGGGAGGCCGGTCCCCATCCTCCGCGGCAGAGCGGAGCGCCCGGGCCCGTGCGGCCGCCGATCATCCGGGCGCATCCGACGAGGACCTGCTGGCGCTTGCGGATGCGCTGATTGACGAAGCTGCACTGGCCGAGCCGACCGCTCGGGCAGCGACCCTCAGCGAAGCGATGGCGATCGCCAGAGTTGCCGAGTCGCTCGCGGCGAACGATGGCAACCGTCTCGACGCAGGTGCCACACCGATCCACTGGAGCGCCCGCGAGCGAATGGTGCGCGCTGCGCGCATCGCGGGGCGCGACGCCGAGGCCAAGGCCCACGTGGCGCGCCTCGCGGCGATTGACGCGACATTGGGCGGACAGCCGGATCGATTTTCCGGCCGATGAGGCCTACGCGTCCCGCAGCTGCCGAAGCTCGTCCCGGAGGATCGCGGCGAGCTCGAAGTTCTCGGCGGCGATCGCCGACCGGAGCCTCGCCTCGAGCTCGACACGCTGGCTTCCAGGCAGCTTCGGCACAAGCATGCCTCGCATGCCGTGCAGCAGGCGCTCGCCATGGCTGACGAGCGCCGCGGCGCCAGGGGTGTCCAGCCCCGCCAGATCACCCAGCGCACGGTCGATCGCCGCGAGCGCCGCGCGAGCGTCTCGCACCCTTACAGCCTCGGAGGCAAGTGCCCGTGCACGCAGCAAGATCGCCGATCCTGCCATGAGCTGCAGCGAATCGGCGGAATCTCCCCACGATCGAGGGTGCCTCGACGTGACGAGGCGCACCACGTGATCGCAATCCTCCGCGCATGAGCCGTTCCGGTCGAGCTGCATCCACGCTTGCGCGCGCTGGAGCAGCAGTCCCCCAAGCCGGCGCATCGAGACGTCGTCCACCGCCCGGGCGCTGTCGGGGATGGGCTCGCCGGAGTCTGGCATCCCAGTGGCGCAAAGCTGAATCAGGCCCGCATCAATCCGGATCTGGATCGCGGGCCCGCGGTCCGTGTCGATCGTGCGCACCGCTGGCTCGTCGTCGCCCAGCGGCCACTGGCGCAGGACCGGCCCGATGTCCCGCTGGACCGGGGGACCCTCGTCAGGGTGAAGATCGTGTTGCCTCGAATCGCTCATGGCGGCGTCAGGACAGCGGTTTTTGGAACTTGGGCACGCTATCCGCGGAGCGTCGACGATGGGGTGGCAATCCACTGCCCAAGTTCCGTAGTATCTCGGCAGTCCCGCATGGCGCGTTCCCAAGTTCAGTCGGAGTTGCAGTTGTATCTCCGTGAGATCACGGAGACTGCGCTGCTGACGCCCGAAGAGGAGAAGACCCTCGGGTGGGCGATCATCAACGACAACGACATGGCGGCGAAGGAGAGGATGATCAAGGCGAACCTTCGCCTGGTTGTCGCCATCTCCAAGAACTATGCGCACCGCGGGCTCGCGCTCTCTGACCTCATCGAGGAAGGCAACGTCGGCCTGATCCGCGCCGTGGAGGGATTCGACCCCGCACTCGGCGCGCGCTTCTCGACGTACGCGTCCTGGTGGATCAAGCAGGCGATCAAGCGCACGCTGATCAACGCGGTGCAGCCCATCCACATCCCGGCCTACATGGTCGAGCTCATCTCGCGCTGGAAGCAGACCACGCGCAAGCTCGAGGAGGAGCTGGGCCGAGCACCAAGCATGATCGAGCTCTCAAAGGCCATGAAGGTGCCGATGAAGAAGCTGCAGATCATCCGCCGGGCCGTGCGCGCGTACCACGCGCCGAGCCAGGCGCCTCGGAAGGAGGACGGCGAGGCGATCGACTTCGCCGACCTCTTCGAGGACACGAAGCAGAAGCAGGCGGAGCGGAGCGTCGCCGAGGGCGAGGAATTCCAGATCATCCTGCGCCTGCTCGACTCCATCGACGAGCGCGATGCGCAGGTGCTGAGGCTTCGATTCGGCCTTCAGGGCCACGAGCCGCTGACGCTCAAGGAGATCGGCGAGATGGTCGGCCTCACGCGCGAGCGCGTCAGGCAAATCGAGGTCGAGGCCCTGCGCAAGCTCGGGCAGCAGCTCGAGGACGACAAGCCCACCCGCTTCTTCCGCGAGAACCGCGCAGACCAGCCGGTGCCTGCACGGCGCGCATCGAAGTCGCGGCCGAAGCCTGACGGGAACGGCAACGGCACAGCTCACGCCTGAGGCGCTAGCGCAGCACATGCTGACTGAGATTCGGGGCGGAAGGCCCGCGCGCAGGACGCGCAGCCCTAGCGCTTGAAGAACGGCAGCGGCTCGACGGTCGCTGGCACCAACGTGCCGCGGAGGTCGACCTCGAGCTTGGCGCCTGGCTGCGCGAGGCTTGCGTCCACGAATGCCATCGCGATTGCGCGATCGAGGGTTGGCGAGAGGCATCCGCTCGTCACGCGGCCAACCGTGCGGCCGCCCGACTTGACGTCCATCCCTTGGCGTGCGCTGCGACGGCCCTCAAGGCCCAGGCCCACGAGCTTCTGCACCGGACCCGCATCCGCGATGCGCTGCAGCGCGTCCTGCCCGATGAAGCGGCCCGCGCGCGCGTCATCCGTTCCCTTGTCGAGCTTGACCGCGAATCCCAGCCCCGCCGAGATCGGGTCCGTCGACTCGTCGATCTCGTGCCCGTAGAGCGGCATGCCCGCCTCCATGCGCAGCGTGTCGCGGGCGCCGAGGCCGACCGGCTTCAGGATGCTCGTGTCGGCCTTCACGTCCTTGAGGAACATGCCCATCGCGGTGCGCGCCATGCCGGCGCCAAGGATCACCTCCACGCCGTCCTCGCCGGTGTAGCCAGTGCGGCTGACGATGAGCTTGACGACGAGCAGGTTCTTCTGCACGAACCGGTAGCGCTTCAGCTGCGGGATCTGCGTGGACATCGTGCCCACGAGCTCCATCGCCTTGGGACCCTGCAGAGCGACCATTGCCGTCGATTCCGTCTGGTCGTCCATCTTGAACACCATGTCGCCGCGCACCGCCTGGAAGTGGCGGAGCAGCTTCTCGCGGTTCGACGCGTTGCACACCATCAGGTACTCGAACTCGTCGAAGCAGTACACGATCACGTCATCAAGGCACCCACCCTGCTCATTGCAGACCAGCGAGTAGCGGCACATGCCTGCCTCCATGCCGAGCACCTGGCGCGTGCACACCATGTCGAGGAACTTGCGGGCATGCCGGCCGCTGAAGCGGATGCGTCCCATGTGCGAGACGTCGAAGAACCCGGCCTTGGTGCGGCAATGGTTGTGCTCGTCGATGATCGAGCCGTAGGTCAGCGGCATCTCCCAGCCCGCGAAGTCCACCATCTTGCCGCCATGCTCGAGGTGAAAGCCGTGGAAGGGAGTTCGACGGAGAGTGGTGGTGGACATGGATGGAGCGAGGGTACCCGTGCAGCCCGGCGCGGGTACCTTCCGCACACCGTGCCAGTCCCACGTCCTCGCCACGGCATGATCGCGGCGGTCGCTATGGTCCTTTGCTGGACGCTCGCGGCCGCGGGCACCGCTTCGGCTGCGCCCATGCACCCGGGGCCAGGCGGCGAGCCTGCCTCGACGCCGGAGCCAGCCGCGACCGCCCCCGCACCGGCCCCAACGGGACCCATGGCGTCCGGCATGGTGATGTCGCCGTCCCTTGACGATGACACGCTTGCCGACCGACCCATCTCGTCGGTGGTGATGCGCGGACTCGCGCGCGTCAACGAGACCGAGATTCGCAACAACCTGCGCGTGGCGCCTGGGCAGCCCTACGAGGCGCGCGCCGCCAAGGATGACGTGGCAACGCTCTACCGGCTCGGCCACTTCGCGTCCGTCTCGGCAGATGCGCTGCTGCTCCAGGACGGCACGGTGCAGGTCACCTACACCTTCGTCGAGCAGCCGATCATCCGAGACATCCAGTTCGTCGGCAACAAGTCGATCTCCGACCAGGAGCTCAAGGGCACGATCGGCCTCTACGCGGGCGGACCGCGCGACGACTTCCTCCTCGAGCGCGCCGTGCAGCGGATCCGAGACGCATTCCGCGGGCGGGGCCACTACCTCGTCGACGTCAACGTCGACGAGACGCGTCTGCTCGACACCGGCATCCTCATCTTCCGGATCGTCGAGGGTCCGCGCGTTCGCATCATGGAGATCGAGTTCACGGGCATCTCGGCCTTCACGGCCAAGCAGCTTGGCGCGCAGATCAAGACCAAGCCATGGGCGTTCCTCTTCCAGAAGGGCAACCTCGACGAGGAGACGCTGGTCGACGACGTCGCCACGCTCGACAAGTTCTACAAGGACCGCGGATTCGTGGACGTGCGGGTGGACAAGCGCATCGACATCTCCCCCGACGGCAAGGAGGCCAAGGTCGTCTTCGTGATCGACGAGGGCCGGCAGTACCGCCTGCGCACGATCTACGTCGACGGCGCGGGCGGCGCCCGCGCCGCATCCACGGTGATGAACAAGGAGCAGATGCTCGGCCTGATGGTCATCCGGCCAGGCGACGACTTCACGCAGAAGAAGGTGGACGACTCCCTGAAGGCAGTCAAGGGCGCCTACGAGACCATGGGCTATGTCGATGCGCGCGTGAACAGCACCTGGGTGCGCATCGGCGAGTCGCCCGAGGTCGACATGCTGGTGACGGTGAACGAAGGGGCCCCCTACACCGCGGGACTCGTGCGCATCCAGGGCAACGCGATCACGCGGGACAACGTGATTCGAAGGCAGATCCGCATCCAGCCCGGCCGCCCGCTTGACGGGCGCGAGCTTGAGTTCGCCAAGAAGCGCATCCAGGGCACGGGACTTTTCGCGGATGTGCGCATCACCCCGCAGCGCCCCGACGAGAACGATCCGTCGGTCCGCGATGTGCTCGTCGAGGTGAAGGAGCGCAACACGGGCAGCTTCAACTTCGGGCTTGGCGCCGGCACCGACTCCGGCCTCTTCGGCAACATCTCGCTGACGCAGTCGAACTTCGACATCGGCGACTGGCCGCAGTCCTTCGAGGAGTTCGCGGCAGGACGCGCCTTCCGCGGCGCTGGCCAGACGTTCAACATCAGCGTGTCGCCCGGCATCGACGTGAGCACCTACTCGGTGTCCTTCAGCGACCCGCGGTTCCTCGAGAGCGACTACGGCTTCAGCACCAGCGCCTTCTACCGCAACCGCGTGTTCCAGGGGTTCACCGAGGAGCGCCTCGCGGGAAACTTCGGCGTCAGCCGTGCCTTCGGCGATCTCTGGTCCGGCGCGCTGCGCGTCAACGTGCAGCGCGTGCTGCTTGAAGGCTTGGCGTCAGGCACGCCGCTCATCGTGTGGGAGCAGCGAGGCCCCGACTACATCGACTCCGTCGCGTTCACGATGGTGCGGTCGACGCTCGACAATCCCGCGCGGCCGACGCGCGGCTCGCGCGTGGAGGCAACGGCGACCTACTACGGCGCACTCGGCGGCGACTACCAGTACCCGATGGTGCAGGGCGAGTACACGACGTTCCTTGCGCTCGACGAGGACTTCTTCGGCCGCAAGAGCGTGCTGCGGCTCAACGTGAACTCCGGCTACATCTTCTCCGATACCGCTCCGGTCTTCGAGCGCTTCTACCTCGGCGGCAACACCTTCCGCGGCTTCGCGTTCCGCGCCATCAGCCCGCTGAGCCCGGAGGCGATCACCGACAACCCGCCGAACACCTTCCCGACGGTCAACGCGGAGGGGCAGCCCGACGGCGACCCCATCGGCGGGCAGTTCATGTTCTTCGCGGGCGCGCAGTACGAGATCCCGATCTTCGACGAGCTCGTTTCGGGCGTCATGTTCTGCGACAGCGGCACCGTGACCGACGACGTGACCTTCGACCAGTACCGCGTCTCGGTTGGACTCGGCCTGAGGCTGTACGTGCCGCAGCTCGGCCCCTTCCCGATCGCGTTCGACTTTGCGCTGCCCGTGGTGAAGGAAGACACCGACCAGACGCAGACCTTCAGCTTCAGCGCTGCACTCCCCTTCTAGCCGCTCGCAATCCGGCATCCCGCCGTAGACTGCGCCGCTTGGAGAGCCTCCGCATGAAGAAGCAACTCGTCGCCGCGTGCGTCATCCTCGCTGGGGTCGCCGCGATCGCAGGGAGCACCGCCTGGGCCACCGTCCGCCTGGCGGCCCAGCCCTCCGCCGTCGCCAGCGTGGACATCATCAAGCTCCTCGACAAGCTGACCGAGCGCTCGGACCTTGACATCGAGCTGGGCCAGCAGGGCACACGAGCGCAGGCCGAGACCAAGGCGCGCCGGGACCGCCTGGAGCAGCGCGCCAAGGAGACCGAGGCCATCGTCGACCAGGCCGAGCGCCGCCGCGCGCAGGACGGGCTCGCGCTGGAGCAACTTGAGCTGCGCGAGTGGATGATCATCAAGGATTCGGAGCTTGACCGCGACGCGGCCACGCGCTGGCGCAGCCTCTACCGCAACATCGTCGCCGAGGCGGAGAAGTTTGCGCATGGCGAGGGCTACCAGTACGTCATCGTGTACGACGGACCCGCCAAGATCGACGCGAACCCGCGCGCACAGCAGTCGATGGCGCAGCAGGTGGTGGACCAGATCATGCGCCGACGCATCCTGTTTGCCGACAAGGCAGACGACATCACCGACAGGCTCATCCTCAGGATGAACAACGCACGCGCCGCTGGCGTCACATCCAGCCCTGGCGCTGCCCCCGCAGCCACGCCGTCCACCTCATCGTCCGCAGCGGTACCGCCGGCATCGGCTGGCGCAACGCCCTGAGCGCACCCCGCAGGAGCACACCATGAGCCGCACCCCACTGATCGCACTCGTCGCCCTCTGCGCCCCGCTGACGGCGGCGCTGCTCTGGGCCGCACGCTCGCCTGAGCGTCCGGCCGTGATCGCATGCGTCGACCTCGACAAGGCCTTCAGCCAGCTCGAGCAGCTCAAGGACGCGGATGCGCGCCGCGAGCGCATCAAGAGCGAGATGGACCGGAAGATTGAGGAGCTCAAGGGCGAGCTGCAGGGACTCTCGGAGGAACTGGAGAGCTTCAAGCCAGGTTCCGCGACCTACCTCGAGGCCGAGCGCAAGGCGATCGCGCGCAGCGGCGACCTGCAGGCGCTGCAGGCATTCTCCGAGCTCCGCCGCGAGCGCGAGGTGGCAGAGGCCACGCGCGAGGCGTACCTGGCGATCCGGCGCGCATGCGGCGAGCTCGCCAACGAGATGAAGATCGACGTGGTGCTGATCGACGACAGCATCCCCCCGATCTTCGCGGCTGACCTGCAGACCACGCGCAACCAGATCAACGGCCGCCGCGTCCTCTACACGAACCCGCAGCTCGACATCTCCGATCTGGTGGTCGAGCGGCTGAACGCAGGGTTCCGAAAGGCGCAGGGCGCTCAGGTCCCCGCCCAGGGCGCGACAGCGCCCGCAGCTGGCGCGAGCGCGCCAACCCCCTGACCCCACCATGGAGCTGAGCGTCACGGAGATCGCTGAGCGCACGGGCGGCACCGTTGAGGGCAACGCGACACTTCGCGTACGAGGCCTTTCGACGGTGGACGCCGCATGCGACGGCGACGCGACGCTCATCTCCGACGCGAAGGTCGCTCAGGGATGGCCGGCCTGCGGCGCGCGGGTGGCGCTCGTCTCTTCCGGCATCGATGTCCCGGGTCATGATGGCTCGTCGCGTGCGCTGGTGCGCGTGCCCGATGCATACCACGCGATGATCACGTTGCTGGCGGCCTTTGCGCCCGCACCTGACATGCCTGCCATCGGAGTGCACGCGATGGCGTGCGTCGATCCCACGGCACGCATCGCGGACGGATGCCGCATCGGGCCGCACGTGTCGGTCGGAGCGGGCACCACCATCGGCCGCGGATGCACGCTGCACGCTGGGGCGCGCATCTACGGCTCGGTGACGATGGGCGACGGATGCACGATCCACTCCAACGCGGTGATCCGCGAACGCAGCGCGCTCGGGCGCGGCGTGACGGTCAACGCGGGCGCCATCATCGGAAGCGACGGGTTCGGCTACCGGCCGGCACCCGACGGCAAGGGGCTCGTGCGCATCCCCCACATCGGCCACGTGGTGCTTGAGGATGGCGTAGAGATCGGCGCCAACACCTGCATCGACCGCGGCACCTTCGGTGCCACCGTGATCGGGATGGGCACAAAGCTCGACAACATGTGCCAGATCGGCCACAACGTGCGCATCGGCCGTGCCACGGTCATGGCGGGGCTCTCGGGCGTCGCGGGCAGCGCGCGCATTGGCAGCGGCGTGCGCATCGGCGCCGGCAGCGGCATCGCTGATCACCGCCACGTGGGCGACGGCGCGCAGCTTGCCGCGCGCACCGCGCTCATGAACGACGTGCCCGCCGGCGAGACGTGGGGCGGCATGCCGGCGCAGGAGGCCAAGCTCGCGATGCGCGAGATTCTGGCGCTGCGCAAGCTGGCCGGCATCGCAGGCGAGCTATCGCGGCTCGCCGCATCGGCGCGGAAGGCCAAGAGCGATGCGTGAGCTCCAGTCCACGGCACGCATCTCCGGACGACCGGAACCGCTCGAGCGCACCGGGGCCCGGCAGCGCACGCTTGTTCGCCCGGTGACGGTGCGCGGCAAGGGGCTGTTCATGGGCGTGGACGCCGAGTGCGTGATCGCACCCGCCCCCGCCGGTACCGGCATCGTGTTTGAGCGCTCTGACCTTGATCCGCCCGTCGCGATGCCCGCGACAACCGCGAACGTCGTGACGCGCCCACGACGCACCACGCTTCGAGCGGGCGATGCCACGATCGACACCGTCGAGCACCTGATGTCCGCGCTCACAGGCATGGGCATCGACAATGCGTTCGTGCGGCTCTCGGGCCCGGAGGTGCCCGCCGGCGATGGCAGCGCATTGCCGTTCGCTGCACCCATCCAGGAGGCGGGCGTCGCCGAGCAGGATGCGGAGCGGCGCGTCTTCCGCCTGCGCACGCCGATCGTGCTGCAGGAGGACGACTCGATGATCGCGGCGCTCCCTTGCGACGGCGACGCGATGCGCCTGACCTACGAGCTCGACTACGAGGGGATCAGCAAGCGCATCGGCCGCCAGACGGTGTCCTTCGACCTCGGCGAGGGCGACTTCATGCGCGACATTGCCCCGGCGCGCACCTTCAGCATGCGCGAG
>JBIKNS010000077.1:0-9449 GCA_044358545.1 Phycisphaerales bacterium | reverse complement strand
AGTTCACGGCGATCTGGGGCGCATTCGCCGCGAGGACGCCGCCCTGCTGCTCTCGTACAGCGGCGAGACGGAGGAGGTTGTCAACCTCGCGCTGATCCTCAAGGCCGACGGGGTGCGCCGGATCGGCATCTCGTGCCGAGGCGACACCAGCCTCGCGAAGGCCTGCGACGCCCACCTAGCGCTTGGCGACATTGTGGAGGCGTGCCCGCTGCGGCTTGCCCCAACCGCATCAACGGCCGCCATGCTCGCCGTGGGCGATGCGCTGGCGCTCGCCGTCTCGCGGCGGCGCGAGTTCACGCACGACGACTTCCGCCGACGCCATCCTGGCGGGCTGCTGGGTGTAGGGCTCAAGGGCATCACGGAGGTGCTCCGCTTCAGGGTTGGCGACAACCTGCCTGTGGTCGCGGACACTTGCTCCGTGCAGCAGGCGCTCGCTGCCGCAGGCGAGGGCCGCCGTGCGGGCGCACTCATGCTCGTTGATGCGCAGGGACGGCTCTCGGGCATCTTCACCGACGGGGACCTGCGGCGGAACCTGAACTCGCATGGCGTGGTCGTGCTGCAGCAGCCGATCGCCAGCGTGATGACCAGGCACCCGTGCACGCTCCCGTCGGACGCGCTGGTGCGCGACGCGGTGCGGCTGGTGCGCGAGCGGCGTCTCGACGAGATCCCGGTGGTGGATGCCGCAGGCCACCCGATCGGCCTCGTCGACGTGCAGGATCTCATCACGATGCGAGTCACGGAGGCATAGCGATGGAGACATACGTCAGCGAGATCGACGGGGACATCATGGTGGTGGTGGCCGACGGCGGCCTCAACTCGAGCACCGCGAGCCAGCTCGCGGACTCCGTGCAGTCGCTCCTCAAGGGAGGCATCAGCAAGGTGATCCTCGACTGCTCGAAGCTCGAGGTGATCTCAAGCACCGGTCTCGCGTCGCTGCTCCTGCTGCATCACCGAATGCGCAAGATCGGCGGCGATGTGAAGGTGGCGGGCCTGCGCGGCACGCTGATGCAGGTCGTGCGCATCTCGCGGCTTGACCGCGTCTTCGACTGCCATCCGGACGTGAGCGCCGCGAGGCTGGCGTTCAGGCCGCCGGCGCCGAGCTGAGCGCCCGATCGGCGCCCGCCCACCCGAGCGCGCAGGCCTGGCCATCCCGTCCGCGGGAGGTCATTCGCCCGCTTCGAGGTAGGTGTATCCCGCGAGCCCGCGCTCGTATGCGCGCACGAGAGCCTGGCTCTCGCCGACGGTCATCTGACGCTGGCGCACTGCACGCTCGCACTCGCGCCGGATCTCGGCCGCAAGACGGCTCGCGTCGAACTGCACGTACTGCAGCACCTCACGCACCGAGTCGCCCTCGACGATCTCGTCGATCCACCACTGGCCGTGCTCGTCGAGCTTGACGTGCGCCACATGCGTGTCGCCGAAGAGGTTGTGGAGGTCGCCGAGCGTCTCCTGGTACGCGCCCACGAGGAACGCGCCGATGAAGTAGGGCTCGCCCTCCTGCGTGTCGTGCAGCTCGACGAATCGCTTGATGTCGTGGTCGTCGACGAAGCGGTCGATCTTGCCGTCGCTGTCGCAGGTGATGTCCGCGAGGGTCGCCTTGCGCGTGGGGCGCTCGTCGAGCCGGTGAATCGGCATGATCGGGAAAAGCTGGTGGATCGCCCAGATGTCCGGGAGGCTCTGGAAGATGCTGAGATTGCAGAAGTAGGTGTCAGAGAGCGCCGACTCAAGGTCGCCGAGCTCCTCAGGCGCCTCGTCCCCGAGCTCACGCGCGCGGTCGCGGATCTTCGCGCACGAGGCCCAGAAGAGCTGCTCCACGAGCGCGCGGTGCGCCAGCGTCATGTAGCCCACGGAGAAGAGCCGGAGCGCCTCGTCACGCGCCTCGAGCGCGTCGTGGTACTGCTCGACAAGACGACGGTCGCTGATGCCGCGCCACGTGTCCCACAGGTCCACGAGCGGACGCGGCAGCGGCTCTGCGCCCTCGGGCACGGCGGGAAGCGTCGCAGGCGGCTGGTGCCGGTCGGGGCGGTTCGCGCCGAGCGTGTCGAAGATGAGCACCGACTGCTGGGCAACCATCGCGCGACCTGACTCGGTGACGATCGTCGGGTGCGGGACGCCCTCCTCGTCGCACACCGACATGATCTTGTAGACCACGGAACTGGCGTACTCGGGCAGCGTGTAGTTGGTGCTGAACTCGAAGCTCGTCTGGCTGCCGTCGTAGTCGATGCCGAGACCGCCGCCGACATCGAGGTACTTCATGCCAGCGCCCATGAGCGCGAGCTCGGTGTAGATGCGCGCAAGCTCGTTCACGCCCGCGTTCACCTGCCGGATGTCGTGGATCTGGCTGCCCATGTGGCAGTGCAGCAGCTGCAGGCAGTCCTGCATGCCGCGCTCCTTGAGGATGCCGAAGACCTCGAGCACCTCGGTGAGCGAGAGGCCGAACTTGGCCTTCGCGCCCGAGGAGTGGCGCCAGCGGCCCGCGCCCGGCGTCGAAAGGTTGACGCGCACACCGATCTTGGGCCGCACGCCGTACTGCTCGGAGGAATCCAGGATCAGACGCAGTTCCGTGATGTTCTCGATCACCGGGATGATGTTGCGGCCGAGCTTCGCCGCAAGCGTCACGAAGGCGATGTACTTCTCTTCCTTGAAGCCGTTGCAGATGATGAGGCGGTCCGGCGTGTCGCAGGTCATCCCCATCACGGCCAACAGCTCGGGCTTGGAACCGACCTCGAGCCCGAACCCCAGCGGACCGCCGTACCGGCGCACTTCCTCCACGACGCGGCGCTGCTGATTCACCTTGATCGGATAGACGCCGCAGTAGGTGCCCTTGTAGCCATTCTCGCGGATTGCCGCGCCGAAGGCCTCGTGCATGTCCTGCAGGCGTCGCTCGAGCAGATCGCTGAAGTGGATGAGCACGGGCGTGCGCAGGCCGCGCTCGCGCATGCCCATCACGACCTCGTGAAGGTCGACCTCGCGACCGGGCGTGCGCGTGGGACGCACCACCACATGGCCCTTGGCGTTGATGTCGAAGAAGCCCTTGCCCCAGAGGCGGGTCTGGTAGATGTCCGCGGAGTCATCGATCGTCCACGCGGAGTCAAGCGTCGAGCGCGACGCGCGCGCGCGCGGTGCGTCGGCCGCGGCACTGCCATTCGCCGGCGTGCCCGGAGCGGGCGCATGGCGGTGTGCGGAGGCGGCCTGTGATGCCGAAGACTGGGTTGTGCTCATCGTGGTGTCGGAGAGGCTCGCGGCTGGCGTTCCCACCAGGGCCCTTCGCCGCGAGTGAAGCCATAAGTGTACTCCGCACGCGTGGCAAGTGAAGAGACTTGCGCGAAGATCGCCGACAGTCCCGCTAGCGTGAACGGTCGCCGGAGTCCGGCTGTGTCCAGCGAGCAGGCGCAGGCAGGTTCGGGGCCTCGATCGCCAGCATGGCAGTCGCCGTGCCGAAGGCTGCAGAGCGCGGGAACACCCTGTCGTTCCACGTGCCCTCGCTTGACCGGGTCGCCCACATGAGCGCCGCCACCTTGCGCCGGCAGGCCTCGCGCTGGGTGCCCTCGAGCAGCTCCGCCGCCTGCGCGGCGTACCAGTGCGCGTACTGGAAGTAGTACGGAGCGACCCCGTAGGGAGGCACATGGGTCCCTGTCTTGGCGCGGCGGCGCTCCAGCTCCTGCCAGTAGGCGACGAAGGCGTCGATCGCAGAGGCCACCCGCTCTGGGGTGCCGCGCCCCGCCAGCAGAAGGACCATCTCGCCGCTGACCATTCGACCCGTGGCGCCCGGCATCGAACGCTCGGGCTCGCGAGTCTGGGTCGATGCCGAGTACGCGAAGTTGCCTTCGGGAGTCCGGCACCGCTCAAGCGCGTCAAGGGCCCGCGTGACGATGCCGACGTCGACCTCGATCCCCTGCGCCCGAGCCTCGAAGAGCACCTGGAGGCACGGCGCCGTCATGAAGGGGCTCGCGCGCGATGGGGTGTCGGCGCCCGGTTCACGTGCATAGTTCCAACCGCCCGTCTCAGGGATCTCGAGCCGCTGAAGGGTGTCGATGTACCAGCGCAGGGTCTGGTCGACGCGCGCATCCATGCCCTCGGGTACGGCGCCACACGCACGCACCGCAAGCAGTGCCCGGGCGGCATAGCACGCACCCCATCCGCGCACGTCGTAGCCCCCGGTGTAGGTGTCGATCGACAGGCTCGGCTCCGATGTCTTCGCGCAGATGAACTCGATGGCTCGCGCAACTGCCGCCTGTCGCGCGGCATCGGTCGAGTAGCCGGGCATTCGCACAAGAGCCTCGGCGACGATCGCGGTGCCACCGACGCGGTAGCCCTCGGGGATCCGGCCGCGCACCCGGTAGACGCCCTCGTAGGGCCACTCCGAGGAACCGTCACCTTCCTGCATCTTCAGGATGAGCCCGATGCCCTGCTCGATAGCTGCGGCGCGCACGGCATCGGTCGGTGCGGAGAACCGACTCGCCACCACCATCGCGCACAAGAGGTCCCAAAGCATGCGTGCACGGTATCGCAACCGCGCGGCACGCCGCGCAATCCACGTCGCGCATCGCATGCCACCTTCCAGCGCGCCGGCGACCGACCCGTGAAGTGCCGCCGATGCCTACGATCGGCGCCCATGCTCAAGATCCTTGGAGGCTCGCTGAGGTCGCGGATGCTGCAGGCACCGCCCGGCCATGTCACGCGACCGATGGGCGCGCGCACCAAGGAGGCGATCTTCAATGTGCTGCGCGGCTGGTTCGATGGCACTCGAGTGCTTGACCTCTTCTCGGGTCCCGGCACGATGGGCATCGAGGCGGCGAGCCGCGGCGCAGGACGCGTGGTGTGCGTGGAGCAGGAGAGGCAGGTGTTCGACTACCTGCGCGCCAACATCGCCATCCTCGGCGTCGGCGACCGGGTCGATGCTGTGCAGGCCGATGCGCTCGGCCCGGGCGTGATCGGGCTCGCCCCTTCGCCTGTGGATGTGGTCTTTATCGATCCGCCGTTTGAGGTGGCCCGCACACCCGAGGGCATGGCACGCATCACCGAGCAGTGCGTGCGGCTGCGTGCCGTGATGGCGCCGACGTCGTTCCTGGTGCTCAGGCTGCCGGACCTTCCAGGCGACGAGGGTCTTCCGATCGCTGGATTCTCGGGACCCGAGATCCGCTCCTACGGGCGCGAGCAGCATGTGCTGCTCTACATGCCCGAGCCCGGGACGCCAGGTCCTGGGCAGCCCGCTCGAGAGTGATGCGTTGGTGACGATGCCCGGACAGTTCCCGCGCAGCCTGCTGCGCATGAGCTGGTGGACGACGCTCGGCGGCGTGCCCGCAGTGGTGGTGCATCCGGCACGCGATGCCGATCCGACGGATGCGGCGGCACCCGCCCCGGCGCCCGCACCCACCCTCATCTGGATGCATGGGCGAACGGCGAACAAGGAGCTCGACCCTGGGCGATACCTGAGGCTCGCGCGCGAGGGCATCGCGAGCGTCGCGCTTGACCTTCCGGGCCACGGCCAGCGCGAGGACCTCGCGATGCAGGCGCCGGAGCGCGCGATGGCCATGATCGAGCAGATGTCCGGCGAGATCGACGGCGTGGTCGCGGAGGCACGCGAGATGGGCATCATCGACATGTCCCGGCTCGCGGTCGGCGGAATGTCCGCGGGCGGGATGGCGGCGTGCGTGCGGCTCTGCTCGCCACACCCGTTCCGCTGCGCACTCATCGAGTGCTCGACCGGCGACTTCGCATCGCTCGCAGGCCTGCCGATCCACGATGCCGCCATCGCGCAGCGGATCGACCCGATCACGCACCTTGACGGCTGGCGGGACATCCCCATCATGGCGCTGCACGCGCGCCACGACGAATGGATGCCCCATGCCGGAATCGAGCGGTTCGTGGGTGCGCTGCGCGCGCGTAGCGCGCACCCGGAAGAGGTGATGATTCACACCTACGAGCGCACTGGCGCGGTCGCGGAGCACATCGGATTCGGGCAGATGTCGCACGACGCGAAGTCGCGTGCGTGCGACTTTCTTGTGCGCTACCTGCGCGGCGACTGATCGGCAGGCGCAGGCGCAGGCACCGGTGGGGCGACGGCTGCTGCAGCAGCGGCATCACTTGATGCGGCGCTTGCGCTAGCGCCGGTCGAGCCCTGCGCACCAGCCGCGCGGCGCGCGAGCACGGGGCTGCGACCGCGCCAGATCGCGTCCCCGGAACCCCGTGCGACGATGTCGTCGACGAAGCTCCTGTAGCCCGCGGCGAACTGCTCGAGGTCGGGGGTGAAGTACGCGCGAATCCAGTAGCGGCCCGGCACCAGGCGCGTGCCGCGCCGCAGCGCGCGGTCGAGCGCGCGCGCCTCGTCAGAGGGCATTGGCGCGTTGCGCAGCGTGTCCGCCACCCGTCCGCCAATGCAGTCTGCGAGAAGGCGTGAAAGCCCAGACGCGTACGCGCCATCGTTGCCCTCGCGCAGGTAATGCACGAGCGCCCATACCTGCGCGTAGTAGGTCAGCAGCCGGTCGCGACCGTCGGCGAGGTACTCCTGCGCGGTGGAGTCGAGGATCTGGTCGATGGGCACCGTGCGGCCGCGGCGCACCGCATCGCGCAGCTCGCCGAACCGCTCGAAGTTGCGCCAGGGCGTGAACACCGGCTCGCCGCTCTCGGGCGATATGCGGTGCCCTTCCATGTAGGCCGCGATCCCCTCTTCGAGCCACGGAGGCAGCTCCTGCTTGAAGCGGGACTGCGTGAACTGGTGCCATCCCTCATGCGCGAGGATCGTGAGCGTGTCACCGGGGCCGATGTCGTAGAGGATCGCTTCCGCGTTGGAGGTGTAGCCGCCACGGCCAAGCGCGAGGTACGCGCCTGCCTCGGTGCCCAGTTTCATCCTCGTATGCGCGGCCCACTCGTCGCGCGAGCCGAACACGAAGGTGTCGAGCGGACGGTCGGGTGCGGGAAGCGTCGCGAGCGCAGTGGTCCAGTGTGCCATCGCGCGCTCAGAGAAGATCGCCATCAGGCGCTTGAACTCCTCGCTGCGCATCGTGGTGTGGATGCGGAAGTTCGGCGTGACGATGCGCTCGCCTTCGCGCGTGGCGCTGCGCCATGGCTCGACAGCGCGCACGGCGGCGCCCTTGGGGACCATCTCCACCGGCGCTGGTGCCGCGACTGGCGCACGAGTCACGCTGCCTGCGCGCGCAGGCTCAGGCGACTCCGGCATCGCGCGCGGGTCATCTGTGGTCGGGCTCGACCGGCAGCCGGACAGGGCTACCACGGCGAGCGCCATCGAAGTGAGGAGCGCACGCACAGCGTGTCGAGGCGTTGGGGTGGACCGCGCCAGCATCACGTTCTGTGCACAGGCTACGCCCGGAAGCGGGCGTGGTCACGCAGTAACACCCACTTCTGAGGCGGATTGAACGGTTCAGGCTCCGGAAAGCGCTTCGCTCGCCTTGCGGGCGGCGGCAATGTCTGCCTCAGCCTTGGCCAGCAGGGTCCTGGTCTCCTCCACCAGTTCAGGCTTCGCCTTGGCGAGGTAGCCCGGATTCGAGAGCTTCGCGCGGTAGCCCGCCGCGATGCGCTCGCGGTCGGCGATGGTCTTGGCGAGGCGCTGGCGCTCGGCAGCGGAGTCGACGGCATCCACGAGACCCGAGAGCCAGAACTCCTCGCCCTCGAAGGCGACGGGCACCGCATCGGCAGGCCGTGCGGACGAGTCGAGGGTGACCACCCCAGCCAGACCCGCGAGTGTCTCGACCACGCCTGCGCCATCCTGCACGATGGCGGATGTGGCCGCTGGCGCATGCAACGTGATGCGTCGCTTGACCTCCACGCTGCGCTCGCCACGCACATTGCGGATCGCAAGCACGAGAGCCTGCACGCGCGAGAACCGTGCGATCGCATCCGCATCGTCAAGGCTCACGTCAACGCTGGGCCAGCCCGCGCGAACGAGCGTGTCCGACGGCTCGAGCCGCAGGCCGGATACAGGCGCGCCCGCGATCCCCTGCACCGACGGCCACAGTGCCTCGGTCACGAAAGGCATCACAGGATGCATCAGTCGCATCGAGCCGTTGAGCACCGCACGGAGCACGGCCCGCTGCACCGGATCGGACTTCACCGTGGGCTTGATCGCCTCGAGATACCAATCGCAGAAGTCGCGCCACACCAGGTTGTAGAGCGCCTCGGCGCAGGCGTTGAACTGGTACCCGTCCACCGACTCGTCCACCGCGCGGACGGCACGCGCGAAGTTGGCGAGCATCCACCGGTCGACAATCCGCTCCGGGCGCGCGGCGGGCCCGACGGGATCGCCGCCCTCGGGGAACTGCGCAAGCGCGAAGCGCGTCGCATTCCACAGCTTGTTGGCGAAGTTGCGGCCGATGTCAAAGCGTGCCGACGTGTTGCGCGCGAGCGGCATGTCATCGGTGGGCGTCGCCTGTCCGCTCGATGCACCGAATGCGGTCACCATCCTCTTGGCCGGATCTTTCGGGCACGACTGGATCGGCGCGGCGACAGTGTGGCCCGATGCGGTGGTGATGGTCTTGGGGGTGAAGGCTTCGCCGGTGAAGGGGCAGAGCACGTCGACGGGCAGCCTCACGTCCTGCGTGCCCGTCGACATCTGCACCAGGCAGAAGCGCAGCGCATCGGCGCCATGCGTGGCGATGATGTCGCGCGGGTCGACGCCGTTGCCGAGGCTCTTGGACATCTTCTGCCCGTAGCCGTCCTGCACGATGCTGTGGATGAAGACATGCCTGAATGGCACCCGTCCGCCAAGCAGGTAGCGGTTCATCATCACCATGCGGCTGACCCACAACGTGATGATCTCGCGCGCCGTCGACAGCACAGCGCTCGGGTTCCACGTGTCGAGCAGGCCGTCCATCCCAAAGCGGTTGGGCTCAGGCCAGCCCAACGTGGACATCGGCCACAGCGCAGAGGAGAACCAGGTGTCGAGCACGTCGGGGTCTCGGGCGAAGCCGTGCGCCTCGAGCGCCGCGCCGGCCGCATCGTCCCGCGCGCATGCGTAGATCGCGTGCTCGCCATGACCTGCGGCGCGCAGCGCCGCGTCCACGCCGCGCGCGCAGTCCACCTCGGCGCCATCCGAGATCCGGTTCGCGCGGATCGCGAGCCCCCCCGCTGCACCGGCCGCGATCGCCGCGTCGAGCGCGCGCGCAGCCGATTCCGGGAGACCGCTCCCCTGCGCATCCACGGTCACGGTTCTTGACCACACCGGAATGCGGTGCCCCCACCACAGCTGCCTCGAGATGCACCAGTCGCGGATGCCCTCATGCCACTGCTGGAAGGTGCGCGCGTATCGCGGCGGGAAGAATCGCAGCTCGCCATCGCCAGCGCGAGCGGGCATCCCGGCCACGCTCGGGGGCAGCGCGCCTTCGATCTGCTCCGGAGCCATCGCGCGGAGCGCCGCACCGCGGAGGCGATCGTCGGTGACGCGCACGTACCACTGGTCGGACAGGTAGGGCTCGACGGGCACATGCGAGCGG
>JBIKNS010000076.1:0-9450 GCA_044358545.1 Phycisphaerales bacterium | reverse complement strand
TGTACTCCTCCGCGATGCTCGGGCACTTCGCGCTCGCCAGCGAGCACTACTGCCACTTCACGAGCCCGATCCGCCGCTACCCCGACCTTCAGGTGCACCGCACGCTCGATGCGTGGCTCGACGCATCCGACAACGGCCGCCATCCGCCTGGCGGGCGGCGCCGCATCGAGGCGATCGAGGCCCTCGAGAGCGATGCGCGCACCGAGCCGCCCGAGGCGCTCTCGTCGCTGGCGATGCACTGCTCCGAGACCGAAGTCAATGCGGAGCGCGCCGAGCGCGACCTGCGCACGTTCCTGGTGCTGCAGTTCCTGCAGGAGCACCGCATGGGCGACCGGCTGCCGGCCATAGTGACTGGCGTCGCTCCCGGTGGCGGTGGCGTCTTCGTCACGCTCGAGAAGTACCTCGTGGACGGGATGATCCGCTCGCGCGATCTCTCGATGTCGACTTCTCCCACGCGCAGCAACAAGCCCTCGCGGATGGCAGCTGCGGACCGGTGGGAGCTCAATCCGGCCACCGGCCGCCTGCACGCGTCGCGCAGCGGTCTCTCGATCGGGCTCGGCGACGAGGTCGAGGTGACGATCTCCGCCGTCGACACGGCGGCGCGCCAGCTCGACCTCGCGCTCGTTGGCATGCCGCGACAGTCGGGCGCGCGCAGCGCCGGCGGCGATGGCGAGGGTGGCGAGCTGTCCGAGCTCCCGTCGCGCCACGGGCGGCGCAAGGACCTCGTCGGCGGGCGCGGCGCTCCCAAGCGCGAACGCGGCCACAAGCGCGGATTCAAGCAGGGTCGCCGCGGCAAGCGCGGCCGCTGAGATGGGGCGCGCGCCAAGCACGGCACGCCGCGCGCAGGCGCCGCGGGACGCGCAGTCGAGTTCGCGACGCGCCACTGCTCCTGGTGGCGCATCAGGCGAGCGTTGCTGGTGGTGCGGCACCGATCCTGCCTACGTCGACTACCACGACACCGAGTGGGGCGTGCCTGTCACCGATGACCGCGCGCTCTGGGCCAAGCTCGTGCTTGACGGGTTCCAGGCTGGGCTTGCCTGGATCACGGTCCTGCGCAAGCGCGACGCGTTCGAGCGCGCCTTTGCCGGCCTTGACCCGGTCCGCGTCGCGCGCTTCGGCGCGCGGGACGTCACGCGGCTCGTTGGCGATGCGGGCATCATCCGCTCGCGCGCGAAGATCGATGCAGCGATCCGGAACGCACGCGCATGGTGCGAAGTGATGGAGGCCGGACCAGGTGCGTTCCGCGACCTGATCTGGCAGCACGTAGACCACCGGACTCAGGACTCGCGCCTCCGCCGCCGTGCCGACATGCCCGTGCGCAGCGTGCATAGCGAGGCCATGGCGAGGACCCTCAAGCGCCGCGGATTCTCCTTCTGCGGTCCGGTGATTTGCTACGCATACATGCAGGCGGTCGGCATGGTCAACGACCATCTCCTGACATGCCCGCGCCACGCGGCATGCGCAGAGCTCGCGCGCAGGTAGCGGCGGCCCCGTCAGCGCGCGAAGACCTCGGCGAGGAAGTCCTCAAGCCGGCTGAAGCTGCGGGCATTGGCCTGCGGGCTGAACATCGTGCCGAAGGACGGGTCATTTGCCTGCGGATTGGTGAAGGCGTGCATCGTGCCCCCGTACGCGCAGACCTCCCAGTTGGCCTTCGCGCCGCTCATCTCCGCTGCGAAGGACACCATCTGGTCAGGCGTGGCCATCGGGTCGTCATATCCATGGAGCGCAAGCACCTTCGCGGAGATGGGTGCCTGCGGCCCGATTGCGGGCGGTGCGAAGAGCCCGTGGAACGAGGCCACGCCTCGCACGTGCGGCGCATTGGCGCGCGCAAGATCAAGCGCACAGAGGCCGCCGAAGCAGAAGCCGATCGCCGCGATGGATGTCGATGCCCCGCCCTGGATGCGGCTCGCCGCCGACGCAGCCGCCAGCAGCCGCGTGCGCAGCATGGCGCGGTCCTGCATGAATGGGGTCATCAGCGCGGAGTTCTCCTCCTTCGTCGAACCGGTACGCCCGCCGCCGTAGACGTCGACCGCAAACCCGATGTACCCGAGCGACGCGAGGTAGGTGGCCTTCTCCTCCTCGAAGGCGCTGCGGCCCCCCCATGCATGGAGGACCATCACGACTGGTGCAGGAGTCGCTGCCTTGGGGTTTCGCACGACGATGCCTTCGCATGCGACTGACCCGTCCATGTACCGGTAGTGCTCTCGCTGCATGGGCGGCATTATGACGTGCGCGAAAAAGGGGTGCACTGCGAATGGGTGCGCGCGGAGGGCGTTAGGGTCGTTGGCATGATCTCCAATCGCATTCGCGGGTCGCACGCACCCGTCCGCAGGGCACTCGCAGCGCGGCTCACGCTCGCAGCGCTTGCTGCCGTCACCCTTCTTGCCGCCACTGGCGCTGGCTCGCGCGCCGTGTCCGGCTGGACGCACGAGGCAACAGCCAAGCCTGTGCCGACCCTCTATCCCGGCTTCGGATCGGCGGTCGCCGCGAATGACGTCGGCCTTGTGGCAATGTCAGGCGCAAGGGACCATGACATCGGCGTGGACGCATCGGCGGTCGCGATCGGCGCGCTGCGCCGCGGGCGGTTTGAGCGTGCGGGCATCGCGCGGCACCCACAGCATCGACACGACGCCGGATTCGGCATGTCGCTGGCACTCGACGATGACAACACGCTCTATGTGGGCGCACCGGAACTCGACGGTGGCACGGTGTTTGTGTTCGAGGGCCCTGAGTGGACAAGAGCCGCGGACGATGCGATATGGCATCCGGTGGCCGAGCTGCGCTCGCCCACACCGCAGCAGTCGGCGCGGTTTGGGGCGTCAATCGCGGTATGGGGACGCGGTCAGGGACGGCGCATCGTGATCGGAGAGCCTGACCGCGATATGCGCTCGCATCAGGGCATCGAGGGGTTCCGGGTCGGAGCCGCGCACGTCTTCGAGAGAACCGGGCTCGGATGGAGCCATGCGTGCACCCTGGCCTCGCCATTTCCCGGCACGACAGGGCGGTTCGGAAGCTCCGTCGCCATCCACTCGGACACCGTGGTGATCGGCGAGCCGGGTGCATCGCGCACGGTCCATGGACGCACCCTCTGGTCCTGCGGTGACGCGTGGTGCGCGCATCGCGTGGATGGGCAGTGGCAGATCCAGCAGCAACTTCAGGCACCGCGGCCGCATGCGCTCGCGTCATTCGGGTCATGCGTGGGGATCGATGGTGTGACGGTTGCCGTTGCGGCGCTGAGGGAGCCGATTCGGGCGGAGTCTCCCGAGTCAGTACCGCCGCGCCGGGGGATCGTTCATCTGTTCGAGTGTGCAGGGAGCGGATGGCCCACCGACACCGCATCGAAGCTCGCACCATGGCGGCCTGTGCAGCGCATCCTTCCTCCAACTCGACGTGACGAGCACTTCGCGGCAGCGCTCTCGATCCGCGACGGCATGATCGTGATCGGTGCACCTGCAGCGACGGCCCTTGCCGATACCCGCGACCGCCTGTCTGGGACGGCGCGATCCCCACGCGACCGCAGCAACGGTGACGCGGGCGCTCCCGAGGACGACCTTCCCAGCCGGAATCCGGCGTGCGGCGCTGCCTACATCTACGAGAAGGCCCACGCCAACACGTGGATTGCGCGGGCACGTTGCGTCGCCCCCGATGCGAACGATGGGTGGCGCGATGGGGTCGGCGTCTCGCTGGCGCGGCGCAGCGACGGATGCATCGGAATGGTCATGTCGCGAGGCGGCGATCCCGAGGGCCCACCGGGTCCGGGCGCTGTTCACGCCTTCACGCCACTCACGATGGCGATGTCGGCGATCCCGCCACGCTGGCTGGCAGGCACGGGATGACATGGATCTCGAAGGTCGCCGCGAACGCGGATCCTGCTGCGACCACCACGAAGTCGCCGCTTCGGAGCCCGTCAGTCGGCGCGGACATCGGCTCGACACACGCGAAGGAGACACCTCGAGGCGAGAAGACCTGCATGAACGGGTAGTGCCCGTCCATCAGGATGTCAATGCGACGGTGAGCATCCACGACCGACGCAACAGGCAACAGCGAGCCTGCCGGCGAGGGCGAGGCCGACGGCATCGGAGATGCCGCAGGAGAACGCGATGGGTTCGAGCCGGGTGCCGACCTCAGGTAGAGCGCGTCCTGCCCCTGGCCCACGGCGAGCTCGGCTGGGAGGGAAGTGTCGGCACCTGCGTCGCTGCGCGCACGCTCCACGGCCCCCTCCGACGGCAGTCCACTTGAGCCGAGCGCAACGCGCGCGGCAGGTGCCATCCGAATGCGCGCAGTGTCCGGATCCTGCACCCGGAAGTACGGATGCCAACCAAACGCAGCCGGAACATCAACGCCACGGTCCGCCAGCACCTCCGTGCGCACGCTCAGGGATGCCGACCCTAGACCGGCGCCGGCAGAGATCGTCCACCTCACCCGCAGCGTGTGGGGGAACGGGAACGCGTCCATGAGCTCAGCATGCGCGCCCCAGTCGAGCTCGGCCTGCAACTCTCCGGGCCCGAGCACCGAGAGTGACCATCCTCTCCTGCGGAGCACGAGGCCATGTATCGGATGGCGCGCATCGTCACGCTTGAGAGATGGCACGTGCGCGAGGTCGACCTGCCTGCCGCAGACTTCGAACTGATCCGACCCAAGCCTGTTCGCGTAGGGGTAGAGCAGCGGCAGCCCGCCCGTACGCGCTGCGGCGAGGAACTCCGCGCGACCGCACGGCAGCGCGAGCACCTCATCGCCTGCCACGGTCCACGACAGGGCCACCATCCCAGCATCCGGCACGAGCTCGAGGCTTGAGCCGCTTGCCGTGTGGGTCAGCGTGATCGACGCACTCATGCCTCTGCCCCATGCGCACCATAGTGGCGCTCGATCACGTCGCGCCACTCGGCCGGCGTCTGGCATCGGATGAAGTCGGCCTTCACGGGCGCGGCGTTTGGATGATGCGCAGCGAACTTGATGCCGAACTTCCGCATGCGCTGCCCGGCGCTTCGCTCGCCGTGCAGCACACACGCAAGCTCGTGGTGGTCGAGCAGCACCTGCCGCTGCTCGGCGATCGTCGGCAGCGAAGGCTCGCGCCCGGCCATCATCTCGCGCGCCTGGCGGAAGATCCACGGATTCCCTATGCAGCCGCGCGCCACGCTCACGCCGTGCACGCCGCACTGGTCAAGCATGGCGAAGATGTCACGCACCGTCCAGATGTCACCCGAGCCGAAGATGACCGGACCATCCGAACCGGGGCCACGACAACTGCGCGAGACGAGATCTTCCAGAAACTCCCACCTGCCGGGACCGAGGTACTTCTGCTCCACCGTGCGGCAGTGCACTGTGCTCCACGCGTACCCGAGCTCGTTCACCGCACCGAAGATGCGCTCGAACGCAGCCGCCATCGCCGGGGTGTCATCGAAGCTCCTGCGCAGCTTCACGGTGACCGGCACCGCACCGGCCACCGCATCGCGCACCGCGCGCAGCACCGCGACGGCCTCGTCAGGGTGCTTGAGGAAATGCCCGCCGCGGTTGCTCGTGCGGATCTTCTTGACAGGGCATGCGAGGTTGACGTCAATGACGTCGTACCCCATCCCGAGCAGCAGCTCGGCCGCACGCGCCATCTCGTGCGGATGCGTGCCCATCACCTGTCCCGCGATCGGGTGGTCGTCGACGCTTGCGGCGCGGTTGTCATCCACCTCGCCGAGGCCGCACTCGCTTGCGATCAGGTCGGGGTCCTCCCGCACGCGGCCCTTACCCCCGTTCAGGAGCGTGCGGTCGAGCAGCGCCTCGGTCACGCAGAAGGGGCACCCGTGGCGACGCGCGATGAGCCGCATCGCACCGTCCGAGTAGCCGGCAAGCCCCGCCTGGAAGAAGGGCGCATCGAAGCGCGGGAGCAGCGCCTTGACGCGCGGGTGCACCGACACGCGCTGCGCCGTCTCCTCGACGGGTCTCGACAGTCTCCGCGGCGGTAGCTCAGATGGTGCAAGTTCCACGCTCATCGGGGGCAGCCCAATCGCTTCAGGATAGGGCGACTACATTGCACGCCCGATGCTCCCGAAACCGCGACAGCACGCCCCCGCGTACGTGCATGCGCGCCGTGCGCTTTCGGCAGCCGCGAGCATCGTTCTGCGCGCACCGGCGCTCCTGCTTGGTCCGCTTGCCGCCACGATCACTGTCTCCGGCTGCACCACCCTCTATGACCCGGCACTCGAGACCCGCCCCTACCCATCGGAGCTCGGGCAGGGAGGCGTGGTCCAGGTGCAGGCGATCCCGATGGAACTGGCCATCCGCGTCATCAACGCGACGGCTACCGACTACAGCGACATCGACGTCTGGGTGAACCGCCGCTACGTGCAGCACGTCAGGAGCATCCCGGCCGGCGCCACAGTCGACCTCGAGATCGAGAAGTTCCGCGACCAGTGGGGCCAGTGCCCGCAGCCGGGCGGGTTCTGGCGCACGCGCGCACCCACCCCGCTCGTCCTCGTGCAGATCCAGACCGACGAGAAGAGCCCGCTTGTCGGGCTCGTCATGGTCGTGCCTGAGGCCGCGCGCTACTGAAGCGCGCTCACAGCCCGAGCCGCTTGCGCTTCTCCTCGAACTCCGCCATCTCGCGCTTGTTCTGCGTCGCGATCGGCTGGCCTGACTTGATCGCCTCGATCTCGAGCCGAGTCAGGTGCATCGCGCCCATGCGGTAGTCCTCGAATGCCTCGCAGGCGATCGGCACCACAGGCCTGATGAGCTCGTACATCGCGCGCGAGTAGTCCTGGATCTCCTGCTGCGCATGCGGATCCATGCGCAGCGACAGGAAGTGGAAGAGGTTGTGGAGGTCGCACTTCCAGTACCACTCCGTGTAGACGCTCACGGGGAGCGCGGCGCGCGCAAGCTCGCGCGCGAGGCCGCGCTCGGTCAGCGCCACGTAGTCCTTGTAGTGCGATTCGGCCTGCTCGAGCAGCTTGAGGAAGTCCTCGGCGGTGCCTGCATCGACGGGCTCGTCGCCACCTTGCCGGTTCGTGGCGCTCTGCTTGCGGATCGAGTCGACCGACGGCCGGTAGAAGCGGTCGGGCATGATCGAGTAGCGCGCGCTGTACTCGTTGACGTTCGCTGTGCGGTGGCGGATCCACTGCCGCGCGATGAAGATCGGCATCGCGATGTGGAACTTGAGCTCGACCATCTCGAATGGCGTGGTGTGCCGGTGGCGCAGCAGGTAGCGCACCAGACCGCGGTCCTCGCTCACCTGCTTCGTGCCCTGCCCGTAGGAGACGCGCGCCGCCTGCACGATGGCGAAGTCGCCGGTCTTGCCCTGCGGCACCAGACGCGGCATCGCATCGACCAGCGCCACAAACCCGTGCTCGTGCACGCGCTTCTCGAGCCGCAGCGCACCGCCCATGACGTCGATGAAGGGCGCATCAGGCATCACGCGCACGATGCCGTCTGCACCTGGCGTTGCGGCGCTGCGCGGCTCGGCCACGGGCGATCCGTCAGGCGATCCGCCACCAGCTGCTGGCGCACCCACCGATGCGAAGGGCGCGATCGGGGCGCCTTGAACTCCTGAACCCGAGGATGAACCGCCGTGGCCCGCGGGGCCCGTCGCCGAAGTCGCACTCATGGTGCAGAGTGTGCCACGAACCCCGCCTTCGCGCGCGCGCCGATCCAGCCATTCACAACCTCAAGGGTGCCCACGGAACTTGGCTTGCCGCCGCCGGAGAGCTTTGGCGGTCCCTCGCCGGAGGGGTCCACCGATACGGCGATTGTCCCAAGTGCCTGTTGGATAGAGATTTGCGCACAATCCTCGGGCGCCGCCACAGGCCACCCAGACCCCTCCGTTGCCCCCGCCGATCCGCAGCAGACCCGCCCAGCCGCCCAGGCCTCCAGCGCCTCAGCGGAGGGCGGCCACGCCCGCTCCTCGTTGGCGTAGCAGAGCAGCCCCCACGCCGCCACGCGCAGCGCCGCGTCGACCTTCAGCGCCCGCGCGCGCGACTCGCGCACGACCCAGTAGCCGCCCACAAGAGAGAGCACCGCGAGAACCGCGAAGAACCCCATGAATGCGCGCCGGCGCACGCGCGCCAGCTCCGGTCCAGGCGGCGGAGCCGCACTCACATCCGCATCTCCTCGAACACCAGGCGCTTCTTCACGCGCATCGGGTCCGGTTCGGGCACCGCCGAAAGCAGCGCCTGCGTGTAGGGGTGCTTGGGCGAGCCGATCACGGCATCGCGCGAGCCCTCCTCCACGATCTTGCCGTTCCACATCACCGCGATGCGGTCGCAGATGTGGTGGATCACGGCCATGTCGTGGCTGATGAAGAGGTACGAGAGCCCGAACTCATCCTGCAGGTCTGCGAGCAGGTTGAGGATCTGGCTCTGGATCGACACGTCGAGCGCGCTCGTCGGCTCATCGCACACGATGAGCCGCGGCTCAAGCGCCAGCGCGCGTGCGATGCCGATGCGCTGCTTCTGCCCGCCGCTGAACTCGTGCGGATAGCGATCTGCCGCGCCAGCCCACAGGCCGCAGCGCTCGAGCAGCCGCTCCACACGGTCGCGCAGCTCGTCGCCGCGTGAGATGCCGTGCACCTCCATGGGCTCTCCGACGATGCGCGACACCCGCATGCGCGGATTCAGCGAACCGCCAGGATCCTGGAAGATGATCTGCATCTCCCGGCGCATCTGCCGCAGGCTCGTGCCGCCGAGCGAGAAGACGTCGCGCCCGTCAAAGAGCACCTCACCGCCGGTCGCGGGCACCAGACGCAGGATCGCACGACCGACAGTCGTCTTGCCGCAGCCCGACTCGCCCACCAAGCCCAGAGTCTCGCCGCGCGCGATCGAGAAGCTCACCCCGTCAACCGCGCGCTTGTGGTCGACAATGCGCTGAAGAATGCCGCGGCGCACCGGGAAGTGCACCTTCAGGTCACGCACGTCGAGCAGGGCGCGTGACCCGCCGTGCGGGCCAGTGTCGGTGGTGGTCTGTCCGATCATCTCAGTGGCACCTCGACGTCACGGTACCCGCCCTGCGGCAGGGCTACCGTGAGCACGAGGGCCTGCCTCATCGTGCGCCGCGTCGTGTTCACGAGCCGCCGCACCCGGACATAGAACTCCTCGAGGTTCCCGACCGACTGGCCCTCCACTGCCACGATCACCGCGCCATCGGGAAGTACGCCAGCTGCCGCGCTGCCGTCCGCCACATCCTCAAGGAGCACGCCGCGCACGTAGGGCACATTTGCCGCCGCGCATGACTCCTTCGATGCCGTGACCATCCTGGCGAGCCCGAGCCCCTGAAGGAGGCTCGCGAACTCGCCCGCATCCGACTCCGGCGCGCGACGGACGAGCGCGACTTCCACATCGCGCATCTCGCCACGCGACTCTGCGGGAACTGGCCGCCAGATGTCGAAGCGCACGACCTGCCCAGGTCGCCGCGTGCCGATCAGCGCGGGTACGCGAGAGCTGTCCGTGATGCGTGTGCCGTCGATTGCCGTGA
>JBIKNS010000010.1:0-28403 GCA_044358545.1 Phycisphaerales bacterium | reverse complement strand
GTGCCCAGGGCGGAGCAGCAGGTGAAACGCATTGTTGAGAATGCACTGCGCGCCGGTGGCCCGCACCTGCGTGGGTGTCAGCCCCTTCATGGCCGCTGCAGTCGCGACCGGCATGAATGCAGGCGTGTCGAAGGTGCCGTGCGGCGTGTGCACGCGTCCGAGCCGTGCGTGGCTAGCCGTGTCCCGTCCCCGGAGCTCCATGCGGACAGCGCGATGACGTGCCATGTCGGGTGCTTCCTCGGGGGTCGTGATGCGGCGTTACCGCCGGCTCGCGTCCTTCAGGATGCGACGCTCGCCCTCGGTGAGGCTTCCGATCCCCTGCACCTTGATCTTGTCGAGGATTCGGTCGACCTCCGCGTCTTCCGCGTTCCGCCGCTCGATCGTGCGAGTGGCTGCCGCAGCCGCCCGCCGTTCGCGACGCGCCGAGACCGACTCGCTCGCCCTGCCGAAGAAGTCGAAGAAGCCCTGAAGGCGCTCGGGTCGCGCGATGAGCCACCAGCCCGCGATCGCGCCACCAAGATGCGCGGCTTCGCCACCTGCGTTCCAGCCGGAGCGCGCGCCACCGAGGATCACGGTGCCGACCGAGATGATGACCAGCGCGTACGCGAGCGTGGCCATGCGCATTGGGATGATGAAGAAGAGCAGCACCGTGTCGTCAGGACGAATCCGCGCGGAGGCAATGAGGACTCCGTAGATGCCTGCGCTGGCACCGACGAGCGGGGTGTAGGGATCGTTGAAGAGGAGTCCAGGCACGATCGGCTTGCCACCACTGAGCTGCATGACGGCGAATCCGGCGGCGTTGAGCAGCAGGTAGAGCACTGCGCCGGCGATGCCGCATATGAGGTAGAAGGCGAGGAACTTCCGGGCCCCGAGGAATCGCTCGACGATTGGCCCGAAGAAGAACAGCCCGATCATGTTGAAGATCAGGTGGTTCATGTCCGCATGGCAGAACTGGAATCCGATGAACCGCCAGATCTCGAGACCGGCAAAGCCGGAGCCGGGCGTATCGGTGTAGATCGCCGTCGCCGTGGAGAAGGACAGCCACTTTGCCAGCGGCGGCGTCGACCGGAGCTCGCGCCGCACGACCGTCTCCGGGCCGCGAGGCGTCAGCGCAACCACCGGCTGATCCACCCTCGCCACCCGCGCAGGATTCGCATTGACTTCCGCGACTCGGTACTCGAGGGCTCCCTGCCTCGCTGCCTGCCGCAGCGAGGGGTCGCCCACCCACGTCGTGGCCACCACCTGCCACGTGCGCGGCAGGAACGCATCCACGACGAACACGCCGACGCAGAGCGCGATCAGCCAGTTGGTCACCGACCAGGAACGTCGGCGCACGGTCCGCGCGTCAGAATCTCGCCAGTACTCACGGTCCATGCTGCCCATCGGCGCAGGAAGAGTAGCGGCGATGCGTCATGGTGCGGCAGATTCGTCCTCGTCTTGGCGCGACCGCGTGGCGTCAGGAGATGGATTGCCTTGGCCACCGCCATGGGCCTCGGAGGCCTTCCGCCGCGCGGTCGATCGCGACAGGACATCGCGCTCGTCCCGCGTGAGCGAATCGATCCCCTGCCGTGCGACCTTTTCGAGAATCGAGTCGAGCGCGGCATCGTCGTCGCGCGCCCGGCGCGCTGCACGTGCTGCCGCTCGGGCACGTGAGGTGTCTGACATGTCCGAGGCGATCATCGTCCAGAGCCCGATGCCCACCATGCCCGGTCGCAGCCCGAGCGTCCGGCCAGCGGACATGCCCACTGCAACAGCAGTGACCCCGCAGACACTGGCGATCAGGGATCCGAACGCCAGCCCCGAAATCGCGAGCATGATGCCGACGGTGATCCCGAGCACCACGCTGGCGCGCAGCGCACCCTCCCGGCCCAACCACGGCTCAAGAGCCGACTCCACGATCCTGCCGCCCGCGAAGGGATGGGCAGGGATGAGGGCCGCGGCGAGCATGGCGATGTTGGTCCATTGGATGAGCCAGAGCGTCGACCACAACCGGTCCCCTGACAGGGCCTGCGCACCATCCAACGTCCACGGACTCGGGAGCGCAACGTTCCATCGGCATCCATGAAGCGTGAGCGTCACGGCGAGCGCCAGCGACACGCATGCGGCCGTGACTGGCGCGCAGAGGGCAATCGCCGCACGACTGGACCATGGACCTGGCACATCGCGCCAGCTCAGCCCGCCCGCCGGCCAGATCACGATTGCGCCCGCAGCGCCGCCGGAACGCCGCGACGCCCACTCGCGAACCGCGTCCGCAAGCAGTGCCAGCCATGCGAGCGTCACGAGCACCACGAGCATCTGCGCCATCGTGGGCGGGAGCGGACCTGAGGGCCCAGGACGGATCACCCTGAGCGTCTGAAGCAAGACCAAGGCCATGAAGGACCCGTGCATGCGCACGGGAGTGCGCCCGAGCGCCATCAGCGGCGCGGACCATGTCCACGGCCTCGACGGATCCGCAGGAACCCCATCGAGGCTGCCTGCTGCACGGACGAGATGGCGCCCCGCGCGACTCGCGTCAGCGTCATCCGCGCCACGTTCAGGCTGCATGTCCCGCAAGCCCAAGGAGAGCCCAGGTACTGATCGTCTTCCCGTCGCGCACGGCACCCGTCCTGATCCGCTGGGCGAAGTCGGAGGGTGCGCTCAGCACGACCTCGATTCGCTCGTCGTCCTGCAGGCACTGCCCCACATGCGTGAGGTCGCGTGCGACGAACGCGTGCATGACCTCATCCGCGAAGCCCGGAGACGTGAGGAATGTCCCAAGCCGGTCGATGTGTCCGGCGCGGTATCCGGTCTCCTCGAGAAGCTCGCGACGGGCCGCATGCGCCGGATCCTCGCCCCGCTCGAGCTTGCCCGCGCAGAACTCCTCAATCCACTCGCCCACCGCGACGCGGAAGTTCCGGATCGACACGAGTCGCCCGTCATCAAGCACGCCGGCGACGCAGACCGCACCCGGATGCCTGACGATGTGACGGACCGCTCCAGCGCCAGACTTCGTCGGCACCACGATGCGCTCGACGTCGAAGATCGGGCCGGAGAGCACGATGTCACGATGCTCGAGTGGTCCAGAGTTCGCCATCATGCGGAGGATAGGAGCGCCCCGTAGGATTCAGCGCCCGATGCCTGTCGAAGATGTTCCAGTTGCCGTGCCGGAGGCGATGCGCGTGCAGTCGATCTCCAGGCGCTTCGGGCGCGTTGAGGTGCTGCGGGAGCTCTCGCTGTCGTTTCCGCGAGGCCAGACCACGGTGGTCATGGGCCCATCGGGCTGCGGAAAGAGCGTGATGCTCAAGCACCTTGTCGGGCTGCTGAGGCCGGACGCGGGAGAGGTGTGGTTCGGGTCGGTTCGGATCGACTCGCTCAGCGAGCGTGGGCTCGGCCCGATTCGGCGCCAGATCGGGTTCCTCTTCCAGCAGTCGGCGCTGTTCGATTCCATGACGGTGCACGACAATGTGGCGTTTCCCCTTCGCGAGCACGGCGTGCTCGAGGCCGCAGAGGTCGACCGTCGCGTGGATCGCGTGCTGCACCTCGTGGGGCTCGAGGACTCGCGCGAGCAGATGCCCGCCGAGCTCTCGGGCGGACAGCGCAAGCGGATCGCACTTGCACGAGCGGTCGTGCTCGAGCCGCAGGTCGTCCTCTACGACGAACCCACGACCGGCCTGGACCCGATCCGCTCCGACATCATCAACGAGCTGATCCTGAAGCTCAACAGGACCCTCGGCGTGACCAGCATCGTGGTCACCCACGACCTCTCGAGCGCGTTCAAGGTCGCAGACAGGATGGTGATGCTGCACGAGGGACGTGTTCGCCTTGAGGGCACCCCCGAGCTGTTCCGGACTACGGATGATCCGGTGGTCCAGCGCTTCCTTCGCGGCGAGGCCAGTCCAGAGGAACTGGCGCGGATCCGCAAGGGAGGCGATCATGCCGCCATGCCCATTGAGGTCCCATGAAGGAGAGCAGTCGAAACTTCACCACCGGCATCGCTGCGCTCGTGGCGCTCACGGGATTCGCCACCCTGCTCCTCCTGTTCGGCGAACTCGACCGTTTCTTCCGGCCGACGTGGCGGCTCGAGGTGGTGTGCAACGACACGGGCGGCCTGCGACCAGGCAGCCAGGCCATGCTCAACGGCGTTCCGGTGGGATCCGTCGACTCGGTGCGCGTCGAGGCGGCGCTCACGCCACCCGTGCGGGTCGTCGTGCGCATCTCGGACCAGATCGACCTTCCGGTGGGTTGCAGCGCACAGACGCACCAGCCGCTCGTGGGTGGAGGCTCGCGACTGAACATTTCGCTTCCTGCGGGCTACGAGCCCGGCGGTCCCGTGATGCCCAAGGACGGATCAGCGCGCATTGAAGCCCGCTTCGAGGGTCTTGAGGGCCGCTTTGCGCGGATCCTTGACAACCTCAACACCTTCTTTGCGCCGGTTGAGGATGGCGCGCCCGGTTCAGAGGAGAGCGTGCGCACTGCGATGCGGCGCCTCAACGCGCTGCTCGAGACCGCACAAGGCGCGTTTGCCGATGCGCGTCAGTGGCTCGGAGACGAGCAACTGCGCGCTGACGCTCGCTCCGCCGTGTGGAAGGCTGGGACCCTGATCGACGCCGCCACCACCGCGATGAACTCGGTGTCGGAGTCGGCGCAGGGCATCCGGGTGGATGCGCGCACGCTCGTGGCCAGCGCCCAGCCAGCGCTCGACGAGATGACCCGCACGCTGCAGGCCGTTCAGCGCCTCGCCGACCAAGCGAGCTCCGGCGAGGGAACGGTCGGTCAGCTCATGTCGAACCCCGACCTCTACAACGCGCTGACTGACAGCGCGGTGCGCCTCAAGGCCACGCTTGCCGAGATCGAACTGCTGCTGAAGAAGGTCCGCGACGAGGGACTTGACGTCAAGTTCTGACGTCTGGGTCACACGCTTCGGGAGATCCGCCCGCAGCGAGCCAGCTCAGCCGCCGACCACAATCACTTCAACGCGCCGCGACTTCGCCTTCGTGGCCATCGGAACGTCAGGACCGTAGGACGAGAGCGAGACTCGCTTCGAATCGAGCCCCTTCGAGACGAGGTACTCGCGCACCGAGAACGCGCGGTCGAACCCAAGGTGGTAGTTGCTCTTGAACTTCGAGAACTTGATCGGGTCGGTGTCGGTGAACCCGGCCACGCGGATCTCCGCGTTGGGGTGCTGCTGCTTGATGATTGCCGCGATCTTGTCGAGGCTGCGCTTCGCAGCGGACTTCAGCTCATCGCGTCCGGAGTCGAAGAGCACATCGCCCTCGATCGAGACGTGCACGTCATTGCCCTTCGTGGTGGCGGTCACGCCCTCGATGCCGGCGAATGCGCTGGTGTCTGGCGCAGTCGACGACGCTGATGCGGGCTGCGAACCCGCGGCCTGTGCGGCCTGAAGCTTCGCTTCGGCGTCGGCGGCACGCGCGATGGCATCCTGTCGCTCCTGGTCAGCGCGTTCGAGCGCGGAGTTGCGGTCATCGAGCTGCGCCTTCAGCGACTCGTTCTCGCGCAGGAGCGTGTCGTTCTGCTGCTTGGCGCTGTCGCAGCCGACAAGGGCCGAGGCGATGAGTGCAATGGCACAGGGGGTCCATCCCGTGATTCGAGCGTGGCGCATGGGTGAGAGTCCTTTCTCGTTGGGTTCGCGTCCGATGCGCCGCATCTCATCACTTGCAGGGTCCGGCGTCAAGGGCGGCGCGATCGCAATCGCGGCGGGTCGGGCGTGCCAGTCGCGCCTCGAGGGGCGTTCTCCTGCTGCGCTGCGATCCAGGCCGGGAACAGCACGCGCCCGGCGTCGAGCACCACCGGTCGCATGAAGACGATCAGCAGCACCGCAATGGCCAGATGCGGTCCGTAAGGGATCTCGCGGCGGCTACCCCCCTTCATGCGGCCCGCGACCGCGGCGATCGCGATCCAGCCCAGGCCGATGAATGGCGCCACAAAGAACGCAACGGTGGGATCAATCCACCCCAATACCGCTCCCGCCGCCCCCATGAGATGCACATCCCCCATCCCCATGGCCTCGACGCCCTTGATGAGGGTGCCGACCACCCGCACGATCCACACAAGGCCGGCGCCACACAGGTAGCCCAGCAAGGATGCGGCCAGCGCCGCCATCGGGAGCGGTGGAGAGGCTCCCGTAGTGCCTGCTGCGGGCGCGATCCAGTGGGCGATGAGCGCACCGAGGCAGGCACCTGCGAGCGCCGGGAGCACAAACCGGATCTCGCGCCAGATCTCGCGTCGCGCGTGCGGATAGTCGGCAAACGGGGAGTCGTCCCTCTGGTGCTCGTGGTAGTCGTGGAAGCTCGGCAGGATCCGGCCCGTGCGCAGTAGGACGTTCGACAGCAGCAGTCCGGCGGCCGCGCCGATCGCGACCCCGGTCATCGTCCATTCAGGCAGCGGCACCGGCCAGCGCTCGCGCCACAAGGCGTGGGCCGGTGCAGATGCGGGACCGAACGCGGACTGAAGCGTCCATGCTGCACAGCCCAACGCAGTGGGCCATGCGGTGACCTGAATCGGGATCAGGTACGTGCGCACATCGCTGAGCGTGGCGGCCACGAGCGCGGCGATGAGCGCATAGAGCGCCAGGAGCGCGGGCATCGAACCCATGAATCCCGTGGCCTGGAACCACCGCGGCCAGGTGCCGCCCCACGGACCCGACGGCTCCACCGCGAACAGCAGCAGGTACAGCCCCGCAAACAGCGCGCCCATGAGCAGCTCGACCGCGGCGTAGGCCGGGCTGACGCGCGTGTCGCAGGACCTGCAGCGGCCTCGCACCAGGAACCAGCCGAGCACCGGGATGTTCTCGTGCCACCGCAGCCGCCGTCCGCACACTGGGCAGCGACTCGGGGGCTGCACAAGCCCCATTCCCATCGGAAGCCGGATCGCCACGACGTTGATGAAGCTGCCGACGCAGGCGCCGAGCGCAAAGATGAACAGTGCGTGGATCGCGTACGGAAGCGCGATCAGCACAGGCGGCGGCAGCGCATTCATCGCGTAGTTCAGCCGTGTCCGTCGGTGCCGCGCGCCGCGAGGTCGGCGGCTGAGATCCGCTCGATCTCCTGCTGCGCGGAATCGAGGATCGCGCGGCAACGGCGCACCAGCGCGGCACCGCGGCGGTACGCGTCGAGGCTCGCCTCGAGCCCCACCTCTCCCGCATCGATGCGCTCGATGATCGACTCGAGTTCAGCCACCGCGTCCTCGAACCCCATCGAATCGGCATCGGGCGCGGATGCGCTCGCCTCAGCGGCGGCGCTCTTTGGTGCGTTGCGAGGATTCGCAGGGCTCATGCGGGCATCCTAGTGATCGCCGGCGGACCCGCCGGGCTCGCCAATGGCGTCGGGCCCGCCCTCGTGCGCATCAATGGAGTTCACTGAACTGCGTGCAGAGCCTCGCGCGAACATGGTGCGCAGCGAGTCGCCCGGCGCGAGCGCGGACGCGTCCTTCACGGCGTTCCCGTCGGGACCGACGGTGATGGAGTAGCCGCGCGCAAGCACTCGGGCAGGACCGATCGAATCCAGTTGCGCGGCGAGCGCGCTGACGCGGGCAGCGGCGGCGGCGAGGCCTGCGGCGTGCGCTCGGCTGATCGCCTGTGCGCCCGCATCGACCTGCATGCGCATGCGCGACAGGAGTGCACGGGGGTGCCGCGACTCGAGCGCCAGCTGCGCACGCGCCAGTCGGTCCGCCTGGCGGGACAGTCTCGCGCGCGCCAGCTGCATGAGCTGCGATGCGCGGCGCTCCACCTCCGCGCGACGGATCATGACTGCACCGACCGGCCGCTCGAGCGCGGGATGCCTCGACATAAGGTGCAACGAACGCTGAAGTTCGGCGACGCGCGACCGGGCGCTCTCGCGCAGCCGCAGCGCAAGGTGGTCCACCTCGTCCCCGAGCTCCTCGGCTGAGGCAAAATGGTCTGTCGCGGCGCGCGAGGGTGTAGGCGAGCTGCGGTCAGCCACGGCGTCCGCGATGGTCAGGTCGATCTCATGGCCGACTCCCACGATGACCGGGATCGCGCATGCGAGGATCGCCTCGGCAACCGCACGCTCGTTGAAGGTCCAGAGGTCCTCCTTCGATCCGCCGCCGCGCACCAGCAGCGCCACATCCGCATCGCCCCGCGCCCCGGCCGCAGACGCAGCTGCGAGCGCATCGCACACCTGCCGTACCGCCATCTCGCCCTGCACGCGCGTGTCGACGTACGTCACCCGTGCGCCGGGCGCGCGTGTCGCGAGCGCGTGGCCCACGTCAGCCTCGGCAGCGCTGCCGCGGCTCGTGATCACCATGATGGAGCGAGGGATGCGCGGCGGAGTCCGCTTGCGCGCGGGGTCGAGCAGGCCGCGGGCGCCAAGCTCGGCATGCAGCGCACGCATCCGCGCGTCGAGGTCGCCGGCGCCGACGGGCGCGAGTGAGTCGCAACGGACCTGCGTGCGCCCCTGCTTGGCGAAGTGCGTGATGCGGCCCTCGGCGATGACCTCGGTGCCATCGGCCGGAGGCTCCGCCCCCCGCTGGTCCATGCGCAGCATGATGGCATCGAGGCGCGAGTCGCTGTCCTTGAGCGAGAAGTACCAGTTGCGGTTGACCTCACGGAAGTTCAGAACCTCGCCGCGCACGCGGATCCTGTCGAGATTGCGCTCGAGCACCTGCAGGATGCGCGCCGACACCTCGGTGACCGAGTAGATGCGCTCGCCGCCATGGCCTGCGCTGCCTGACGCTGGAGTTTCCGACGCGGACGATGCGCGTGACGGATCCCGAGGCTGCTCGAAGAGTCCCCCGAGCGCTGCGGCCGGGTCGAAGGGGCGTCGTGCCACGGGCGTATCGTAAGGCGCGTGAGCGCGGCGCCTGATGCTGATGCCGGAACGATCCACCTGCGCTCGCCGCTGACCGAGCTGCCGGGTGTCGGCACCAACCTCGCCCGTCAGCTCGCGCGCATCGGGCTCAGGACGGTCGCAGATGCGCTGAAGCACGTGCCAATCAGGTACGAGGCCGAGGCGGGTGAGCAGAGCCTCGGCGATGCGGCTCGCGACCTTGCGCTCGATGAGGGCGCGGAACGCACCGTGAGGAGCCTGCGCGGCGAGATCCGTGCCATCAGGCACATCCCTGGCGCGCGCCGCCCGCGCAGCGAGGCCACGCTCGAGTGCGGTGACAGCACCGTCAGGCTCGTCTGGTTCAACGCCACGTGGATGGCGCGCAAGATCCATCCGGGCACGCGCGGCGTCGCGCATGGGCGGGTGAAGTCGCGCGGGCCCTACCTCGAGATGGTGAACCCGCGCTGGGAGCCCGAGCACGCGGCGCTTCCGGCCAGGAGCGCCGCACCGCGGCTGCGGCCGGTCTACCGCGCCTCCGAGGACGTGCCGAGCTGGCGCATCGAGCGGATCGTGGCGGAGTGCCTGCCGAGGGCGCTGTCCGAGATTGCCGACCCCATACGCCGTGAGATCACGCACAGTCTCGGGCTGCCGGCGCTCGCGGACGCCTACCGCCTTGTGCACGCACCGTCGGATGCGGATGCGGCGTCCCTCGGACGCCGGCGCCTTGCGTTTGACGAGCTCCTTCACCTGCAGCTCGCCGCGATGCTGCGCCGGTGGCAGGTGCGCCACACGATGCGCGCCACTGCGCTTCCGGTGACGCCATCCATCGACCAGGCGATCCGCGCGCGCCTGCCCTTCACGCTCACCGCAGACCAGTCATCGGTGTGCGCCGAGATCGCATCTGACCTCGCAACCCAGATGCCGATGAACCGGCTCCTTCAAGGCGATGTGGGATCCGGAAAGACCGCGGTGGCGGCGTACGCGATGCTTGTGGCGGTCGCGCATGGGCACCAGGCCGCCCTTGTCGCGCCAACCGAGATCCTCGCCGAGCAGCATTTTCGGGTGCTTTCGTCGATGCTCGCCGGAAGCCGCGTGCGCATCGCATTCCTCTCCGGAAGCCTCAGCGCCGCCGACCGTGCGGTGGTGCAGCATGGCCTTGCCGAGGGCGCGTTCGACATCGCAGTGGGCACGCATGCGCTGCTGATGCCGGATGTCGCCTTCCGCAGCCTCGCGGTGGCGGTCGTCGACGAGCAGCACAGGTTCGGCGTCGAGCAGCGCGCGGCGCTGCGCGAGAAGGCAGACGCCACGGGCGCCGCCAAGGTGCGCACGCTGCCGCACACACTTGTGATGACCGCCACGCCGATCCCCCGCACGCTCGCGCTGACGCTCTTCGGCGATCTCGACGTGAGCCAGATCCGTGGGAGGCTGCCCGGCCGCACTGCTGTGGCCACAGAGGTCATCTCGCCTGCCGATGCGCCTGCCGCGTACGGGCGGATGCGTGCGCGCATCGCCGCCGGCGAGCAGGCGTATGTGGTGGTGCCTGCCGTCGAGGACGGCGAGCATGGGCTCAAGGATGTGGCCACGCATGCGGAGGCCCTTCGCCACGGTCCCTTCGCGGGACTGCGCATCGGCGAGGTGCATGGGCGGCTCAAGGCCGAGGAGCGCGATGCGGTGATGCGCGCGTTCAGCGCGCACGAGCTCGATGCGATCGTCGCCACCGTGGTGATCGAGGTGGGCGTCGATGTGCCCGCCGCGACCATCATGATCATCGAGCATGCCGAGCGGTTCGGCCTGGCGCAGCTGCACCAGCTCCGCGGGCGCGTCGGCCGCGGCACGGCCCAAAGCACGTGCGTGCTCGTCGGCGAGCCGGTCACAGAGGATGCCGTGCGCAGGCTTGAGGCGATCTCGTCGACCACGGACGGCTTCGCGATCGCCGAGCTCGACCTCAAGCTGCGGGGCCCCGGCGAGTTCTTCGGGGCGCGGCAGTCGGGCATGCCGCCACTGCGCTTCGCGGACTTCGAGCGCGACATGGACCTGCTCATGCATGCGCGTGACATCGCCTCACGCATCGTGGACCGTGACCCTAAGGTTGCCGCCCCGGAGGACGCGCTGCTGAGACGCAAGACGCTTGCGCTCTATGGGGCCGCGCTTGGACTCGGCGACGTGGCATGACGGGCCCCGATCGCGTTGCCTAGCATGGCGCTGCTGTGCCTTCCACGCTTGACATCACGTCGCTGCGCTTCAGCTACGGCAGGGGCTTCGAGCTCCGTGTCGACAGGCTGAGCGTGGCGGCTGGAGAGCATGTGCTCCTGCGCGGACCTTCGGGCTGCGGCAAGAGCACGCTGCTCCAGCTGATTGCCGGGATTGAGCCGCCATCGTCCGGATCGATCACCGTGTCGGGGATCGACATCACCACACTCTCGTCCGCCGACCGCGATGCGTTCCGGGGGCGGCACCTGGGCATGGTGTTCCAGACGTTCAACCTGCTGCAGGGATTCAGTGCCCTCGAGAACGTGCTCGTCGCGCTTGAGTTCAGCGGCGTGCCCGCATCCGGACGCCTGCACCAGGCGCGCCAGGCGCTGGCCTCGCTCGGCATCGCCGAGTGCGACGCGCGCGTGGATGAGCTGTCCGTCGGCCAGCAGCAGCGTGTGGCGATAGCCCGTGCAGTGGCCGGAGGGCCTTCACTTGTGCTCGCAGATGAGCCGACGGCAAGCCTCGATCCTGCGAACGCAGCGATCGCCATCTCGACGATCCGCGACGCGGCCCGCCGCGTCGGGGCATCGCTGCTGTGCACAAGCCACGATCCCGCGCTTGCGGCACACTTCGACCGGGTCATCGACATGAGCGCCGCCGGCGCTCTCCAGACGGAGGATGCGTCCCGATGAGCGACCTCCGGTTCGTGCTGCGCAGCCTCCGGCTCCGGCTGTTCGCGACGCTCCTGACTGGCGGCATGATCGCCGTTGCGGTGTCGCTGCTGCTCACGCTGCTGTCGCTGCGGGAGAGCGCAGCGCAGGCCTTCAAGCGAGGCACGGGCAACATCCACCTGCTGGTGAGCGCCGACTCGAGCCCGCTTGTGTCGGTGCTCAACGGGCTCTTCTACGCCAACGCGCCCGCGAACCCGATCCAGTGGCCCAAGTACCGCGAGATCGCGGAGAGCTTCCCGTGGGAGTGGGCGATCCCTACGCAACTCGGCGATTCCTTCCGCGGATCGCCGGTGGTCGCGACGATGCCGGAGTTCCTTGAGCAGGTGCAGCCGGTGTCGGGCGTGCCCTTCTCTCTTGCGAAAGGCGCGCCCTTCACCGAAGCGTGGCAGGCGGTCGCTGGCGCGGACGCGGCCGCTCAGCACGGCCTGTCGGTCGGCCAGAAGATCGTCCTCACGCACGGCATGTCAGGGCATTCGGGCGCTGGCCACGAGCATGCGGACCACCCAGTGACGATCACCGGAATCCTCGCGCCGACCGGTTCGCTGCACGACACCGCGATCTTCACGCACCTTGACACGAGCTGGGTGCTGCATGCCGAAGATCGGCTCGCCGCAGAGCACGGCCACGATCACGATCATGACCACGATCACGAGCATGAGCACCATGTCGAGATCGCGGACCTCACCGACGCGGATCGGCTGATCACCGGCATCATGCTGCGCATCCCCACCCGCCCCGGCAGCGACGCATCGAGCTCGATCGCGCCGCAGTTTGACCGCCTGCGGAGGGACACCTCAATCATGGTTGCACAGCCCGCACAGCAAGTCTCGCGGCTGATGGCGATCGTGGGAGGCATCGACTGGATCTTCGTGGCGATGGCGGCTGTTGTGCTCGTGGCCGGCGCGCTGAGCGTGATGCTGGCCATGGTCTCGTCGATGGATGCGCGGCGGCGGCAGGTGGCCATCCTCCGGGTGCTCGGGGCCACACGCGGCCGCGTGTTCGCGCTCGTCCTCTCCGAGAGCGCCGTCATCGGGCTGCTGGGGTCGTTGGCGGGCGTCGGGCTTGCCCTGGCCGGATCCTTTGGCGTGCGCACGGCGCTTGTCGCTGAGGTGGGACTCACGATCGGCGGCGGGATCGACCCACGCGCCGCGGTGATTGTCGCTGGTGCGGCGACTGCGCTATGCGCGCTCGTGGGGATGGTGCCCGCCACGCTGGCGTACCGCACGCCGGTGGCGCGCCACCTGAAACCGCTGGGATGAGACGTCCCGTGAACGCGTAGCCTTCCCTCGTGCGCGCGCTGTGGATCCTGATTGTGGTGCTCGTGACGGGCGCGCTGACGCTCGCGATGATGCCGCGCGGCGAGACAGAGACCGCCGTCGCAGGCACGCCCATCATCATCCCCCGACGCGCGGAGCGGTCAAGTTCGACGCCCCCGTCGCCTGCAGCGCCGCGAGCAGTGACGTCTGCCTCCGCGGCTGGAACGGGCAGTCCTTCTCCCTCGCAGTCACCGAGTGCCGCGAATCGCCAGGCGCCGAGCGGCAGCGCGTCCACGCCCTCTGGCGCAAGAGCGAGTGCTACCGCACCGGACGCCCCCGTCTCCGGCGGCAGCCTCTCTGAGCTCGGCATGGACCGGAAGATCGCGACTGCGACGGTCGCGCGTGGCGACCTCGTGCGACGGCCAGATGGTTCGATTCTGGCTGACGGCAAGTGGCCCATCGGCGGCGATGGATCTCCCGAACGGCCCTATGAGATCACCTGGGACCTGCTGCTGAGCGCGAAGGAGACGTACCAGCCGCGGCTTGGCGAGTTCGTGATCCCGCAGCGTGTCGCCCTGCTTGATGGCGCATACGTGCGCATCAGCGGATATGTGGCATTTCCCATCGTGGCGAGCGAGGCCGACGAGTGCCTCCTGATGCTCAACCAGTGGGACGGCTGCTGCATCGGCGTGCCTCCTTCGCCGTACGACGGGATCGAGGCGAAGCTGGTGCGGTCACAGGACAACAGCCGCAAGCACCTGTTCCTGTACGGCACGCTCACAGGCGTCTTCCACGTGGATCCGTTCGTGCAGGGCAAGTGGCTCGTGGGCCTCTACACGATGACGGACGCCGATCTGCTCACTGACCTCTGATCCTCACCCTCCAGATGACCGACCTCACCATGCCCAGGACCCTTGCCGCCGCCCTTGCGGGCCTGATTGCGGTTCCGCTCATGACCCATGAGGTGTGCCTCGCACAGGATGCGCCACGCGTGGCCGCCAGTCCGCCCGACGCGTCGCCGGCACCATCGATAGCGGTGCAGGCTCCAGCGGATGCGATCGCTTCGCTGATCGCGCTCGCGCGCGAGCGACCGTCGTTGATCGGCACTCGTGACCTCGCAACGAGTCCGGGAGGTCGTCCGGTCACGGTGTGGACGCTCTCCTCCGATCCGGCTACTGCCGACTCGCGCCCTGGTGTGCTGCTTGTGGCGGGGCTCGATGCGGACCGCCCTGCGCACGTGTCGATCGCGGCAGATGCGGCACGACAACTGATCGATCAGCGCGCCGCACTGCTCTCCGAAGTGACCGTGTACGTGATTCCGTGCGCGAACCCCGATGCCCTCCTGGGTGGCGTAGCCCGCGTCGAGGGATCCCCAAGCCGGAACGCGCGCCCAGTCGACGACGACCGTGATGGCGTGCGCGACGAGGACGGACCGCGCGACCTCGATGCGAATGGTCGCATCACGTCGGTGCGCCGACCCAATCCGCCCCCAGGCGATCCGGCGACGCATGCCGCTGACCCCGCTGATCCGCGCCTCATGCGCACACCCGATCCGCTGGCCGACGCACCAGCGGCCTTCAGCGTGCATCCTGAGGGGACTGACACCGATGGCGACGGCCGCATCGCGGAGGATCCCGTCGGTGGCGTGGACATCGACTGCAACTTCCCGGCACGCTGGCCGGAGTTCGCGTCGCATGCTGGAGCGTTCCAGCTCAGTGAACCTGAGTCTGCCGCGATCGCAGCCTTTGTGCTCGGTCGCCCGCGGATCGTGGGCGCGCTCTGCCTGGGGCGCTGGGAGAGTCTGGCGCGCACCCCTGACCCGAAACCCCGCGACGCCACCGGCAAGACACCGATGGAACTCGACGCCGGCGACGAGGCGCTCTGGAAGGAGGTCGGCAGGTCATGGCGCGATGCGTCAGGTCAGTCCCGATGGACCGATGACACTCCGGCAGGCTGCCTTGCACTGTGGCTCTACGCGCACCGAGGGCTTCCGGCGTTCTCGACCCAGGCATGGGGCAGGCCAGATTCGCCGAAGGCGGAAGTTGGAGATGCTGCCGCGGCGAAGGGTGCCGACACACCCGATGCGAACGCTGCGGCGCAGAACCGTGCATCCTCGCGCGAACTCACACCGGCGGATGCTGAGGCCGTGGAATGGCTTGCCATCAGCGACCGCGCACATGCAGGTGCGGGATTCGTGGCCTGGGCGCCCTATTCGCATCCAACGCTCGGTCCCGTCGAGATTGGAGGATTCGAGCCGGGTTTCAGGCGCAATCCGCCAGCTGACGCGCGTCGGCGCGCCGCTGACGCCGTGACTGCGTTCGTCGCAACGCTCGGCGAGCGCCGGCCGCGAGTTCGCATCGACACTGTCACGGTCGATGAGCTTTCGCCCGGGGTTCGCCGGATCCGCATGCGCATCGCCAATGATGGCTGGCTGCCTACGTGCACCGCCATGGGCAAGACAAACGACGCACCTGCGCCCATCGTGGTGCGCACGAGCATGGCGCCGGCGGAGATCCTGTCGGGGCCGCGCGCGGCCCGCATCGCGTCACTCGATGGCTACGGCGCCGAGGATGTCGAGTGGGTGGTGGCGGCATCGGGGAACGCGCCAATCCGGATCGACGTCCGGTGGAGCGGCATGGATGCCCAATCGGCGCTCATTCAAGGCACATCGGTGCAGCTCGAATCTGTTCCAGCCAAGGTCCCGCCGATCAGGCATGGAGGTGCGAAGTGATGTACCGGAGATGGATGGCAGCCGTGATCGCCTGCGCATGCTGCGTGGTGCCCGTAGATGGCGCCACGCCCGTAGACATCGCATGGAACCGGTTCTACGACGAGCACGACGTGCGTGCCCTCATGGACAAGCTGGTCGCGGCGTACCCAAAGCTTCTCACGATGCACACGATCGGCACGAGCTCCCAAGGCCGCCCACTGATCGTGATCACGATGAACAATCCGGCGACCGGTCCCGAGTCGTCGAAGCCAGCGATGTGGATTGACGGCAACGTGCATGGCAACGAGATCCAAGCCACGGAAACGGTGCTGTACTCGATTGATCGCCTCTGCCGCGCACACGGGAGCAACCCAAGGCTCACGTCCCTGGTCGACCGGGTCGCGTTCCACTTCATGCCAAGCATGAACCCCGACGGCCGGGCCGCCTGGTTCCGGGAAGTGAGCTCGCCGCACAGCAGCCGCACCGGGCAGGCCCCGTGGGACGACGACGACGATGGACTCGTCGATGAGGATCCCCCGAACGACCTTGACGGCGACGGCTCGATCGGATCGATGTGGCGCCGCGATCCCAACGGCACCCATCGTCGCAACGCTCGCGATCCCCGCATCATGGAGCGCGTGCCGCGCGAGCCCCGTCCTGATGGAACGGTGGAGCGCGGCGAGTGGTCGCTCGTGGGCGAAGAGGGCATCGACGATGACGGCGATGGCCGCATCAACGAGGATGGCTACGGCAGCTACGACATGAACCGCAGCTGGCCGAGCGACTGGCACCCTAGCCACGTGCAGAGGGGTGCGGGTCCGGTGCCGCTCCACTGGCCCGAGACGCGCGCCGTGGCTGACTGGCTGCTGGCGCATCCCAATGTGGCGGCTGCACAGAGCTACCACAACACCGGCGCCATGATTCTCCGCGGTCCTGGAGCCGCGTACCGCGAGGGCGATTACCCGGAGCCCGACCGGGTCGTCTATGACGCGATCGCCACGGCGGGAGTGGAGATGCTCCCCTTCTACCGGAAGTTCGTGATCCACTCGGATCTGTACCCAGTGCATGGCGGATTCGTGAACTGGCTCGCCGAGGGACTCGGGATCATCGCGTTCACGAATGAGCTCTGGACCGACAAGCGCATACTCCAGGATGGCCGCTCGCCCGACGAGGAGGGGCGCATGCGGTGGATCGACCGCGTGCTGTTTGGCGAGACGTTCACCGACTGGAGCGAGGTGCCCCATCCGGAGTTTGGATCGGTGCTCGTCGGAGGCGGAACGAAGTGGTCGTCGCGTATCCCGCCAGGATTCATGCTTGAGGAGGAGTGCCACCGCAACTTTGCGTTCACGATGCACCATGCGGACCAGATGCCGCTGCTGCGCATCGCGCACTCGGAGGCCATCCAGCTCGGCGCCGACCTGTGGCAGGTCACGGTGGAGGTAGCGAATGACCGGCTGATCCCGACGCGCACCGCTCGGGCCGCGCAGTGCAAGATCGGATTGCCGGACCGCGCCACCCTCACCGGAGAGGGCGCACGCGTGATCACGGCTGGTCCCATGGCGCGACGCCTGGCGACCACGTTCGCGGCAGTGGAGCACCGCCCCGAGACGCTCCTTGTCGAGTCCGGCATTCCTGGGCTCGGCGAGCGCAGTTTCCGATACGTCGTCCGTGCAGCGCCTGGTTCGAGGTTGCAGTTCGCGTACTCGGCGGAGAAGGCGGCTCCGGTCAGCACCTCGATCGTGCTTGGAAAGTGACCGGCCTCCTGCACACAGCGCGCGACGGCTCGTCACCGGACCCTTCATGCGTCGACATCTGCGTGGTGGGCGCGGGCGCAGCGGGCCTCTTTGCGGCACTCTGGGCGGCTCGCACCGCACGACAGCGTGGGGCGGCATGCCCGCACCCGCCGTCAGTGCGTGCGGTTGACGGCGCCGCACGCATCGGCGCAAAGATTCTCGTGGCTGGCGGCGGGCGATGCAATGTCACCCACCACGAGGTCCGCGACTTGGACTACAGCGGAAGCACCGCGGCTGCGATTCGCAATGTCCTGCGGAGGTTCGGCGTCGACAGAACCATTGCATTCTTCGCGGATCTTGGCGTCTCGCTGAAGCAGGAGGACACGGGCAAGCTCTTTCCCACCACCGACGATGCGCACACGGTGCTCGATGCGCTCGTCGGGGCGCTGCACGCGTCGGGCGCCACCCTCGACCACCCGTGGCGCGTCGAGGACGTGAAATGCGTCAGCGACGGATTCGTGGTCAGGGGGCCATCCGGGTCCGTTGGATGCCGCCGGCTCATCCTGGCCACAGGCGGCAAGAGCCTTCCCAAGAGCGGAAGCGATGGCACGGGGCTCGACATTGCACGTCGGCTCGGCCATTCGGTGACCCAGATGGTCGTGCCCGCACTCGTTCCGCTCACCCTGGAAGATGGCCACTGGATCCGTGCGCTCAGCGGACTCACGGTCGACGCGGAGATCGTGTTGCGATCCGCCACGACACGCAAGCTCCGGGTGATCCGGGGCAGCACGCTCTGCACCCACTTCGGCCTGAGCGGTCCCTCGGTGCTCGATATGAGCAGGCACTGGCATCACGCGCGGGACGCCGACCCGGGCTGCAGTCTCGAGATCTGCTGGGTACCCGGCATGTTGGCGGACGAGGCCGATGTGTGGCTGCAGCAGTCCAAGGGCACCGGAGTGGCCGCGAGGCTGCGCGACCGCGTGCCCGAACGACTCGCGCGAGCACTCTGCGCCGCAGCCAATGTCCCTGCCGATTCCACCGTGCAGCAGCTCGCGAGGGACAGGCGACGTGCGCTGGCTTCGCTCATCTCGGGTACGCCCCTTCCGGTCACCGGCGACCGCGGATGGAATGCGGCTGAGGTCACCGCTGGAGGCATACCCCTCGCGGAGATCGACGTCCGCACCATGGAGAGCCGGATCGTCCCCGGTCTGCATCTGGCGGGCGAGATCTGCGACGTGGACGGGCGCATCGGCGGCTTCAACTTCCAGTGGGCGTGGGCGTCCGGTTTCGTCGCCGGATGCGCCGCGGCGGACGCGTTCGCGTCAGCCGCCGCCGGACACGAGCATTGACCGCACCCGCGCGCTGACCGCATCGACCTGCTCATCCGAGGCTGGTGCACGCAGTCCTCGCTCTACGTGTCGGTAGAGGTCAGCGACCGCCCACGCGCACGTCTCGGGATCCTCCGGATCTCGCGGGACGATGTGCGCATGAAGGTGCGGAGCGCCCTCGCCGAACATGATTGTGTAGGTGCGGGGCACGCCGCACGCCTCGCGCACGGCCCGCGTGACCCGCTGCAGGACGGCGCCAAACGTCGCAGCCTCCATGTCGGTGAAGTCAGCGGCGTTGCGCACGCAGCGCACCGAGTCGAGCAGGAACCAGCCCGCCAGCGGTGCGGGGTGCGCATGATGGCGCAGGAGCCACGTGCCATCGGACCAGACGGCACGAGGCGGCCCGCCATCGCGCGCATGAAGGGCGCAGACGCCGCACACCGACGCGGTAGCGCTCGGCATTGCCGGCACGCCGTGCGATGGGCGCGCCTCGCTCACTTCACGCCCTTCGGGCCGCCGCCCTCGAGGTACTTGCGCGCAATGGCGCGTTCAAGGTCGATGTCGCAGATGTTCGCCATCGTCGCAAGCCAGGCAAGCACGTCGGCAAACTCCTCCTCGAGGTTGTCCCGGTCAGGATCCCCCCGGTCATGCTTGCCGATCGCGTGGGCGAGCTCGCCGACCTCCTCGGTGAACCACACGAATGTCCGGGCTGCGCCTCGTGCGCTGTCGGTGGCGTGATACCGCTCGCGGATGAGTTGCTGAAACTGGCTGATCTTCACCGACGCAGACTACGGTTCCGGCGCGCAGCTGCAGGGTCCCCACTTCGCGAGCAGCCCCGTGAGGTCAAATCCGTCGACCACGCTATCGCCATTGAAGTCTGCGTAGTAGCCCGCACCGGAGGCCGGGCCCCAGGCAGAGAGACACAGTGCGAGATCCAGACCGTCGGTCGTTCCATCGCCGTTGAGGTCCTGGGGGCAGCCCACAAGGTCACGCTCGTAGAGCAGCACAACTCCCTGCCCGGGACCGAGCGGGCTCGTGGCGCCAGGCGCACCCACGGCGAAGAGCTCGTTGAAGGACAGGCCGACATGGGCGCCAAACTGAGCGCCAGATCCCAGGCTTGGCGAGACCCGAAGTGCCTGCGTCCAGGTGTTGCACTCGACATCCTCCTGCGCGAACAGGTAGGCGCTGCCCCGATCGATGTCACTGGCGAAGTCCTTGCCGGGCGCGCCGACCACCATGCGGTTGCCGCGCACTGCGACGGACGTGCCGAAGAAGTCGCCACCTTGGCCGTCCGAGGCGCGAAACTGCGCCCTGAACACGAACGGACCCGATCCTGCCGGCTCGCGCTCAAACGCATATGCAGCGCCCATGTTCGCGAGTCCGGTACCCCCCGACCTGTTCGGCGCGCCAGCCACGATGCGGCCACCTTCAGACGACACCGACGATCCCAGTTGCTCGTTCGCCTGCGCCAGGGACGACGGCGCATTCAGTCGCTGGCGATAGGTCACGGTCAGCGCAAGCGGATCGAAGTCGTAGACGTACACCGCACCCTGCGCGGCCTGCGTGACTGTCGTGCGCTTTGATCCGACGATCAGCGTCGATCCGTTCATCGCGATCGATGCGCCGAAGAAGCTCGACGAGAGCGCCGACGGGTCAATCGAGCTGTCCGGCTGCCCCGATGCGTTGAGCACCGGGGGGGAAATGAACGCAAAGGGCACCCACACGACGCGACCTGTCTTGGGATCGGTGCGCGGCGCAAACATCGTGACGGACCCGCAATCGACAACATTGACAGTCTGGCCTGGGAACTGCACGCTCGGGTACCGCACATCATTGTTCGGTGCAGCCACCGCGACAATCGACCCCAAGTTGGCGACCGATGACCCGAACAGGTCCACCGCGGCCGGAGGGTCGGCCGTGCCCGGCAGTGCCGCATTGCTCAGTTCAGCGCGGAGGCACCACTCGGAGGTGTCGCCGGGCACACACGACTCGCCTGCCGCCCACTCGTACAGGTAGGCACGCCCTGAGTTGAGCGGCACGCCCATGCCCGGCGCCCCCACCACAAGGAACGATCCGGACATCGAGATCGCGAACCCGAAGTTGCCGTTGGCAAGTGGAGAGGGTGCGACGAGATTGACCCCGGCATTGCCACGCATGGGAAGCCATCCAAAGGACAACTGGCGGAAGAGCGTCACGCATCCGGCCTTGGAGAGGGCCGTTGAACTTCCCGCTGGCGTGACACTCGCCCATGGACTTCCCGCGCCAACGACCTGCTGCGGAGCCCCGCCCCCGTCAGGGCTACCGACAAGGCCGAACCAGAACGAGCTGCCGAAGCGCTGGGTGCCCATCGACGTTGGATTCGAGAGTTGCTCTACAGGATCGGTGTCCTGCGCCAGCGCATCCTGCGACAGGCCAATGCACAGCAGCGCCGAAAGAACGGCGCTCCTGACGGTCCGAGGTTGGCCACAGATCGCGTGCAGCGTCATGACCATCGGTTCCTGAGCACTGTCGAACGGAACGGGGCTCGCCCCGTGCACCGCCGGCAGCCACATCGTAGATTTCAAATTTCGCCAAAAAGGTGAAAAAGGCGTCCTCGGCGCGATTCGAACGCGCAACCTCTGCCTTCGGAGGGCAGCGCTCTATCCAGTTGAGCTACGAGGACGACTGAAAGGGCATACTACCGGACTTGAGGCAGACCGCGACCATGTCCAGCACGCCAGAATCCGCATCCCGGGCGCCGACGACCTCGTGGCGCGCCGAGGCCGCCATCTGGTGGGTGACGTTCATGAACTCCATCGGAACCGGCGTGCTCTGGAACGGGCTTGGCTTCGTGACGCAGCACGACCTCAAGTTCTCCGAGGTCGAGACGACCATGCTGTTCCTCGCGTCAGGCGGCGTGTACGCGGTCGCCGCGCTTGCATCAGGGCGAGCCGTCCGTGCATTGGCAAGGCGCACCAGCGCGCGTGGCGTCCTCGTGCTGCTGCTGCTCGTCCAGGCGGTGGCGAGTCCGCTCGTGTACGTCGGCGGCACCGCCGTCGGCATCGTGACGATGGTGCTGGTGACCAGCGTGACTGCGGCGCTTCTCTGGCCCATTGTGGAGTCCTTCGTCAGCGGAGGTCGGAGTGGAGATGGGATTCGCCGAGCGATTGGGCGCTGGTGCATCGTGTGGATGGCGGCTGTGAGCGCCGCACTTCTGCTCATGGCACCACTGATGCGCAGCGGCGGTGCACAGGGACTCGATGCGCGCTTTGCCGTGTTCGCTGTCGGTCCGCTGAGCCTCATCAGCCTGCTTGCGCTGCCGTGGCTGCCCAAGGCGCCAGGCGTCCACTTCGACGATCACGCCAGCGTGCCGTCCGGCTATCGCGCGCAGCTCGCCAGTGCGCGTGTGCTTCTTCCGGCCTCGTACATGATGGTTGGCGCGCTCAGCCCGATTCTGCCGTACGTGCTCACGTCGATCGATATCGCGCCCGCGGCACAGACGCCGCTCACGGCGACATGGCTGCTCGTGAGGCTTGCAGCCGTTGCGTTGCTTGCCCATCTGGCGTTCTGGCACGGCAAGTGGTCGAGCCTCTTCGTCGGTGCGGCCCTGCTCGCGGGAGGGTTCGCGCTCGTGGTTGCCGCACCAGCGCTGTGGTCTGTCACTGTTGGGCTCTCGATCTTCGGGATCGGACACGGGATCATCTACTACGCGGCGCTCTACTACGCCCTTCGCGTGGGAAGCTCGGAGGTTGACGCGGGCGGCACCCATGAGGCGCTCATCGGCGTGGGGTACGTCGCCGGACCCGGCGCGGCGATGGCGGGTGCGCTGCTCGGCGGAGGACCGTGGATCGTTGGCACCACATGGATCTGCCTAGGACTGCTTGTGATCCCCGCGATGCTGCCCTGGTGGCGCGAGACCCGCGCGCGGCGGCCTAGGCCGCGGGTCCAGCCTTCGACACCGCAGTGAGCGCCTTCAAGGCGCGCGCGCGCGCCTGCGCGTGGTCGACAATGGGGCGCGGGTACGTCATGCCAAGCGTGACACCCGCGGAGGCGAGCACATCTGCCGGCGCCTCCCATACGCGGTGGATCCACTTTGCGGGGACCTTCGCCAGCTCGGGCACCCAGCGACGCACGTACATGCCTTCGGGATCGAACTTCTCACCCTGCAGCACCGGGTTGAAGATCCTGAAGTATGGCGCAGCATCGGCACCGCATCCGGCGCTCCACTGCCACCCAAGCGAATTGCTGGCAAGATCGGCATCCGCGAGCGTGTCCCAGAACCACCGCGCGCCATGCATCCAGTGCTGCAGGAGATGCTTCACGAGGAAGCTCGACACGCTCATTCGAACCCTGTTGTGCATCCAACCGGTGGCCCACAGCTCACGCATCCCCGCATCCACCAGCGGATATCCGGTGCGCCCCCGCTCCCAGGCTCGGCGCAGCGCGGCATCGTCGGCCCATGGAAACTTCGAGAATTCCGGGCGCAGCGGCGCATCGGAGGTGGCCGGGAAGTTGGCGAGCACGTGATATGCGAACTCGCGCCACACGATCTCGGCCTTGAACTTCGCGGCGTTCGATGACACGGAAGCGCTTGACGCGCCAGATGCCGCCAATGCACGGTCCACGGTGTGCCACACGCGCCGGGGCGAGATCTCGCCCCAGTGGAGGTGCGGGCTGAGCATCGACGTGCCAGGCGTTGCGGGCTCGTCCCGGCCCGTTGCGTAGCGCGCGATCGGCGCTGACGCAGCGGTCCGTGCGGGAACAAACGCGCTCAGCCGCTCGCGTGCCCCTGCCTCGCCGGGTGACCACGCCTTCGACATCACGCCATCCCACGCGATGCGAGGAAGGAGCCCGAGATTTTCGAGTGACTCGCTGCGGATACCTGATACGTCCGCAGCCAAGATCGACGATGGCCGCGCGATGCAGGGCTCGACGGTGACGTTCGCCGCCACAGACTTGCTGAATGGCGTGTAGACCTTGTACGGCACGCCTGAGCCAGTGCGGATCCGCGACGGGTCGTGCAGCAGGAGTCCGGGATGAAACGTGCACGACACCTGCATCGACGCGAGCGCCTCAGCGACGCGGCGCTCCTGCGCGCCTGCCCAAGGCTCGTACCGCATCGCGGCATGCACGCTGCGTGCGCCGGTCGCGCGCGCGATGTCGGCGATCTCGACCGCAGGGTTCCCCGCCCTCACGATCAGTCGGATGCCAAGGCTTGCGAGGTCAGCCGAGAGCGCAGTGACCGAGTGGTGGAGCCACCAGCGCGCTGCACCACCCGGTGGCCATGGATGCTCGTCATCAGGGTGCCAGATCCATACGGCGACAAGGGGACGCCCATCCCGCGCGGCCTCCCGAAGCGCAGGGTTGTCGTCAAGCCGAAGGTCCTGCCGGAACCACATGATCGACGGTGCGTGGCTCAATCGCCACCTCCCCACTCTGCAGCGCGCCCGAACTCGAAGGCCATCGCCTGGGCGATCCGCGGGCTGTCGAACCTGAATCCGGAGGCGACCAGCGCCTTTGGCACGGCGAACTGCCCAGAGAGAAGCAGCTCGCGGCCCATCTCGCCGAACATCAACTTCACCACGAAGGCGGGAAGCGGAGCGATGGCCGGCCTCCGCATCGCACGCCCCATTGCCTTCGCGAACTCGCGCTGCGTCACTGGATGCGGCGCCACAGCGTTCACAGGACCCGCAAGCGACGGCGTACCGATCACGTGCAGGATCACACCGAGCAGGTCATCGAGCGAGATCCAGGACATCCCCTGGCGTCCGGAGCCCACAGGTCCGCCGGCACCGAAGCTAAATGGCGTGCGCAGCGTGCCCACCACCCCGCCTCGAGCGGTGACCACCACACCTATGCGCAGCTTTACGACGCGAATGCCACATGCGTCGGCTGGCTCGGTGGACTGTTCCCATCGGCGTGCCACGTCGGCGAGGAACCCTTCACCGGCAGGGCCACTCTCATCGATCTCGGAACTGTCGCTGTGCCCGTAGTACCCCACGCCCGAGGCGCTCACGAGCACCTTGGGCGGGTTGGCGAGCGCTGCCAGCGCACGAGCGAGGCTGCGCGTGCCCTCCTCCCTGCTGCGAAGGATCGAGGCCTTGCGTGCTGCGCTCCAGCGCCCCGCGGCGATGTTCTCGCCGGCGAGGTGCACGACAGCATCGATGCCCGACAGTGGCGACGCATCCCAGTCGCCTGAGGGGTTCCAGGGCACGTCGCGCGTGGCTGGCGCGTCCGCCGTGCTCGGGGCTGGCGCGTGCGTGGTGGACGCGCCCACTCGGCCACGAACGAGCCGAATCACATGGTGCCCTCCAGTCTCGAGGAAGGCGCACAGCGCGGATCCGACAAGACCCGTGGCCCCGGTGACCGCAACAGTCAGCGGCCGTTCGCCGGCGCGCGCACGATGCTCCATGTGGCGGCGCAGGTCCCGTGCCGTGCGCTCGTGGCGGAACGCGAACATGCGCTTCAGCTGGGCGCGAGCCATGGGCTCAGTGATCAGGCTGAAGGGAGGGATCCTTGCGGGCAGCGGAAGCGCATAGCGGATCCGGTCCACGAGCTGGCTCTGCGACGGGTCAGCGCGGTCGAGAAACAGGTGCTCATGCCGCCAGCGCGCGAATGGGCTGCGCTCCGCGCGGTCCACGAATCCATGGCCGGGCCGCACCTGCTCGTGTACCGCGATCCACCGCGCGCGAAGCGGTCCCGCCGACAGCCGGAGCACAGTGCGCGATGCCTCAGCGAGCGGCTCCGCAGACTCGACATCAACCGATTGCCAGGGCGGCAGGAGCCGCTGCAGCGCCCCATGCGCGAAGTGCCAGGACGCAAGCATGGCGCGTGGCGCAGGCACTGTCGACTCTGCGGCGAAGTCCGGAGGGGGCTCGAGTGTCGATCGGGTCATGCAGCGCTCACGATAGGCCCGGCAGGTTGTGGTCGATGCGCTCTCCCCTCACAAGCATGTCGCGCACCGCAACGAAGCGGTCCGCATCGGCAGAACGACGATCCGGCGCACGCTTGCGCATCGAGTTCAGCACGACCCACATCCTCGGATTCGAGTCAAGTTGGCTCTCATGCCGCCCGAGATATGCCCAGTAGAGGCTTGTCACGGGGCAGTCCGAGGACGGGTCAAAGGCGCATCCCTTGCAGTAGTCGCTCATGCGATCGATGTAGGCGCCACCGCAGACATATGGCTTTGTCGTCATGATGCCGCCGGCACCGAACGTGGCCATCCCCATCACGTTGGGCTCGACGACCCAGTCCCACGCGTCCGCATAGGCCACCCAGAACCAGTCCGCGATGTCGCGAGGCGAGACATCAAGCAGCGTGGCGACGTTGCCCAGCACCATCAGCCGCGTGATGTGATGGCTCCAGGACTCTGCCCACACATCCGCGACGACCGTGTCTAGGCAACGCATACCTGAAGTGGCACCCCAGTACGCGGGAGGCAGCGGGGTGCGCTGGCCAAACGCAGCAGGACGGCCGCCCCCGTCGACTCCCTCAGGCGCTGGTGCGTGCACGCGCCATGGCTTGCCCGCCCAACGCGCGTATCCGCCATCGCCGGGGGCGTCCTGCGGTTCTCCGTCGCGCGCGAAGCCCCCAATGCGGAACCCATCGGTCTCCCCATGCACGTGTCGCACGAACTCGCGCCATCCGATCACTTGGCGCACGAATCCCTCGGCGCACTGCAGCGGCAGGTCCATCGCAAGCGCGTCATCCACCAGCGTGCGCGCAAGGATCCTGCCGATGTTGAGGAGCGGGGAGATGCGCGTGTGGAAGAGCCCGCGGCTTCGCGTGCTCATCGCATCCTCCCATGGGCCGAAGTGCGGCAGGCACTCGGCCTTCGCCCACGACCAGAACTTGTCCACCTCGCGCCGCGTGACCGGCAGCGCATCAATGTCCAGTGTGCCCGGATGGTGCGCGAACCGCTCCGCAATGTCCGTGCGCACTGCCGCCCGGATCTCGCGAGAGATCTGCTCCGATGGCGACTCGAACCTCGGCAGCACGGGTGCCGCGGGCGACCCCTTCCACGGCTTGCGGTTTTCGGCATCGAAAGAGAGCTTGCCGCCGACCGGCGCGCCATCGTCATCCATGAGGATGCCCGTGCGCTTGCGTACCGCCCGGTAGAAGGACTCCATCTTCCATGGCCGACCTGCACTCGCGAGGAACTCCTCGCGACTCGTGAGGAACGTTTCGTTGGGAACCCACCGCAGCGCGCCTTCGCTCACGAGCGGCGCGAGTTCCGCGCGCATCTCGCGCTCCGCGGGCTCCATCGCGATCATGGGCACCCCTGCGGGGCCTGCCCCACGCGCTCGAAGCAGTTCGGCCATGGAATCATCGCCCCGCACGATGCACACTCGATGACCATCGGTGGCAAGCTCTTCGGCAAAGGCCCGCATGTGCGCCAAGATCAGGGCCACCCGCTGCACGTGATAGGGCCTGCGCGAGAGCCATTCCCGGCTCTCCACGAGCAGCACCTCATGCGTCCCCGGTTCCACATGTGCCAGCGGTCCCACGGCACGCGTGAGCTGGTCCGGAAGAACCAGGACCGCAGCGCCCTCGCCCGGCGCCGACGACGCTCTGGCGGCTGCGGTCTCGGCGCGAGGCGTTCGGCGGGCCATCGCCGCAGTTGAGCATGGATCGGCTCGTTGCGCGACGGACCGGGCATGACGCACTACCTTGCCCGCCTATGGCACAGATGGTGTCGCTCTCGTCAGTGTTGCGCAGCCGCCTCGAACAGGCACGGGCTGCGGTCGCGGCGCTTGATTCGCGGACGTCGCACATTGAGGCCCTCATGGATGCCGTGCGCAGCACGCTCGTCGCTGGCGGCACGCTCTTCACCTGCGGCAATGGAGGCAGCGCGGCCGAGGCCTTGCACTTGGCCGAGGAGCTCACCGGCCGGTACCGCTCGAACCGGCGCCCGCTGCGCTCGATCTGTCTCTGCGCGGATCCGACGGCGCTGACGTGCATCGCCAACGACTTCGGCTTCGAGCAGGTCTTTGCGCGCCCGCTTTCGGCGCTCGGGAGGCCCGGCGATGCGCTCGTGGTCTTCTCGACATCCGGCCGCAGCGCGAACCTCGTGGCTGCGCTCCACGCCGCACGCAGCCAGGGCATGCGCACGATCGGTCTTCTTGGCGGCGATGGCGGCGCATGCCTCCCGCTGTGCGACGTTGCGGTGACCGTCAGTGGCGTTGACGGCGCGGCCGTGCAGGAGGCGCACCAGGTGGTAATGCATGCGATCTGCGAGGCCCTCGAGGACGGCGCTCCCCCGCGGGCATAATCTGCAGGCATGACACGCACCACCACTGGCACGATCGTCTGCAGGGTTGCGGTTCCCCTGTGGCTACTTGCTGGAGCGTCATTCAAGCTCGCGCAGCTTGACCCCAAGCTACTTCCGCCGGTTGTACTGAGCACTATCACATCAACGGATGGGATGCTCGGTCTCTCCGGCAACGCCTGGATGGACCTTGCGCTGCGCCTGATCATCCTCTCCGAGTTCGTGATCGCCGCCCTCATGATCTGCGTGCCGCGGCTGTCGCGCGCGGTGGCGATCACCCTGCTGACGTTCTTCTGCGCGATCCTGCTGTCGACCATCATCCCGTCATGGCAGAAGGGCGGATTTGCCGAAGTGCTCCGCGGCGGCTGCGGGTGCTTCGGTGCCGGAGGCCCCAACCCCCTCTACATGCTGCTCATCGACGG
>JBIKNS010000075.1:0-9507 GCA_044358545.1 Phycisphaerales bacterium | reverse complement strand
CCGGCTCCGCGCGGCTGCGGTCCACCGTGCCCACGATCATCAGCATCGCATCGGACTGCAGCATCTCGCCGTGCTGCGCGAAGGTGTCCGGGAAAAGCACGCACTCCGCGGTGCCGAGCTTGTCGACGATCGTCGCCATCGCCATGCGCCGGCCAGGCTGCGCGCCGCGCTGGCTCACCACATTCCTGACACGGCCGACGATGCCCGCCATAACGACCGGCGCCTGGGCCGGCATGTCGCGGATGCGCACGCTGTCAGTGTTCGCAAACGACTCAGACTCGCGCGACCACTCGTCCAGCGGATGTCCGCTCACGAAGAAGCCAAGCGCCTCCTTCTCCTGGGCGAGCGCCTGCATGTGCGACCACGGCGCAGCCTTGCGCAGTGCGAGACCCGATGCCCCCACAGCGCCTGAACCTGCACCCCCGACCGCGCCGTTGGCACCCGAATCGCCGCCACCTGCAGGCAGCATGTCGCCGAAGATCGACATCTGCCCATCCGCACGGTCTCGCGCGCGCGACTGGCCAGCGCTCACCGCCTCGGGAATCGTCGCCAGCAGCGATGCGCGCTGCTCGAGGCCATGCAGCCCGTCGAACACGCCAGCCTTCACGAAGCTCTCGAGCGCCGCCTTGTTCACCGCACGCAGGTCGACGCGCTCGCAGAAGTCGAAGATGTCGCGGAACGGCCCGTGCGCCGCGCGCTCGTCCATGATCGCGCGGATCGCGGACTCGCCGACGCCCTTGATGGCCTTGAGCCCGAATCGCACGTGGCCGTGCAGCGCGTCGTGCATCTCGTCGGGCCCGTACACCACCGAGAAGTCCGCGTCGGAGAGGTTGATGTCAGGCGGACGCACCTCGACGCCCACGTGCGGCCTCTCCGGCACCGAGTCGGCCCACGCGATGCGCTTGCACTCCTCGAGGTAGACCGACCACTCCTCCACCTTCCTGGCCTGGCTCTCGAAGCTCAGCACGGCGGCCATGTACTGCGCGGGGAAGTACGTCTTGAGGTACGCCGTCTGGTAGGCGATGATCGCGTAGCCCGTCGAGTGGCTCTTGTTGAAGCCGTAGCGCGCGAAGGGAAGGATCAGGTCGAAGATCTCGCCGGCGCGCGAGTCGCTCACGCCCTGCGCGACCGCGCCCTTCACGAAGTCCGCCCGCGCACCGGCGATCTGGTCCTCCTTCTTCTTGGAGATCGCCTTGATCACGCTGTACGCCGCGCGCAGCGGAATGCCGCCGAGGTGGTGCAGCACCTGCATCACCTGCTCCTGGTAGACCATGATGCCGTAGGTCTCTCCGACGAATCGGTCGAAGATCTCGTGCACCGGCGGTACGCCCTCGCGGCCGTGCTTGCGCGCACAGTACTGCGGGATGAAGTCCATCGGCCCGGGCCTGAAGAGCGCGTTTGCGGCGATCAGGTCCTCGATGCGGTCGGGCTGCATGTCCACGAGCAGCCTGCGCATGCCGCCGGACTCGAACTGGAAGATGCCGCTCGTCTCGCCGCGGCGGAACATCGCAAGCACGCGCTGGTCATCGAGCGGGATTCGGTCAAGGTCAAGCGGATGCGACCGCCCCTCGCGCGCACCGCGAGTGCGCGGGTCGAAGTCCGCGCCGCAGCCCACCGCCGCGAACACCGCGGCCTCCGGCATCGACTTCGCGATGAGCGACTTCGCGCGCTCGATCGTCGACAGCGTGCGCAGCCCGAGGAAATCCATCTTGAGGAGGCCGACCTTCTCGCACGAGGGGCCATCCCACTGCGTCACGACCTCCTCGCCACCGCCGGATGCGCGGCAGAGCGGCACGATCTCGTCGAGCGGGCGCGTCGCGATCACCACGCCCGCCGCGTGGATGCCCGCATGCCGCGCATGGTCCTCGAGCGCCTGGGCATGCCGAACGACCTTCGCGATCGTGGGGTCGTTCTCCACAGCCTCCTTAAGCTTCGGCTCGCGCTCGATCGCACGCGCGAGCGTGATGTCGAGCTCCGCGGGAACCAGGTTCGACAGCGCCTGCCCATCGGCGGGCGGCAGGCCCATCACGCGCGCCACATCCTTCACCGCGGCTTTCGCCTTCAGTCGCCCGAAGGTGATGATCTGCGCCACATGCCCGTACTTGGCGCGCACGTACTCGAGCACGCGCGCGCGCCCATCCTGGCAGATGTCGATGTCGATGTCGGGGTACTCGCTGCGGTCAGGATCGGTGAAGCGCTCGAACAGCAGCCCGTACCGCTCGGGGCACGCATTGGAGAGCCCGAGCAGGTAGCCCGTCATCGTGCCCACGCCCGAACCACGCGCATTCGCAGGGATCCCCTGCTGCCGCGCCCAGTTCACGAAGTCCCACACGATGAGGAAGTAGGGCGAGATCGACTTGCCGGCGAGCACCGCAAGCTCGCGCTCGAGCCTCGCGCGGATCTGCGGCGTCACGCCGTCGGGGCCGTAGCGCCAGATCGCGCCCGCCTCCGCCAGCAGCCGCAGGGCACGGTCGCACGTCTCCTTCACGCGCTCGCGCGAGCCGCCCGCCGACTCGTCGAAGGGCTTGAGCTCGAACCTCCGGCAGTACGCCTTGAACCACTCAGTGAGATCGCCGCCGGAGTAGGTCGCGGGCTCCGTCGGCCCCTCCACAATCACCACCGGCGCATGGCTCCCGCCGCGCGGCAGCTCCACGTTGCAGCGCTCGGCGATGCGCACCGTGTTGGCGAGCGCCTCGCGCTCCTCGGGATCGGGGAAGAGCGCCTCCATCTCCGCGGGGCTCTTCACGTAGAGCGCCTCCGGGTAGCGCAGCCGGTCGGGCGCATCCTTCGTGCGCGACATCGAGATGCAGCACAGCGTGTCGTGCACGTCGTGGTCCTCGGCGCGCAGGAAGTGCGCGTCGTTGTCGGCCACCAGCGGCAGGCCGAGCTCGCGCGCGAGCTTGCGCAGCAGCGGGTTGATGCGCTCCTGCTCCTCAATGTGGCGCTGCAGCTCGATGTAGAAGCGCGGCTGCCCGGCCGCATCAGGCCCGAAGGTGCGCGCGTGCCAGCGCGCCTCCTCGACCGCAAGCGTCCAGTGCGCCTGCTGTCCGGTGCGCACGTAGTTCACGAGATGGTGCGCGATCGACGACCCAAGGTGCCCATTGATCGCGATGAGCCCCGCGTTCCACGCCTCAAGCGTGGACTTGTCCATCCTGGGCTTGTAGTAGAAGCCGTTGATGTAGGCGTCGCTCGAGAGCCGCAGCAGGTTCTGCCACCCCTGCATGTCCTGCGCCAGGAGCACGAGATGGAATCCGCCGTCCGCAACGCCCGTCGACGTGCGGTCGCGCCGGTCGCCCGGCTGGCCATCGCGGTCGGGCGCGACGTACGCCTCAATGCCAAGGATCGGCTTGACGCCCGCCTTGCGCGCCGCATCATGGAACTCAAGCGCGCCGTAGAGGTTGCCATGGTCGGTGACCGCCACCGCATCCATCCCGAGCGCCTTCACTCGCTCGACGAGATCGTCGATCTTGTTGCCGCCATCGAGCAGCGAGTACTCGCTGTGAAGATGAAGGTGGACGAATCCCTGTCCGGGCATCGGCATCGTTCTCCCGTTCAGGAGCCTACCGTGCCGCCGAGCCGCTCGGCCGCGTCGCGCGTCTCCCCGTCAATCGACTGCGAAAGCGCCTCGCGCAGGGTGCGCGTCATGGCACCCGGCGCGCCGCCTCCCACCACCGCACCCTCGATGCCGACAACCGGCATGATGCCCCAGCTCGAGTTGCACAGGAAGATCTCGTCGGCGCCCAGCGCGTCGTCGATCGCCAGCGTCCGCACCTGGCACGCGATGCCCATGCGGCCGGCGATCTCGCGCACCACCGCGCGCGTGATGCCGGGGAGCACAGGAGACGGCAGCGCGCCAGCCTTCTCCTCGCCGCGCGCGATCGGCGTCAGCAGCTCTCCCTTGCGCGCGAGGAAGATGTTGCTGACGGCGCCGCACGCAAGGTGGTTGCTCGTCGTGAGGAAGAGCGACTCGGCGCATCCGGCAGCGCTGGCGGCCTGAAGTTCGGAGAGGCGCGGCCAGTACCACAGCGTCTTGTGTCCCGCGAAGCGGTCGAACGGATTGGTGCGGATGTCCGCGACCTTGATGCGCACGCCGCGGCTGAAGAGCTCCGCCGGATAGCGCGTGGGCGCCTGCGCCACCACCATGATCGTGGGATCGGCAGGCCCGCTTCGCGCACCGCTGAGCATGCTGAGGTCGCCGCCAGTCACCGTGAGCCGCACGCGAGCCTCCGAGAGCTCGTTGCGCGCGACCGTCATCTCAATCGCATCTGCGAGGGGCTCAAGCCGCAGCCCCTCGGCGAGCCGAAGCTCTGCCGCGCTCGTCGCAAGGCGCTGCAGGTGATCCATGACGCGGAACACGCGGCCGTGCCGCGCGGCCATCGTCTCGAAGAGCCCGACCCCATGCTGGAACCCCGCGTCGAAGGCACTGATCCGCGCCTCGTCGCGGTCGAGGAACTGTCCGTTGAGCCACACGACCATCGCACGAGCCTATCCCCACCACGCTAAGGAGCCTGCACGTCCTCGACACCGATCACAAGGATGATCGGGTCGCCCGCGCGCGCGACGAGCCGCACGCGTGTGGAAGGCCCGCCCACCGCTGTCACGTACGCCGTATGCGTCGCGGCGCCGCCCGGCAGGGACACGTCCCCGTCCACCACTCTTACGCCGCACGCCTCCGGCCCGGTCGCACGCACCGCCGCGGCCACCCGCCGCGCAAGCTCGTTCGCCACGATCGGCTCGCTCATCGCCAGCGCCGGCGGCACCACGGTGGCATCAAGCGCAATCGCATCCACGATCTGGTCCATGAAGAGCTTGACCCTCGGCCTCTCCCGCTCAGCGGCCCGCGAATTCCACCACGACAGCGCTCCGAACACCGCCAGCACGATGATGGGCATCACCAGGAGCCGGCGCCGCGCCGCCAGCCTGTCCCGACGTGCGCTCTCGTCAGTGGGCATCGGCATCCGTCACATTCGTTCGAGGCACCTGGCGCTCCTTCATTCGAGGCATCGCATGGACGATATGCGCGCCCTAGGATCGTCGGATGCCCGTCGCAACGCTGAGCGCCGTGAGATTCGGCCACGGCACACGCATCCTCCTTGACGACGTCTCCCTGTCCATCGAGTCGGGGGAGAAGATCGGCCTCGTGGGCCGCAACGGCTTCGGCAAGACCACGCTGATGCGCATGCTCGCGGGCGAGCTGCAGCCTGACACGGGCAGCGCATCTGTCACGCGCGGCGCACGTGTCGCGTTCCTCACGCAGGATCCGCGCCTCGACCCCACCGACACGCTGCGCGGCTCGGTGGCGCGTGCCTTCGAGCGCATCAGCCAGATCCAGTCTCAGCTCAACAGCATCTACGACGCCCTGGCCACCGCCGATGGCGACGAGCTCGAGCGGCTGATGGCGAAGCAGTCGACGCTCGAGCACGACCTTGAGCAGGCCGGCGGCTACGCGGTCGACCACCGCATCGACGCCGTGCTGCACGGTCTCGGGTTCGAGGATGCGCAGTTCGGCATTCCCGTGAGCTCGCTCAGCGGCGGTCAGCGCGCACGAGCTGGCCTCGCGCGGCTGCTCCTCGAGGAGCCCGACCTCCTGCTGCTGGATGAGCCCACCAACCACCTCGACATTGCAGGACGCCGCTGGCTCGAGAGCTTCCTCGCGGAGGAGTTCAACGGGGCTGTCGTCGTGGTGAGCCACGACCGCTGGCTCCTCAACGCCGTGGCCTCGCGCATCATCGAGATCCACGACGCGGCCCTGCGCGACTATCCCGGCAACTACGAGGACTTCGTGGCACTGCGCCGCGAGCGCACGCTGACTCAGTTGCGCCAGCACGCGAAGCAGCAGGACCGCATCGCGCGCGAGCAGGCCTTCATCGACCGCTACCGCGCCGGCCAGCGCGCACGCCAGGCCAAGGGCCGCCAGACGCGGCTCGAGCGCTTCCGCCGCGATGAGCTCATCGAGCGGCCGCAGGACTTTGACGTGATGCGGCTGCAGCTTCCGCGCGCGGCACCGCTCGGCGACATTGTCGTTTCCTCAGAGGGACTCTCGAAGACGCTCGGCGAGCGCACGCTCTTCAGGGAGCTCGAGCTCACGATCGCGCCCGGCGAGCGGCTCGGGGTGATCGGCCCCAACGGCGCGGGCAAGACCACCTTCGTGCGCACGCTGCTTGGAGAGCTCGAGGCCGACTGCGGCATCATCAAGCGTTCGCCGCGGCTCTCGGCGGGCTGGTTCCGCCAGACGCACGAGCACCTCGACCTCTCGCTTGCCGTGTGGGAGTACCTACGCCAGACGGTGCCGCCGCGCGCCAACGGGCTGAAGCTCAACGAGCAGGAGGCGCGCGACCTCGCGGGCGCGTTCCTCTTCTCCGGCTCCGCGCAGGAGTCGCGCCTCGGCGCACTCTCCGGTGGCGAGCGCGTACGGGCCATACTCGCAGGACTCGTCGCGGGCGCACACAACCTGCTGGTGCTCGACGAACCGTCGAACCACCTCGACATCCCCAGCGCGGAGCGCCTCGAGCAGGCGCTCTCGCTGCCATCAGAGGAAGGCGGATACGACGGCGCGCTCATCCTGATCAGCCACGACCGCGCCCTGCTCGAATCCACCTGCGACCGCATCCTCTGCATCGAGGGCGACGGCACGTGGACGCTCTTCAACGGCGACTACGCGGAGTACGAGGCATCGCGCGAGGCGGCAACCAAGCCGAGCGCAGCGCCAGCCGCGCCCCCGCCACCGCCGGCCGAGCGGACCTCGGAGAAGCCCAAGAAGGCGAACGACCGCAAGCCTGCGGCGAGCGGCGCGCCGCGGCGCAAGGGTCCCCACACGTCGCTCTCTCAGGAGGAGCTCGAGTCGCGCATCGCTGCTGCGGAGTCGCGCATCGCGACCATCGACCAGCTCCTCGCCGACCCGGCGACATTCCGCGACCGCGCCAGGAGCGCATCGCTGCTCGACGAGCGCACCGCACTCATCGCGCGCAAGTCGTCGCTCGAGGAAGAGTGGCTGGCGCGCGCGTCCTGACGCCCGGCAAATCGTGGCCGCGCAACTCGCAGGCGTCGTGGCGCTCAGTCGCGCAGCACGACCACGCCGCGGTCATCCACCAACTGCCAGCGCGACGCTGGAGTGACCCCAGCGCCCGAGAGGTCGATTCGCGCACCGCCAACATCGCTGCGCACCTCGAAGCTGCCCACCTCCCGCGTGGCGCCATCGGCCGCCACAATCCGTAGCCCGTACGTGCGGTTGGCGGCAAGGTCTACCCACATCACCAGCGCCGAATCGAGCGTCGGAGCCAGAAGCACCGTCGCCGCGGAGTTCACGGCCGGGCTCGCAGCCACCATGCCGCGCACAATCGATCCCTTCCCGACAAAGTCGGGGAGCGTCGGCCCTACGGCCGCACGCAGCTGGTCACCGGTCACGCGCTCGAGCGCGAGCTTCGACACCTGTGTCGCGCTTGTCGCGAGCCACACATTGAATGCAATTGCCGCTGCGAGAGCACCCGCCACCGCGAGGCAAGCGCCGCGCCAGACCATCGCGGACTTGCGCCAGCGGTCAGCCGCCAGGAGCGCGCTCCACGCCTCGCGCTCGGCGTCATCCTGCACGGCACTGGCAAGCGGTACCGCATCAGCGGCCAAGGCCGCCGCGCTCGCCGCCTCGGCGATGTCCTCTTCATGCATCGCTGACCGACCCGCGCCGCCAATCGTCGCGATAGGCGCAAGCCGTTCCCGCTCCTCACGCTCATGGTTTGAAGCAGCCTCAAGCACCGCACCGATGACTCGCCAACGCAGCGATCGGTCCGGCTCCACCTGCGGGAGCAGCGTCTCGTCAGCCGCGATGTCAGCCTGCAACGCCACGATCTCCGCATGAAGCGCTGGCGGCGCCTCGTGGAGCAGGCGCTCAAAGCGCGCAGCCTCAATCTCATCGAGGCATCCCGCGATGTGCAGCTGTGCGAGCTCGTGGAGCTCGTCGCGGCGCGCAGATGAACTACTTGACGACATGCCTTCGCACACCTTGACGACAGTCGGACGGACCCTAGACCGCCTGACCGGGACTGGGAAGACCGCGCCACGCGCAGCCCCCGTCCCTCGTTACCTCCGCCGAGGGTCGATTGACCCACCTGCGGTTCTCCTTCGGTCCAAGCCTGCACGCTGCAGGAGGGTTCCGTGCTTACGTATACGCACGGCGGTTGCAGGCAGAAACCCGGAATCCGCGAAGTACCCGAGTTATTGGATCAGCCAGCCTGCTCGTTGGCGCCGAGTCGGGAGCGCACCCGCGCAAGCCCGCGGCTGAGGGCGCTCTTGACGGTGCCCAAGGGCACGTTCATCTGCTGGCTCACCTCGCGCAAGGTGAATCCCTGCAGGTAGATGCGTTCGATCACATCACGCTGAAGCGCGGGAAGCTCGTCCAATCGCCTACGGAGGGCCCCCTCATGCAGATCGCCGGCTGTCGTGCGCTCCTCGGGGGGCGCACTCACCGATGCGTCGTCGTCGAGATGAACTGCCTTCGGGCGAACGGCCCGCCGCCGAAGCTTGTCGATCACCGACCTGCGCGTGATCAGCATCACCCAGGTCACCAGCTTGGCACGAGTGGGATCGAAGCGATCCGCGGTCTTCCAGACCTGCACAAAGACGTCTTGCACGAGGTCCTCGGCCTCTGCCCGGGTACCAAGCGCCTGGTACGCGTGCCGGAACACAAGGGCTCCGAAGCGGTCGAAAAGAGCCTGAACTGCAGCCTCGTCGCCTCTGGCGACCGCCTGCATCAGCACACGCTCTTCATGGACGACCATGGACCTGATCCCTCGACCTATGCCAGCTCAACGCCGGCGCACTGCACGGGGTACAGGCGCGACCACGTCGCGTCACTGCACTCCAGATGGTGGAATGATGCCCCGGGACCCCCCGGACGCAAGCCCATTTCACGAATTTTCCACATAGACAGGCCGATGAAACGTGGCATTATCAGATGTGCGGGGAGGGGAGATTGAGCCAACTTACGCCCGGATGCGTCGTCCGGGCGAGTGCCTTTGGATCGGTCCCCTGCGTTGAAGCCAGTCGCGCACAAGACTCTTTCGTTTGCCGCGTGCCCGCACCGGCGGTCATCGGGCTTCACCATCATGGAGCTGATGGTGTCACTCTCGATCATTGCGCTGATGATGGCGTTGATGGTGCCTCTGCTCGGTCGGACGCGCGAAGCAGCGCACCGCCTCATGTGCGCAGGCAATCTGAGGCAGATTGGCGTCGGCCTCTCGCTCTACGGGAGCACGCATGCAGACAGGCTTCCGTCCACAGTGTTCGCGCGTGGCGATGACGCCAAGCCGCAGGAGATGATCTCGCTGACCACGGGCACCCGGGAGAATCCCGAGGAGCAAGCAGACTGGGATGGTCTCGGTTGGCTGATCGGCGATGCAAGGATGTTCGTCGACTCCCCGATCGTGCTCTTCTGCCCGAGCCACCGCGGAACGCACCGGCCCGAGTTCGCCGCCAAGGACCTCGCATCGCACAACGTCTTCGAGCGCATCTACA
>JBIKNS010000286.1:0-2853 GCA_044358545.1 Phycisphaerales bacterium | reverse complement strand
AGCGCGCTCGCGAACCCGGCAAAGACCTGCGGGATCTGCTCGAGGTCCTTGAGCGATGCGAGCTCGACCGGGGTGTGCATGTAGCGGATGGGCAGGCTCAGCAGTCCGCTCGGGATGCCTCCGGCGCGCAGGAACACGGCGTCGGTGTCCGTGCCGCTCCGGCCCGGAGTGGCCGATCGTTGCAGCGGGATTGATGCAGCGCCTGCGGCGGCGATCAGCCGCTCGACCACCTGTGGCTGCATCGCGCCGCCTACGGCGATCTTTGGCCCTGCGCCCATCTTGAACTGACCATGCTGTGGCGCGCTGATGCCAGGGCTATCGGTGGCATGGCCGACGTCAGTGACGAGCGCGACGTGCGGGCGAAGGCTCTCGGCCACCATCGTGGCGCCATGCAGCCCGACCTCTTCCTGCACAGTGCTCACCGCGACGATGCGGACCTTCAGCGACGCGCGACTCTCGGCGAGCAGGCGGAGTGTTTCCGCAGCGACGAACGTGCCGATGCGGTTGTCGAGCGCGCGTGCGACGATCAGCCCGTCGCCCATGAGCAGGCTGCCCTCCATCAGCACGCCAGGATCCCCGACGCGGAGCTTGGCCTGGGCCGCGGCCTGGTCAGCCGCGCCGATGTCGATGAAGAGCTCGTGAACCTTGCGGACCTTGTCGGCGTCCTTGTCCTTGAGGTGCACCGCCGTCGCGCCAATGAGGCCCGTCACAGGTGACGTCACGCCGGGCACGCTCGAGCGGAACTGCACGCGGTGACCGACAATGGCCGCAGCGTCGATCCCGCCGATCGCGCGGCAGTACACGAATCCCTGCGCGTCGATGTGGTTGACCATCAGGCCGATTTCGTCGGCATGGCCCATCACGGCAACGGTCGGCACGCCCGACGCACCTTGCGCGGGGCACAGCTCCGCGAAACAGTTGCCGTAGGCGTCGTGCCATACGCGGTCCGCGAAGGGGCGGACGTAGGCCAGCCACACCTTCTGGCCCTCATGCTCGAAGCCAGAAGGGCTGGGCGTGTCGAGCAATCTCCTCAGGAAATCAAGGCTTTCTGGTCGCACGCCTGCAGGCTAGCGGATGGTCCCGCGGTGCCTGCAACGGCTACCCTTCTGAACATGCCAGTCCCAATCAGCCGTGGCTCCGTGTGGGCCAGTGCATTCGCGTTGTGCCTTGTGTCCTCCGCGAGCCCGGCGGGCAACGTCGATCTGCCGCGGGCGCCGGCGGTGAGCCCTGATGGAACGAAGGTCTCGTTCACGTGGCGCGGCGACATCTGGGTCGCGCCGATCGCGGGCGGCCAGGCCGTGCGGCTCACAAGCCATCCCGGCATGGAGCTCCGGAGCGAGTGGCTCCCCGACGGAAGCGCGATCGTGTTCGAGAGCGACCGCGAGGGTGGCAGGAACCTCTTCATCGTCAACGCGGATGGCAGCGATGTCCGGCAGATCACGGACATGGAAGGCGGCGTCATGCTCAGCGGCGTGGATACGCGCGCTGACGGCACTGTCGCGATTGTCGTGGACGGTGCCATCGAGAACGACCTCTTCCGCGGCAGTCGGCCCTACTGGCTTCCGGTCACGGGCGGCGAGCTCCGCCGCTTGCACGACGCATTCGGCTCCTCGCCGACCATCTCGCCCGACGGCACCCGTGTGCTCTTCGAGCGCGGAGGCAGCGCCACGAATCGGCGCGGCTACCGTGGCGCCGACCAGCGCGACATCTGGATGTTCGACACCCGCGCCGAACCTGCGAAGGCGTTCACCCAGCTCACGACTTGGGAGGGCAACGACTGGTCGCCGTGCTGGGTTGACAACGACGCATTCATCTACCTGTCCGACCGCGAGCTCAACACGCAGAACGTCTACCGGCAAGCGGTCGCTGCTGGCGCCGCGCCGCAGCGTTTGACGGACTTTGACGGAAGTGATTGCGCAGCGCTCAGTGTGGGCGGTGGCGGACGCATGGCCGCCATCCTCAACTGGGACACGATCTACAGCCTTGCGCTTGACACCCCCGGCGCCAAGCCGGTGGCGCTGAAGTTCACCGCATCCGAGGACATGGGTGACGGTGCCGAACTGAAGAGCCTTGCGACGGCGACCACTGAGGCCGCACTGAGTCCCGACGGCAAGACGATGGCGATGGTCGCGTATGGCGACGTGTGGGTACGGCCGCTTGAGGGCCGCGGATCTGCGCGTCGCGTCACCGCGACCGCCGCACGCGAGAAGGACATCGTGTGGACTGCAGATGGCTACGGACTCCTGTTCACCACCGATGAGGGTGGTCGCGAGTCGATCATGATGGCCACAGTGACCGCGACTCGCGGCGAGTTGGCGAAGAACATGAGCGACGCGCTGACGCCGCCGCCACCTCCGCCTGCGCCCGCAGCGGCTGAACCTGCACCTGCGGCTGCGCCGGCACCTGCGGCCGCGCCCGCACCTGAGCCCGCACCCGCGGCCACACCAGCACCCGCGCCCGCTCCTGCGCCCGCACCCGCGGCCACACCAGCACCCGCGCAGCCTTTGCCGCCTGCACCTGCACCTGCACCTGCACCCGCGCCTGCACCTGCGCCTGCACCTGCGCCTGCCCCGGTGCCGCCGCCCGCAGCACCGAATCCCACAGCAGAGGATCGTCTTGACCAGGATCCGCCGCCAGCGCAGCCCACGCCGCCAGCTGCACCGGCACCTGCTCCCCAACCCGTACCCGCACCCGCGCCGGCACCGGAGCCGCCAGCGCAGCCCGCACCCTCACCCGGTTCTCCGCCCGCGCCGGCACCGGAGCCGCCAGCGCAGCCCGCACCTTCACCCGGTTCTCCGCCCGCGCCGGCACCGGAGCCGCCCGCGCCGCCAGCCGCACCTGCCCCCGCGACCG
>JBIKNS010000287.1:0-2853 GCA_044358545.1 Phycisphaerales bacterium | reverse complement strand
GGCGTTCGCGACGCGCAACTCCTTCCGCAATGCGGGGCAGGTGTGCGTGTCGACGGAGCGCATCTATGTGCACCGCGACATCGCTGATGACTTCCTCGCGCGCTTCCGAGAGCGCGCTGCGAAGCTGGTGCAAGGAGATGGCGCGCGCGAGGGCGTGGACGTCGGGCCGATGGTGGATGCCGCACAGAAGCGCCACGTGGTGGCGCAGGTGCGCGATGCGATGGAGCACGGCGCGCGCGCGATCCTCGGCGGCGGCGAAGGCGAGGGCAACTTCGTGCCGCCGACGATCCTCGTGGACGTCGACCACTCGATGGCGCTGATGCGCGAGGAGACCTTTGGGCCCGTTGTCGGCGTGATGGTCGTGCGCGACGCGGAAGAGGCGGTGCGCCTGGCCAACGACACGCCCTACGGGCTCGGCGCGGCGGTGTTCGGTGCAGAGGCTGAGGCATCGGACGTCGCATCGCGCCTCACCGCGGGCATGGTGGGCATCAACCAGGGCTGCGGCGGGTCGAAGGGCACGCCGTGGGTGGGCGCGCGACAGTCCGGGTTCGGCTACCACTCGGGGCGCGAAGGCCACCGGCAGTTTGCGCAGGTGCGCGTGCTCTCGCGGCCCGTGCGACGTGCGGCGGCGCAGGCCAACTGATCCGCGCGATCGAGGCATGCACCGCGAGCGGCCCTACATCCCAGTCGATGCGCTGCTCCAGGCGTACCGCTCGGGGTGGTTCCCGATGGCGGATGCGGAAACCGGCGAGGTCGCGTTCTACACCGTCGGGGTCCGCTGCGTCATCCCACTTGACGACGGGTTCCATGTGTCGAGGTCGCTCGCGCAGCGCGTGCGCAGCGGGCGCTTCGAGATCCGCATCAACACTGCGTTTGCCCAAGTCATCCGGGCCTGCGCCGCGGAGCGTCGCGACGGGGGCACTTGGATCGATCCGGTCATCATCAGGAGCTTCGAGCGGCTGCACGCCGCGGGCCATGCGCACTCTGTGGAGGCGTGGCGTGAGGGCACGCTCGTGGGTGGTCTCTACGGTGTTTCCATCGGTGGAGCGTTCTTCGGCGAGAGCATGTTCAGCCTCCCGGAGAGTGGCGGTACCGATGCGAGCAAGGTGTGCCTCGTGCACCTCGTGCATCGGCTGCGAGCGCGCGGGTTTGCGCTGCTCGATTCGCAGTACTCGAACCCGCACATCATGCGCTTCGGCGCGCAGGAGATCGCGGAGTCGGAGTACCTGCGCCGGCTCGCGGCAGCGGTGGAGCTGCCCACCTCATTTGGCTAGTTCGCCCCTGAAGGACGCCGGTGGAGACCGGCGCTGACCGATGCTGGCGCGCGCGGCTTGCGCGCCATTTCACTTGGCTGGCGCCGGGACCTGCTCAGGAGCGGCCTTGGGCTTCGCGGGGGCCTGGGGCGCTGCGGCGCCGTCCGACTTCGCCCTCTTTGGCATGGATGCGCGAATGAACTCGGGCATGGTCGAAGGGTCCGGCAGGATGCCGCCCATGTCCGCCACGGCGTCCGCGGCCGATTGCGACCACATGAAGCGGACCCACTCAAGCGCCAGCGGCGAGAGGTTGCCCGACGCGTCGGTGAGTGCGACGAGGTTGAGCGGCACGGCCATCGGGTACTCGCCGCGGTGGATCGTCCAGAAGGTCGGCTCGACGGCCGGCCCGTCCGCAGCCATCTGCACGGGTACGAGGCGCGCCCGCGGCTGGCGGCTCAGGAACGACGAGATCCCGACCGCGTTCGGATAGGCGCAGCACGCGTTGACGACGGCCGAGGGCGTCGGCTGCGGGTAGCACATGCTCGTCTGGAACCGCTCGCCGGGCATGACCTGACGGATGAACTCCTGCATCGAGCCGTGGCTCGGGTCGAGCACGTAGAGGGTGACCCACGCGCCGCCCAGCGGGAGCGAGGGGTCGATGTCGCTCCAGCGCATGACCATGGAGTCGGCGAGGTTGTGGGTGAGCGCGAAGATGCCGTTGAGCTGTGTGCGGCTGAGGCTCTTCACGGGGTTGTCGGCGTTCACGTACACGCACACGGCGTCGCGCCCCACCGGGATCACCGCGACGCGCTTGCCGGTCGCGCGCTCGATCGCGGCGATCTCCTCGGCGGAGAGCTCGCGCGACACGGCCGCAAGGTCGCAGCGGCCGGCCTTGAGGGCCTCGATGCCGCGCGAGCTGCCGCCCTGGTTCACGTCCACCGTGACGCCGGGGTACAGCTCCTGAAAGTCCTCCGCCAGCGTCGAAAGCATGCGCGACATGGTGGCGCTCCCGGTGACCGTGACTGTGCCCACCGGCGCCTGCTCGAGGATCTGGTACTCCGGGAAGCTCGCCACGAGCGCATCCACAGCGGCCTCGCGCGTGTTGCTGCCGTCGGAGATTGGGGCCGTCGTCGTGGGAAGCGGCATCGTGGACTGCGAGAGTCCTGCGGCCACGGCAAGAGCGATGAGTGCATCCATGGTTCAGCTCCGTGCTGCTGGCGCGCGTCGGCGCACGATGATCGCGACTGCGACGAGCCCAGCGGCCAGCAGCGCGCCGAGCTTGATGAAGACGCCGTTGATGACCTCGTTGGTCGCCTTCTGGACCTCGTGGATCCGCATCTGGATGAGATCCTCGACCGGCTTCAGGCGGTTTGCCAGCTTCTGATCGCGTGTGAGGGTGTCCGCGCTCGCGAGCAGGGAGTTCGCCTCCACGAGGTTCTGGCGCACCTGCTCGAGCAGGGCCCCGTACTCCTCCAGCGAGACCGGCTTCGCAGGCTCCGAGGGCGGCGCCGCCTTCGCCGCGCGCTCCTGCATCGCATTGACGGTGGCGAGCGCCTCGTTCACGCGGCCGAGTGCGGTGCCCGACTCCACGGTGATGCCC
>JBIKNS010000285.1:0-2860 GCA_044358545.1 Phycisphaerales bacterium | reverse complement strand
TGATCAGTCCAGTTGCCGGAGGGCCATTGCTCCACAGATGTCCGAAGCGCCTCGATGTGCACAAATCGCCGCACTGCGGCGGATTCAGCGAGTGCTGTCACTTCCGCGCGGATCTTCGGTAGCTCCGAAGTCAGGTGCTCGAACCAATCCGCACTCTGAATGCCCTTGGCGCGGCACTCGAGGATCTCTGGAGGCAGCACCCCTGACATGGCACGGCGCAGCAGCCACCTGCCCGTGCCCCCGCGGCTCAACTGCTCCAGCGGCACCGACACGCAGAACTCGACGAGGTCCCGATCCTTGGTGGGGTCGCGCAGATCGAGGCCACACACGTTGGTGACGGCCGCGAAGTCCGCGAGCTCAAATCGCTCAATCATCCGGATTGCCTCGCGCCGAGCGCCTGCCGGCGTGCGCGCACGCGAATGCACATTCAACCCCTCCAGCGCTCCCGTCGCGCTCCACTTCGCGTACAGCTCTGGGCAGATCGGCGACCAGTCAGGCGGAGACGTGTCTCCCCCCACCATTCCCTTGTCGCGCAGGTTCATCACCCACAGCGGCAACAGGGGGCGCAGGGACTGCCGGACAAGGCCGCCCCATGACGGTACGGGCGCGATCGAGTGCCCCACGCCCGGCACCACAACAGTCGACTTCGCCCGTCGGCGCATGGCGGTGCATTCGCGCCACCACGCCACCAATCGCCCCTGCGCGAACAGCACCTGCAGCAGCTGCCGTCCCGTGAGCGAGATCGTGGCGTTGCCGCACTGCCCCGTCAGCATCACCTTGGCGCCACGCGCAGCTGCATCCTCGGTGATCGCATTCATCCATGGCTGATTGCACGGATTGCGAACTGGTCGACCAAGCAGCTGGCTCGCGCACCGCGTCGACTCCAGCACCGACCTCCCCCACCCGCTGATCTTCACGTGATCCACGTTGGGCAGCCGTGCCACGAGCGCCGCCGCCGCAATGCTCTCGTCGGCCTCGCGACCCTTGGCCACCGGCCCGCCGAAGCCTGGCCTCGGTACCGCCGTATACGCAGTCAGCCGCTCGCCGCGCGCCGCAAGAAGCCGCGCCGCGACTGCCGTTACCGTCGAGCTGTCGAAGCCAGACGAGAGCTGCGACGCAACCGGTCCGCTAGATCGCAGGCACCGCGCGACCGCGCGATCGAGCGCCTCGCGGAAGGCCTCGACGTAGTCGTCGTCGCGCGCGAGACGCAGCTCACGGTTTGGATCAAGCGCATAGAAGCGATGCACGCGCACGTCACCGCTTCCGTTGCCGCTGCCGTAGCAAATCTCAACGACGCGCCCCGCCTCCACACGCTGGATCACGCGGTAGATCGACTGCGTCCCCGAGTGCATCGTGAGCATGAGCACGCGCGCCACCTCCAGCTCGTCGAGCTCGTGCGACATGCCAGGAAGCGCAAGCAGCCCGGCTGGCATCGACGCGAACGCAAGCAGCCCACCCGACTGGTGCCAGAAGAGAGGACGATGCCCCATCGCATCGCGCGCCAGCCATAGCCGCCGACGCGCCGGCTGCCAGCATGCGAACGCGAACGCGCCGCGCAGGCGCTCGGCTGCGCCCATGTCCCACGCGAGCACCGCACGCATCGCCACGTCGCTGTCGGCCATCGATGCGAGCTCGGCTACCGACAGGTCGAGCGCACGTGCAATCTCGTCGCGGTTGTCGATGCGGCCGTCGAACACCAGCGCGGTACCGCTTGGCGCGTGCCACAGCGGCTGCCGGTCGTGCACGTCTTCCGGCAGCGTGCGCAGCAGAGCGCGTGCGAGGATGCCGCTGGCGCGCGCACCGTTGGCGAGCCCGCCCGTGGCGCTCGCGCCACGCACATCCGCGCCGTTCGCGGCATACCGCCACTCGTCCCACGCGTCGCGTCCGTAGATCTCGAGACCATGCCGCATCGCTGAGGCGAAGTCGTCGCTTGCCACGCTGCCGTCGGTCCTGATGATGCCGCCGATTGCCGTCATCGAGAGACTCCCACGAGGCCCGGCATCATCGTCTGTCGCGGCATCTGTGCCAAGTTCGCCGATTTCGGCTTGAAGGCGCAAGATTCTGCGGCACGCTGTCGATGGTCCTGGGGCCGTGCGTCATAGAGGTGAACCGATGCATGAGATCGATGCGGGGGTGCCCGCCAACAACCACTCGGCGACTGATGCAGTCGCAGTCCCTGCGCGCCGGCCGTACGCGGCTCCGGAGTTGGTCGCACTAGACCTTCGCGTGACGCAGGGCGACACCGGCGCGGCTGTCGATGGCGCCTTCGGCGCATACTTCACCTCCGGCGGTGGACCCGCATAGCTGGCCACCAGCGGCCACGCGCACCAACGCCACTACCCTCCCCGCATGTCAACGGAACTCGCCCGCGACACCGCCGTCGTCCGCAACCCCAGGCTCATCGCCGCCGACATGGACGGCGACCTCGTGATGATGAGCATCGAGTCGGGCGAGTACTTCGGCCTCGGCGGCGTGGGCACGCGCGTGTGGGAACTGATCGACACGCCACGCACGCTCGCGCAGCTCACGCAGGCGATCTGCGCCGAGTACGAGGTCGATGCCGCCACCTGCGAGGCCGACATCTCGCGGTTCCTCGCAGACCTCCTCGCGAACGGCCTCGCCGTGCGTGCGTGAGCGGACGCGCCGGACACGCTGTGCCCATGCCTCTCACGCTGATCCGCAAGGTGCGCAGCTTCGTGGGTCTCCCTCTCTTCACGAAGGTGTGGTTCCTTCCCACCTGGGTGGCGCTTGGCGTCAGCCGCGCGCTGATCCTCGCGGTGCCCTTTCGAAGGCTCGCGCCGAGGCTCGGCACTGCGCAAGGCACATCCGCGCACGTGCCGCTGCTCACTGAGGCACAGGA
>JBIKNS010000074.1:0-9624 GCA_044358545.1 Phycisphaerales bacterium | reverse complement strand
GCATCCGCGGTGAGGGCGAGGACCAGGAGCTCCCGCCGCTCCGTGAAGGACAGGAGATGGCCCCCTTCTGGCTCGACCCGCAGCAGAAGTTCACGAGCCCCCCCTCGCGCTTCAACGAGGCGAGCCTGGTTCGCGAGCTCGAGCGACAGGGCATCGGGCGCCCATCCACATACGCGTCGATCATCAACACGATCGAGGACCGCAAGTACGTGGAGCAGGTGAGCCGCGCGTTCCATGCGACCGACATCGGCATGGCCGTGTGCGACTTCCTTGTCGTGCCCTTTGGCAACGGGTTCATGGACATCGGGTACACGCGCCGCGTCGAGGCGGAGCTCGATGAGATCGCGGAAGGCAAGCTCGACTGGCGCACGATGCTCGAGCGCTTCTACCAGCCTTTCAAGAGCGTCGTCACCGCCCTGCAGGCCGCAGACACAAGCCACGTGAAGGCTGCGGGTGAGCCGTCGCCATACGGATGCCCTCTCTGCGGGCGCCGCTGCGAGTACAGGCTTGGCAAGGTGGGACGGTTCCTCTCGTGCTCGGGATTCCGCGAGCAGGTGCCGGTTCCGGCCGCACCGCCAAAGGCAGGCGCAAAGGCCAAGTCGCGCGCCACCAAGCCCAAGAAGCCCAAGATGCAGCCCGCGTGCTCCTACGCGGCACCCGTCAACCGCCACGGCAAGCCGCTCCTGCCCGAGAAGGTGGACCTGCGCTGCCCAGTGGATGGCGCCGCGATGGTGCTGCGCACCGGACGCTTCGGCGACTTCCTCACGAGCGAGAACCGAGAGACGGACTTCATCCTCAACATCGACCGCAAGGGCGGCATCAAGTTCCCGTCGCCGCCCCCGCTTGTCACAGAGCTGCCGTGCCCCAAGTGCAGCGCACCCATGAACCTCCGCTCAGGCAAGCGCGGGCCTTGGCTCGGATGCTCCAAGTTTCCCAAGTGCCGCGGCCGCGAGAGCTGGGCGAAGATCCCGGACGCGACGCGTAACGCGCTGGAGAGGTCGCTTCTCGAGCATGAGGCGAAGCAGGAGACTTTCTCCATCACCACACTCAAGGGAGAGCCGGTCAAGGAGGGCACGCCGATCGCGAGCCTCGTCATTCCCGGCGAGGAAGCGAAGCTTCCCATCCATCCCGAGTGGGAGTCCGAGCAGCGGCTCGCGGCAGGGTGAGCGGCTACTTGCCGCCGCCGTCTGGCACGCGTGAGGGCATCAGCACCAGCAGCACCGCGAAGACGATCGCAGCGATCGCAGCCTGCGTCCACCACACTGCGGGCCAGCTCAGCTCGCCGGGCGTGAACGCGATGCCCGCCTTCGCCAGCACGCCCTGCCACCAGGACGCGAGGCCGTTCGCAGCGGACGCGAGCGCTGGCACGGGTGACGATGACGGATCGCCCGCAGGCATTCCGCCAACCACATCGAGCCATCCGTTGTAGAGGCCGGCGAGGATCGGACCCACGCCCAGGATCGCGATGCCGAAGGCGGTCTGCGCCGAATGGCGCGCATCTCGCGGCGCGATGCGATCGACAAGCAGGAACGCGGCTGCAAAGAAGAATGCGTAGCAGAAGCCGTGCAGCGCGATGCCCGCGTACGCGAGCCACTGCACCGACGCGGTCGTCGTGGCGAAGTCGGCGAACCGCAGGATGTAGGCGAGCGCGCCGATCACGAGCACCCACTTGTGGCCGAGCTTCGCGATAAACCACCCCAGCACCGCAAGCGTCGCGATCTCAACCACCTGGCCCACCGTCATCGCGGCCGGCGCATTCGCGCTCGTGAACCCCACGGTGGTGAGCCACGGCGCCGTGCGCAGGAAGTACACGTTGTGGATCATCGAGATCGCCATCGCGGCGAGCGACAGCACGAGCACCGAACGGTGCTTCAGCAGCCCGAACGCCTCAATGAATGCAAAAGGATTCTTCGACGCCCCCTTGGGCGGCGTGCGCGGGAGCGCCGTGAACGCGAACACCCCGTAGGCGATGCTGATCCAGCCTGACACGCGCAGCGCATCGGCGATCAGCGGAAGCGCGTTCGCCTTCTCGGTGCCCACAAGGAACCACGGGAGCGCGCTTGCGCGGATGTCGCTCTGGAGCCAGATGAGCGGGAACGCTGCGCTCGCCACAATCCAGCCAATCGTGCCCCACACCCGAATCCGCGGAAACTGCCGTGTCGGGTCGGGCAGGTTCGCCATCGCGATCGAGTTCGAGAGGCTCAGCGTCGGCATGTACACGATGCTGTAGAGGATCGACAGCCACAGGAACGACTCGTAGGTCTTCGCGGATGCGAGGAGCATGTTGATGCCACCGCCCGCGATCAGCAGGAGCCCAAGCGCCCGTTCGGCGTTCAGGAACCGGTCCGCCACCTGCCCGGCGATGAACGGCGCCGCGAGCGCGCCGCACGCGCCCGCCAGCCCCAGGATCATGCCGATCTGGCCGCCGTCGAAGCCCAGACCGCCCGACTCGACCTTCCCGCCGAGGTAGATCGCGAGCACCGGAAGCCACACGCCCCACACCGCGTACTGCAGCAACATCATCAGTGAGAGCCGGGTGCGCAGGAGCGGGACGCCAACCGACGGATTTGCGTGCGTGTGCATGGCGTTCGAGGGGCTCCAGGTTGCGGGCTCACCACCCTCACATCTCGGGAACACGGGGAGGCTAGCGGAACCCCTGCCCTCGTACACTTGCGCAATGGTTCCACGAAGGAAGACCCGCCAGATTGTTCTCGGTGATGACCGCATCGGACGCGTGCGCATCGGAGGCGACGCCCAGATCGCGGTGCAGACGATGTGCGCCGGCTACACCCACGACATCGACGCGTGCGTCGCGGAGATCAACCGCTACGCCGACGCAGGTGCGGACGTGGTGCGTGTCGCGGTGCCCGAGCGCAAGGACACCGAGGCGCTAAGGCACATCCTGCCGCAGGTCAAGGTCCCCGTCGTGGCTGACGTGCACTTCCACTTCCAGCGTGCGCTCGAGGCTGTGGAGGCCGGCATCCACAAGATTCGCCTCAACCCCGGCAACATCAGCGACCGGGACCAGGTCAACAAGGTCATCGACGCCTGCAAGGAGCGCGGGATCCCGATCCGCATCGGCGTCAACGAGGGATCCATCATCGAGCGCAAGGACAAGCAGCGCCGCATGGAGGAGCTCGGGATGTACTTCGAGGGCCACAAGTCAGGCCACCTGCTCGCGCTGATGATCGCGAAGCTCGAGGAGTACCTCGACATCTTCGATGCGCGCGGCTTCCACGACGTGGCCATCAGCGCCAAGAGCATGGATGCCTCGCTGGTCATCGACATCTACACCGAGATCAGCAAGCGCTTCGACTACCCGCTGCACCTGGGCGTCACGCATGCGGGCACCGTCGACACCGGGCGCATCCGCTCGATCTCCGCCCTGTCCACGCTCGTCGCCAACGGCATTGGCGACACGGTGCGCATCTCCTACGCGAGCGACCACATCGACGAGGTGAAGGACGCGCTCGAGATGCTGTACTGCCTCGGCAAGCGCGAGCGCAAGGGCGTCGAGCTCATCGCCTGCCCCACGTGCGGGCGCATCCAGGTCGACCTCTTCACGCTCGTGAAGGAAGTCGAGCGGAAACTCATGCCCGAGCTCAAGCTCCCGGTGAAGGTGGCCGTGATGGGCTGCATCGTCAATGGCCCAGGCGAGGCCGAAGGCGCGGACGTCGCGGTTTTCGCGGGCGACCGCCGCGGCATCATCTACGTGCAGGGCGAGCGTGTGGCCAATGTGCCGGAGGAGGAGATCCTCGACCGCCTGCTCGTGGAGTGCAAGACCTTCGAGGATCGCGTGAAGCGCGGCGAGGCCAAGATCGGCGAGAAGAGGGTCGAGATCGTGCCGCCCGCGCCGATCGGCGAGCTCGGCAGCGGTGTCGAGAAGATCCGCGAGGGCAAGGTCGAGAAGGTCACCGTGGGCCGCACCGGGTTCACGATCGTGGAGATGCTGGTGGTGATCGGCATCATCACCCTGCTGCTGGGCCTAGGACTAGGCGCCCTCACGGGTGCGATCGGTCGCGGCAAGAAGACGAAGGAGCTCAACTGGCTGCGCCAGGTGCACGTCGCGTGGATGCTCTACAGCGGCAACAGCGAGGAGCAGATCCTTCCCGGTTTCACGGATGAGGCCACGCAGCAGTCGTGGAAGGTCACCTACCGCAACACGGCAGGCCAGACCCTGGACCGGCGCCTTGCGCAGACCTACGTCTGGAGGCTGGCGCCCTTCCTTGACTTCAACATCGAGTCGTTCCTCGCGTACCGCGGCGGGAGCGAGCTCTCGATGGACGAGTCGCGCTACTACCCGCCGGAGCTTGAGGCGCAGCTGCCCGGGTGGATGGCGAGCGCAATCGGACTCAACGGCGCGGGTGCGGCCTTTCAGCCCGCGATCGGCTACAACGCCTACTACTGCGGAGGTTGGTGGGCGGCCGCAGCGCCCGGACAGCCACCGCAGCTGACCTTTGCGGACGCGGCCTTCACCGACGAGGGCGGTCTTGCGGTGCGCGGGCGCCTCGTGGTGCGCAACCAGGGCGCGATCAAGCGACCCGACCAGTGGATGATCTTCGGAGCCTCGACCTATGCGCCGCCCGGCCGGTTCAACTCCTTCTCCGACAATGTGCCCGGGGCTGCATGGATCACGCCGCCGCAGCTTGCGAACCAGCCGATCTGGAATCTCTCGGCCACGGTCGGCTCCTTGGCGCCGGGTGCGGGCGAGGGCGACGGGGGTGGAGCAGGCACCACCATCCAGGGTGCGGGCGACATCACCATCCTCCAGGCTCAGGCCGTGCCGCTGGCGCGCTACGGCGGGAAGGCCGTGGCGCTCGGCTTCGCTGACGGTCACACGGACACACAGACGCTGTCTGCCCTGCTCGACATCCGTACGTGGGTTGATCCTGCCCGCGAGCGCACGTTCACGCACCAGCCGAACTGAGTCGGATCCCCTGAAGCGCCTCCGCTCCTGAGGCATGACGCCCCGGGCGGTGCGCACCGGAATCGCCTCTGGCGCTCGGGGCGCTCACACCCGCAGCGCGATGTCCTCGCGGGGGCCCGGCATGGGCTCTGTGCGCACGGAGGAGCCGAGCTTCGCGGAGGCGATCACAGACTCGAGCCGCCCAAGCGCCTTGTCGGCCTGAGCCCTGAAGTACATGTACGGGAAGAGCGTGATCAGCGCGACCACAAGCCCTGCGGCTGTGGCCACGAGGGCCTCCGCGATACCTCCGGACACCAGTCGCGGGTCGCTCAGCGTGTCCTTGCCTCCCAGCAGCTCGAAGCTGCGGATGATGCCTGACACGGTGCCCAAGATGCCCAGCATCGGAGCGGCCGTGATGATCGTCGACATCATGTTCATGAAGCGATCCATGCGCGGCCGCTGCATCTCCACTGCCGCAATCGCCACCGCATCGTCCACGCCGTCACGCATCAGGTCAGTGGCGACCTGCGCATAGGGGCTCGGGTCATCCTTGGCGAGAGACAGCACGCGCGGCGCATCCCCGCGACGCAGGGCCTCCAGGATGCCGCGCAGGCGCTCCCGCCCGCCACCTGCATTCGCGCGCCACCAGAACCAGAACCGTTCCACGCTCAGCGTCATGGAGATTGTGCTCAGCAGCAGCAGCGGCCACATGACGGGGCCACCACGCTCCATCAGAAGCAGGAACGCATTCCAGATCGTGCTCACGCGCGGGAGCATACGGGCGCTCGGTACGATGTTCCGCCGATGAAGTCACCCAGTGCGCATGCCGCCGCGGCACCCGCCCCGGACGCCACACTTCTGGCGGAAGTCGAGTCTCGGCTCGAGCAGTTTGTCGAGGAGGCCGACTACGCGCCCAACTTGCGGGATGCTGTCGCCTACGCGCTGCTCGGTGGAGGCAAGCGCCTGCGTCCGCTGCTTGCGCTGCGCTGCGCCGAGGCAGTCGGCGGTCGCCGCTCGGAGGCGATCGAGGTGGCATGCGCGGTCGAGATGGTGCATGCCTTCAGCCTCGTGCACGATGACCTGCCCGCGCTCGACAACGATGCGATGCGCCGAGGCCGACCCACGCTGCACGTGGCACGCGGCGAGGCAATGGCGATCCTTGCCGGCGATGCGCTGCTGGCGCTCGCCGTGCATGCGGCATGCTGCGCGCTTCGCGAGCCTGCGCGAATGGTGCGCGAGCTCACCGATGCAACAACGCTGATGATCAGCGGACAGGTGTACGACACGCTTGGCGGCTGCCCGGAGTCGATGCCACCTGCCGCCAAGCTGCGCACGATCCATGAGCGCAAGACCGGTGCTCTGATCCGGTGTGCGTGCCGAATGGGCGCGATCGCGGGTGGCGCGCAGGGCCGAGCGCTCGATGCGATCGACGGCTGGGGCACGGCCATCGGACTGATGTTCCAGGCGGTGGACGACCTGCTGGACGAGACCCAGTCTGCGGAGCATGTCGGCAAGGCGACCGGCAAGGACCGGGAGCTCGGCAAGCTCACGTACCCCGCCGTGTACGGGATCGAGCGGACGCGCGAGGAGGTCGAGACCCTGCGTGCCGACGCGCAGCGTGCGATCCTGCCGCTTGGGGAGGCTGCCAAGCCGCTCTCGGACCTCACCGAGTACATGGCGTCCCGCACACGCTGACGCGCCTCGGGGGGCGATTCTGGCTACGATCTCCGGAATCCCCTATGACCCTCCTCGGCTCGATCCGTTCACCCGCCGACCTCAAGCGCCTGCCAGTCCCTGAGCTGCCTCGGCTGTGCGCTGAGATCAGGACAGCCATCTGCGATCAGGTCTCTCGCTCAGGCGGTCACCTCGCCCCCAACCTCGGGGTCGTGGAGCTGACCGTCGCGATGCACTATGTCTTCGACTTCGCGCACGACCGACTGCTCTTTGACGTCGGACACCAGTGCTATCCGCACAAGATGCTCACGGGGCGCATGCATCTGCTGCCCAAGCTGCGCCAGCGCGGCGGCATGGCGGGCTTCCCGGAGCCCCGGGAGAGCGCGTACGACCTCTTCTCGGTCGGCCACGCAGGCACCGCGATCTCCACCGCTGTCGGCATGGCGCGCGGCGACGCACTCAACGGCGAGGGCTGGGCCCCCGAGAACCCGCTCGGCCGTCGCGTGGTCTCGATCATCGGCGATGCCTCGATCGTCAACGGCGTGGCGATGGAGGGCCTCAACAACGCAGGCACGCTTCACCGGCAGTTCCTGATCGTGCTCAACGACAACGGCATGAGCATCGCCAAGCCGCAAGGCGCGGTGGCGGCGTACTTCGACAAGCTCCGCCTTTCGACCGCGTACGGGGAGTTCAAGCGCGCGGCCAAGGAGTTCGCGTCGCACCTGCCCGGAGGACAGTCGCTCACCGATCTCTACCACCGCATGGGGGAGTCCTCGAAGGCTTTCATTGCCGATGACCACTGGCTCGAGCACTTCGGGCTGCTCGCAGTGGGTCCGGTGGACGGACACGATCTGCCCACGCTGATCGACATCCTCAACGAGTCCGCCCACCTTGACCGCCCGATGGTGCTCCACGTCAAGACCGTCAAGGGCAAGGGATTCGCCTTCGCCGAGGGCGACTCCACCACCTTCCACTCGCCAAGCCCGTTCACCATGGACGACATGGAGAACGAGGGATGCCGGGTAGAGCTCAAGAAGAGTGCGCGCAGCTTCACGGCGGCCTACGGCGACGCGATGGTGGACCTGATGAACCGCGACGCGAAGGTCGTGGCATGCACGGCCGCGATGCCCGACGGCACCGGCATCAGCAAGGTGCTCGCGAAGCACCCCTCGCGCTCGTGGGACACGGGCATCTGCGAGAGCCACGCCCTTGACATGATGGCGGGACTCGCGAAGACCGGATGGAAGCCCTTCTTCGCCGTCTACTCGACGTTCCTCCAGCGCGCCTTCGACCAGTGCTTCCAGGAGTCCGCGCTCCAGGGGCTGCCGGTTCGCCTGTGCCTTGACCGCGCTGGCCTCGTGGGCGGCGACGGCGCGGTGCACCACGGATTCTGCGACGTCTCGATCCTGGCCACGCTCCCGGGCGCTGCGCTCTGTGCGGCAATGGACGAGCCGAGCCTGAAGGCATCGCTCGAGTTCATGGCCGGCTATGACGCCGGTCTCTCTGCGGTGCGCTACCCGCGCGACTCGGTGGGCCAGCGATTTGCGGGACAGCCCTGCCCCGCCTTTGAGCTCGGACGCTCGCGTCCGCTCATCACGCACGCGAAGCCGGACGTGGCGGTCGTCGCCTACGGCACCAGCGTCATCGATGCGGCTGCGGCCATCGATTCGCTCGCGAGCGAGTACTCGGTCGAGCTGCACGATGCGCGCTTCGCCAAGCCCGTCGACATCGAGCTGATGCGGCGCCTGATTTCGGCGGGCACGCCGGTGATCACCGTCGAGGACCACTCGATCCGTGGCGGCTTCGGAGCGTGCGTGCTTGAGGCGTGCCATGCGGCAGGCCTCGACACGCGCAGCATCACCCGCATGGCGCTGCCGGACTCTTGGATCTACCAGGGCGAGCGCAGCGAGCAGCTCGCCGAGGCCGGCATCGACAGCGCAGGCATCGCCCGCGTGATTCGTGCCGTGGTCGACGGCACCCCCGCGCACGAGGTGTCGCGCGCCGCGGTACCTGCCGGCGCCGCAGCCCGCTAGATCGCCGGTCCGACTCGCCCTGCCCTTCGGCACGCCCGGACATTCCGACGCGGGGACGCCGCTAGGGTGGCGGGATGAGTCGAGAGCACCTTGATGCTGGGCAGCAGGGCGAGGATGCCGCAGTTCGCTGGCTCGAGTCGCGCGGGTGGCGTGTGCATGCGCGCCGCGAGCGGATCGCCGGCGTCGAGGTCGATGTGATCGCGACCGATCCGGAGGCCGCGGCGCTCGTCATTGTCGAAGTGAAGGCTCGGCGCATGGCACGCGGCGCCTCACGGGCGTCCATGCGGCCCGAGGAGAACGTGAACCGGGACAAGCTGGTCCGACTCTCGCGCGCTGCCCATGCGCTCGAGCCGCGCGCGCGACGGATGGGGCTCTCGATCAGGGTGGACGTGATCGCGGTCCACGTAGGTTCCGGCGCGTGCGACGACCGGGTCGAGCACTTTCCCGACGCGACGGGCTAGCCCTCGCAGTTGCCGCGTCGTTCCTCGTGTCAGCGTCGCCGCATCCCCGCCGCGGCCAGTCCCCCGCCCGCCGTCAGGACGCCTTGCCGCTCAGGTAGCGGTCCCACGCGATGCGCACGAGCCGGTCCTGCATCGTCTGGATGTTCTGCGAGATCCAGCGCTGGCGCAGCCCGTTGAGGTACCGCATGCGCTCGCGCACCGACCGCCGCTCAGCGATCGATGCGCGCAGCAGGAGCTGGAGCCGCGCATCGAAGATGCTGCGCGACTCGCCCTTGGTCGACGCGAGGATCGTGAACCACACGGTGGAGCTGCCCTGCTTCAGCGGCGGGGTCGCCTTGCCCGGCTCGATGGCCAGCAGCGCAGCGCGCACATCCGCATTGAGGTCCTCGAGATCCGCCAGCCCACCCGCGGGAAGCTTGAAGTCACGCCACGCGCCGCCCTGCTGCACGCCTGCGGCCTGCGCGACCGAGGAAAAGGCCTCGCCCGCGGCAAGCCGGTCCGCCACATCCTTCACCTTCGCCTCGTCGGCGCTGCGCACCGCGATGCGACC
>JBIKNS010000283.1:0-2876 GCA_044358545.1 Phycisphaerales bacterium | reverse complement strand
CCACGAAGTAGATGAGGTCACGCAGGTCAATCACGCCGCGCGAGATCGACTCGAAGTGCGAGAGCACCGAGATGCCCGCGAGCGCATCGCGCACGCCCTCGGGCACCCACCCCTGCACGAAGTCGAGCACGAGCGGGAACCCGGCCAGCAGCAGCAGGAAGCACGCCACCACCGTGAGCACGAAGGCCACCACCTGGTTCTTGGTGCACGCGCTCAGCACGGACCCGACGGCCAGGTACGCGCCCGCGAGCAGCAGGCTCGCGAGGTAGCCCGCGACGATCGCGCCCTGGTCAGGGTCGCCGAGCCAGTTCACCGTGAGCCACAGCGGCAGCGTCAGCGCAAGCGCGATGCCGCAGAAGGCCCACGCCGCGAGGAACTTCGCGCTCACCACCTGCCACAGCGGAAGCGGCAGCGTCGCGAGACCCTCGATCGTGCCCAGGCGCCGCTCCTCGGCCCACAGCCGCATGCTCACCGCGGGCGCCAGAAACAGGAACATCCACGGCACGAACTGGAAGAAGGGGCGCAGGTCCGCCTGCCCACGGTCGTAGAGGTTCCCCACCGAGAAGGTGAAGAGCCCCGCCAGGAACAGGAACACCACAAGGAACACCGCAGCCAGCGGCGTCGCGAAGTAGGCGCGCAGCTCGCGCGCGAAGACCACTCGAAGTGCGCTCATGCCGCCACCTCCGCCGTCGCGCCGGTGAGCTCGCGGAACACGTGGTCAAGCCGGTTGCGCGTGACGCTGGCCGGCGCGCGCGACTCCATCTGCGCGGGCGTGCCGTCGAAGACCGTCCGTCCGCCCGCGATCACCACCGCGCGCGTGCAGATCGCCTCGACCTCCTCGAGGATGTGCGTCGAGAGCACGATCGCCTTCGTCGAGCCCATCGCGCGGATGAGCTGGCGCACCTCGTGCTTCTGGTTTGGGTCGAGCCCGTCGGTGGGCTCGTCCATGATGAGCACGGGCGGGTCGTGGATGATCGCCTGCGCGATGCCCACGCGCCGCTTGAATCCCTTGGAGAGCGTCTCGATGGGCTGGTCGAGCACGCCGCGCAGGTGCACCTGCGACACCACGTGGTCGAGCCGCTCGCGCACCCGGCGCGGGTCGAGCCCACGCGCGCGGCCCACGAACGCCAGGTACGCGCGCACGGTCATGTCGGGGTAGGCCGGCGCGCCCTCGGGCAAGTATCCGAAGGTGCGCCGCGCGGCGATCGGCTCCTCGGACACGTCGATGCCGCACAGGCGCACCGACCCAGCCGAGGGCTCGAGGAAGCCCGTGATCATCCGCATGGTCGTCGTCTTGCCGGCCCCGTTGGGGCCGAGGAACCCGAGCACCTCGCCCGGGCCGACGCGGAGGTCGATGCCCCGCACCACCTCCACCGGCCCGAATGACTTGCGAAGCCCCTGGGCCACGATTCCGTCACCCATCAGCGTCTGCCTCCATATAGATAGATACGCGACTCTACGCGGGCGACATCCTTTCCGGTTCGGTCGCCGGCGTCAAGTCCCCCACGTCCTCCTACACTTATCCCCCTTATGGCCGCTACGCCCAGATCGGTGCGGATCGCCCTGCTGCAGCACACCTCCCCCGAGGGCACCCCCCGGGAGGCCATCCTCGAGAAGGTCGAGCGGATGGCCCGCGAGGCGGCCGCCAAGGGGGCGACCATCATCGCCACGCAGGAGCTCTTCGCCGGGCACTACTTCTGCCAGGTGGAGGATGCCGCCCTCATGGACCTGGCGGAGCCGATCCCCGGCCCCACCAGCGACCGCCTCTGCAAACTCGCCGCCAGCCTGAAGGTGGACCTCACCGCCAGCCTCTTCGAGCGCCGCGCCCCCGGCCTCTACCACAACACCAGCATCTGGATCGACCCCACCGGCGCGATCGCGGGCAAGTACCGCAAGATGCACATCCCCGACGACCCCCGCTTCTTCGAGAAGTTCTACTTCACGCCGGGCGACCTCGGATGGCAGGCCGTGCGCACCAGGAGCGCCACCTGCGGCATGCTCGTGTGCTGGGACCAGTGGTACCCCGAGGCCGCGCGCCTCACCGCGATGCGCGGCGCCGAGATCATCTTCTACCCCACGGCAATCGGCTGGTACCACGGCGAGACTCCTGCAGATGCCGCGCAGCAGCGCGATGCGTGGGTCACCATGCACCGCGCGCACGCAATCGCCAACGGATGCTGGGTCGTGGCCATCAACCGAGTAGGCACCGAGCGCGACCTCAAGTTCTGGGGCACGTCGATCGTGATCGATCCGGGCGGCACGATCGTGGCGCAAGGCAGCGAAGACAAGGAAGAGGTCATCATCGCCGACTGCGACCTCACCAAGATCGAGGAGCTGCGCCGCGGATGGCCATTCTTCCGCGACCGCCGCATCGACGCGTACGGTCCCATCACGCAGCGCTTCACGGATAGCGGGTCATGAGCGGCGCACGCGCAGCGGCCACCACAGCGGCGAAGCCGGCGGCGGCGCCGGGCGCGATCCTCTCGGGCACCGCACTTGAGGCGGGCTTCCGCATGCCCGCGGAGTGGGAGCGGCTCGCGTGCGTGTGGCTCGTGCGCCCGCACAATGCAGAGACCTGGCCGCTCTGCCTTGAGAAGGCGCAGGCGGAATGGGATGCGTGGCGCGCGGCGATGTCGCGCGTGGTCGAGGTGCGCGAATGCACCGAGCTGGGCATCCCCACCAACGACTCGTGGATCAGGGACTTCGGCCCGATCTTCGTGCGCCACGCCGATGGCCGCGTCGCCGGCCACGACTTCCGCTTCAACGGATGGGGCGGCAAGTACGAGGTGCGCGACCTCGACGATGCCGTGCCGCAGTCGATCCGCGAGCGCTGGGGCGTGCCGATGTGGTCGCACGACTTCGTGCTCGAGGGCGGG
>JBIKNS010000073.1:0-9651 GCA_044358545.1 Phycisphaerales bacterium | reverse complement strand
AAGGCGTGCACCGACCGGCCGACGATCATCATCGTCGACAGCCACATCGGGTTCGGCGCGCCAAAGAAGCAGGACACCGCGGCGGCGCATGGCGAGCCTCTTGGCGAGGACGAGATCAAGGGCGCCAAGCGCTCCTACGGATGGCCGGAGGATGCGCAGTTCCTGGTGCCCGATGGCGTGCGCGAGCGGTTCGCAGCGGGCGTCGGTGCGCGCGGCGCGAAGGCGAGCGCGCAGTGGCGCGCGCTGTTCGATGCCTATGCGGCAAACTTCCCGGCCGAGGCCGCGGAGCTCAGGACGATGCTCGCGGGCGAGCTGCCCAAGGGCTGGGACGCGGACCTTCCAGTGTTCAAGGCCGACGCGAAGGGTGTTGCGAGCCGCGCATCGGGCGGGCAGGTGCTCAACGCTGTCGCGAAGCGCATCCCCTGGATGGTTGGCGGGTCCGCCGACCTTGCGCCGAGCACGAAGACGCTGATGACCTTCGACGGTGCGCGCAGCTTCGGGCCTGCGGACCACGGCGGTCGCAACCTGCACTTCGGCATCCGCGAGCATGCGATGGGCGCGATCTGCAACGGTCTGGCGCTGTCGAAGCTGCGCGTGTACGGGTCGGGCTTCCTCATCTTCACCGACTACATGCGCGGGTCGATCCGCCTCAGCAGCATCATGCAGCTGCCGGTGACCTACATCTTCACGCACGACTCGATCGGCCTCGGCGAGGATGGACCGACGCACCAGCCCATCGAGCACGTGCCGGGCCTGCGCGCACTGCCTGATGTGCTCGTGTTCCGTCCTTGCGACGCGAACGAGGTGTCGGAGTGCTGGCGTGCAGTGATGTCGCACAACCACATGACGTCGATCTTCGCGCTGTCGCGGCAGAACCTGCCGACGCTCGACCGCAGCGTGTGCGCGGCGGCGACAGGCGTGCAGCGCGGCGGATACGTGCTGCTCGAGTCCGGCGGCAGGGAGGGCGCGAAGCCTGACGTGATCCTCATCGGCACGGGCAGCGAAGTGCACCTGTGCCTTTCGGCGCATGCGGCACTTGCGTCCGGTGGCGTGCGCGTGCGCACGGTGAGCATGCCCTGCACGCAGCTCTTTGAACGGCAGGATGCGGCGTACCGCGAGAGCGTGCTGCCGGCGTCGGTGCGCGCGCGCGTGAGCGTGGAGATGGCGGCGACATTCGGCTGGGAGCGCTACGTCGGCCTCGACGGCGAGACTGTGGGCATGACCACCTTCGGCGCGTCGGCGCCGATCAAGGACCTGCTGCCGCACTTCGGCTTCACGACCGATGCGGTGGTCGCACGCGCGAAGGCGACGATGGCCCGCTGCGGAGGCTCGAAGTGAAGGTCGCGGTGGCGTCAGATCACGCCGGGTTCGCGCTGAAGCAGGAAGTGGCCGAGCATGTGCGCCGCCTCGGTCATGAGGTGGTGGACCTCGGCACGCATTCGCCGGACCCTGTCGACTATCCCGACTACGCGGCGAAGATCGCCGAGGCGGTGAGGTCGGGGCAGGTCGAGCGCGGACTGCTCTTCTGCGGCAGCGGGATCGGCGCCAGCGTGGCGGCCAACAAGTTCCCGGGCGTGCGTGCCGGCAACTGCATGGACCACTACTCGGCGCACCAGGGCGTCGAGCACGACGCGATGAACGTGCTCGTGATGGGCGGTCGCGTCGTCGGCGCGATGGTCGCGATGGAGATGGCCGAGGCGTTCCTGAAGGCGGCGTATACCGGCGAGCCGCGGCATGCGCGGCGGCTGTCGAAGGTGCAGGCGATCGAGGATCGCTTTATGAAGCAGGCGTGAGCGCGGCTGGGGCGTGGCGGAGCGGATGTGCCCGAATGGGTGCAGCGCAAGGTCGTCGCGCCCTATGCTTCCGCCCATGCCCCGAAACCCCACCGTCCTGATCGCGTCCGCAGCTGCGGCGCTTGTCACTTCTGTTGCGCTCGCACTGCCGGGCCAGCCTCCCCAGCCCGGCATCGACTACAGCGCGCTGCCCGCGGATCCGGCCGAGAAGGCGCAGAAGATCTCGGCCGCGAAGGTCGACCTCATGAAGGCGGTTGAGCTCGCCCAGACTGCCGGTGGCGGCACCGCGGCGCAGGCTGAGGCGCGCATCGGTGGTGATGGCACGATCACCTACGAGATCATCGTGCTCGGCCCCGGCATCACCAAGCGCGCGATCGTGAATGGCACGACTGGCGCCGTGGCGGTGGCGAATGTGGACGCTCCGGGTGCCGTGAAGGCCGCGCTTGCGAAGGTCGACGGCATCGTCGAGAGCGTGGTGTCCGACTTCGCGGCCGATCCGCCCACGTGGGTCGTGAAGGTGCTCGCTGCGGGCAAGTCGCACTCGGTCACCGTCAGCGCGGTCGACGGCTCGGTAGTCTCGGACACCATGAACGGAAGACTTCCTGGCATCGATGCTCAAGGCGCGGTCGTCGAGACCGGCAGCGGGCTCTCCTACATCGACATCGTTGAAGGCACAGGCAAGCAGCCCGCTGGCCCGCAGTCGGTCGTGAAGGTGCACTACACCGGATACCTCGTCGACGGCAGCAAGTTCGACAGCTCGGTCGATCGCGGTCAGCCCATCGATTTCCCGCTCGGCCAGGTCATCAGGGGATGGACCGAGGGCGTGGGATCGATGAAGGTGGGCGGCAAGCGCAAGCTCATCATCCCGTACAAGCTCGCCTACGGAGAGCAGGGCAGGCCGCCGGTGATCCCACCGCGCGCAATGCTCGTGTTCGATGTCGAGCTGCTCGACGTGGTGCGCGAAGGCCCGGCTGCGCCCGCTCCCTGAGCGGCGGATCCGCGTCGGTCAACGAAGTCGTGGCTGAGCTGTCGACGTGCTCGCGGCGCGGAGTGGCGCGCCGCGGGGCAGTCAAGGGTTCTTGAAGACGTCGTCGGCCATCTTGCCGATCTCGGCGTCGCGTGCCTGCATCTTGTCGCGCGTGCGGACGGCGGCGTCGCGCGACTTGCCGAGCGCGGACTTGCTGCCGCCATCGGGAATCGTGTCGAAGGACTGCTGCCGGCTCTCGGTGGGCTGGGGCGCCTCCTCGGGCCGCTTCGTCTGTCGGCGGTTCGAGCTGGGCTCGCAGCCGGTGGCGGCGGCGATCGTCGCAAGAGCGAGTGCCGCGGCGCTGGCAGCGCACGCTCGGCGAAGTGCATGTGGGTGGGCGCGCATGGGAAAATGGTACCGGTACGGGGACGCGGATCCGTCAGCCAGATATCTCGTCGGGTTCCCCCAGAATCTCATCGAGTAGGCCATCAAGCCCCCGTGCACGCGCGAAACCCACCAGCTCGGCACGCTCCGCACCAGTCATCGAACGTGTCATGTGCCGAAGGTCACGCCGACTCTTGTGGCTGCCCTTCGATGACCAGATCAGCTTCGATGCGGCTGCGTCCGGTCGTGACACCACAGGCAGGCGCACACCGCCAAACACCTCAAGTAGCGTGGATCGCCCAAGCTCACCGGGAATCAGCTCTCGCGGATACAGGTCGAACTTCAGTGCCTCGTTCATGTCATAGGCCTGGAACATCGACCTGTCGGCAATCGCCCGACGCGCGGATGCTGCATCGACCATGAATCCGGCGGCCTCGGCCTCACGCAGGAAGGCATCGGTGGCCCGTGCCATGCTGGGGTTGTCCACCACGATATCGATGTCTTGGGTCATTCGCGGCTCTCCGTAGGCGACGCTCGCGATGCCGCCAGTGAGGTGGAAGCGAACCTCATGCCGCGAGAGGATCTCGAGCAACCTCAGCAGCGACTGCCGGAACGTCTCAGCGGGATGCATTGCGCAGTGCCTGCTCGATGAGGGTCCGGGCCGCTGGGTCGGACCCGTAGAGCCGGAGCGCGAGCTTCAGCTTCAGCACCGCCGGCGGAAGAGGTCCCTCGTGGGCGAGGATCTGCCGGGCGATGAGGTCCCGTGCCCATCCAGCGAGCGCAAAGGCACGCTTGACACGCTCGGAGGTGCCGAGAGCGTCCTGCGCCTCAAGAAACCGTGCGTCGATGTCCCTTGGGACGGAACTCACACCTTACAGGGTAGCCGCCATGTTCGGCGGAACCGCGCGTTCAGGCTGAAGCGCCGGCGAGGCGGTCGGGGTTCAGCCCGAGCAGGTCGGGCACCGTGAACAGGCCGTCGCGGCGGATGACCTCGCCGTCGAAGCTGATCGTGCCGCCGCCGAACTCAGGCCGCTGGATGCAGACGAGGTCCCAGTGGATCTCGCTCTGGTTGCCGTTGTCGGTCTCCTCGTAGCAGCGGCCGGGCGTGAAGTGGAAGCTGCCGGCGATCTTCTCGTCGAAGAGGATGTCCTGCATCGGGTGGAGGATGCGCGGGTTGAAGCCGATCGCGAACTCGCCGACGTGGCGCGCGCCAGGGTCGGTGTCGAAGATCGCGTTGAGCGCGGCGCTGTCGCCGTCGCAGGTGGCATCGACGATGCGCCCCTTGCGGAACGTGAGGCGCACATTCGAGAACGACACGCCGTTGTAGATCGTGGGCGCGTTGTAGTGCACGGTGCCCTCGACGGAGTCGCGCACGGGCGCGGTGAAGCACTCGCCATCCGGGATGTTGCGGTCGCCCGTGCAGGGCACCACGCCGATGCCCTTGATGCTGAACGCCAGGTCGGTGTCGCCGGGACCCTTGATGTGCACCCTGTCGGTGCGGCGCATGCGCTCGGCAAGCGGCTCCACGGCACGCGCCATCGCGGCGTAGTCGACGCAGCAGACGTCAAAGTAGAAGTCCTCGAAGTCTCGCGTCGACCGGCGCGCGAGCTGCGCCATGCTCGGCGTCGGCCATCGGAGCACAACCCACTTGGTGTGGTTCACGCGGCGCTCGAAGTGCACAGGCTTCTGGTAGGTGCGCGCAACGAGCCGCATCTGCTCGTCGGGGACGCCGGACATCTCATTCGCGTTGGCGGCGCCGCGGATGCCCACGTACGCCTGCATGCGTGTCATCCGGTGCAGGTCGCAGTCGGCCCACACCGAAAGGCCCTCCAGCGCGGATGACTCGTTGAGCGCACGCATGACGCGCATGGAACGGATCGCCACATGCGGATGTGCGCCGGCGCGGCGCGCCTCCTCCACGCAGGCAATGACGATGTCGTCGGGCGCATCGAAGGCCTCGATGAGCACATGCTCTCCGGGCTTGAGCGATGTCGAGTGGCTGACGATGACCTTGGCGAGTCGGGCGATGCGCGGATCAGGCATGCGCCGATGGTAGGAGCGCCGCGAGCCGTGCCGCGGAGAGCTCGCCGAGCGAGTCAATGACAAGGTCGGCAGAGGCGAGCTCTGCACGAGTGTGACCTTCAGAGCAGAGCGCCACGCACACCATGCCAGCGCGGTGCGCAGCCTCGATGCCGGGCACGGCATCCTCGATCACGATGCACCGCGACGGCTGCAGGCGCAGGCGTTCCGCGGCAAGAAGGAACACGTCGGGGTCGGGCTTGCCGCGCGTGACGCATGCGCCGGTGACGACCGTCTCGAAGAGCTCGGGGCAGCCGAGCCCGCGAAGGTGGGCATCGACATTCGTTGGCGGCGCGCTCGATCCGACCGCAAGACGCCAGCCTGCGTTCCTGAGCGCGTGCAGCAGCGCGTGCGAGCCAGGCATGGCGGGAAAGTTCGCCGCGAGCATCGCGCGGAACTCCTCCTCCTTGCGCTCGGCGAGCTCGTGGATGCGTGCGGCTGGCGGGGCGGCATGGCCGGCACGCTCGCAGAGCGTCGCGATGATCGGCTCGTTGCGGCGCCCGAAATGCTCGAGGAAGAAGGCGCGCGACATCGGCAGCGCGATCGAGTGCGCGAGATTGGCCCACGCGCGCTCGTGCAGCGCGCACGTGTCGACGAGGGTGCCATCGAGGTCGAAGATGGCGCCGCGCGCGCTCACCGGCTGGCCTCGGCGAGCTCGCGCCGCATGAGCGCGAGCGCATCGCGGATGATCGCCGCAGCGCGCTCAATGTCGCGGCGCGGCGCGTCAAGGTGCGTCACGGCGCGCACGCGGCGCGTGCCCATTGCGATGAGCAGCACGCCATGGCGCGCAAGCGCATCGCAGAAGGGGCGGGCCTCGGGCATGCCTGCGCGCAGCGTGAAGAAGACCATGTTGGTGGCCATGGGCTGCGGCCGCGGATCGACATCGATCCCCTCGGCGCCCTGCAGCAGGTCGGCGAGCAGGCGTGCGTTGGCGTGGTCATCCGCGAGGCGTCCGATGTGGTGGTCGAGCGCGTGGATCGCAGCTGCAGCGAGGAACCCGGACTGCCGCATCCCGCCGCCAAGCATCTTCCGGAAGCGGCGTGCGCGCGCGATGAGCGGGGCAGGACCCGCGAGCGCGCTTCCGACGGGCGCGCCGAGGCCCTTCGAGAAGCACACGCTGATCGTGTCCGCATGGGCAGCGACCTCGTGCGGGGCGTAGCCGGCGGCCACGCATGCGTTCCAGAGTCGCGCGCCGTCGATATGCACGGAGAGGTGTCGCTCTCGGGCAGCCTCGGCGACCTCGGCGAGCTGTGCCAGCGGCCACACGGTGCCGCCGCCGCGGTTGTGGGTGTTCTCCATCACGGCGAGGCGCGGCGCGGGGGCGTGGATGTCGGCGTGCCGGATCGCGCTCCGAAGCGTGGCCGCATCAAAGAGCCCACCCGGCCCATCAAGCGGATTGATCGCGCATCCGGAGATTGCCGCCGGCGCAGCCGTCTCGTAGTGGACGATGTGGCTGTCGCGGTGCGCGTAGATCTCGTCACCGTGCTGGCAGTGGCAGCGGATCGCCAGCTGGTTCGCCATCGTGCCGCTAGGCGTGAAGAGCGCAGCCTCGGTGCCGAGCAGCTGCGCCACCTTCGACTCGAGGGCCTGCACGGTGGGTTCGTCGCCAAGCACGTCGTCGCCAAGCGGCGCCGCCATCATTGCCGCCCGCATGTCCGCGGTCGGGCGGGTGACGGTGTCGCTGCGCAGGTCAATCACGGGCATAGGGGCGCGATGCTACGGAGGCGCAGTAGCGGCGGTCGCGATTCATGCGCACCGCGTCATCACCCGAGTCGCGCCGAGCCGTTCACCATCCGCCATCGGGCGGGTCGCGGCCTGCAAGCGTGAGCCAGGTGACGCGCTCGATGCGCCACGTGCCGTCGCCTGTGCGGCGAACCTCGAAGCGCCACCGGGTGGGCACCATGCCGTAGCTCGATGCGGTCACGGTACGGAACCCGACCTCAACCACGCCAAGGTCGGGTGCCTCGGTCATCGCCTCGAGCGACACCTCCTCGTTCGACTCAATGCGATGCCGGCTGCCAAGCGCATTGAGCGCAGCGTCGATGCGCTCGCGTCCGATGCCGGGCCGTTCGCGAGATCGCATGTGCCACGACGCGTCGGAAGCGAAGTGACCCTGCGCCCTCGCGACATCGCCTGCCTCGGCGGCGGAGACGAGCTCGCGCACGCACTGCGTGGCCATGAGCGCAGGCGTGGGCACGAATCGCGCCACGAGCGCCACGCCGAGCGCTGCCGCACCGCACGCCGCGCTCGCCGCAAGCCACCGCCACCGCCCCGACTGCACGCCCATCCACGCGAGCACCAGCCCGGCGGCGCACAGCAGCGTGATCCACGTCCATGGGCGGTCCGCAATGGGCTGGAGCAGCTCGATCACGCGCAGCAGGCTAGGCGTCGCATCTGCGCCGTGCCTAGGATTTGGCCCGATGGCCGAGTCGGTCTGCGTGAACTTCTCCGAACCCATCGCGCTCTTCCCGCTGCCTGGGGTGCTGCTGCTGCCGCATGCGGCGCTGCCGCTGCACATCTTCGAGCCGCGCTACCGGCAGATGGTGGAGCACGCGCTCAAGGATGAGGGTGGCACTCGCCAGTTCGCGATGGCCACCCTGGCGGCATCGCCGCAGGACACTGGCCGGCCGCCGCGTGTGCGCGATGTGGTGTGCGTCGGCCACATTGCGGAGCACCAGCGCTACCCGGATGGCCGGTTCGATCTCGTGCTGCGCGGGCTCTGCAGGGCACGAATCCTGGAGCTTCAGGAGCCCGAGGGAGATCGGCTGTACCGGCAGGCGATGCTTGGACCGCTCGAGTTGCCGGATCAGGCGGTGAGCGGACTGACAGGCGCGCGCAGGGAACTTCGAAGCCTGCTCGCCGGCCCGCGCCTCCAGCGGCTCCAAAGCGCACGGGTGGTGCTCCCGTGGATCGAGCGCGATGACCTTCCCTGCCGGGTGGCGATCGAGCTCGTCGCATATGCCATGGTGAAGGACGACGAGACCCGGTACGCGATCCTGAGCGAGGGTGACGCGAACCGCCGCGCCGGGCTGGTATGGCGCGAACTCAAGCGCATGGACCGTCTGCTGGCGCTTGCGGACCGGCAAGGCTCGCGCGATTGGCCCAAGGGAGTGAGTTGGAACTGATGGTTTCCCGGCACATCCGACGAGGCTTGAGCCTCAGCGTGTTGAGGTTCAGCTGATGCCCACGCGACACTGGCTGTGCAAGAGCGAGCCGGACGTCTACTCGATCGCTGACCTCGAGCGGGACGGTTCCACGGGCTGGGATGGCGTGCGCAACTACCAGGCACGCAACTTCATGCGCGACTCGATGCGTTCGGGTGACCACGTGCTCTTCTGGCACTCCAACGCGGATCCTGCTGGCGTCGCGGGAGTGGCGAAGGTCGCCGGTGCGCCGCGGCCGGATCCCACCCAGTTCGACCGCCGGAGCCCCTACTTCGACCCAGGCAGCGATGCCGACGATCCCACATGGATGATGGTCGATATCGCTTTCGTGAGCCGCTTCCGCGAGGTGATCCCGATCGAGAGGCTGCGTGCCGATCCGGCTCTCTCCGGGATGCTCGCGCTCAAGCGCGGGAACCGCCTCAGCGTGACGCCCGTGACCCCCGAGGAGTTCGCAGCGGTGATGCGGCTGTCGCGCGAGCGCCAGCGGGTATAACACGACGCGGAGGTTGCTCTCATGGGCGTAGGCATTGTGGCGCTGGTGATCCTGGGCGGTCTGATCCTGCTCGTCCTCATCGTGGGCGCGTGGGTGGTCGGGCTCTACAACTCGCTCGTGCGGCTCAAGGTGTCGACCGAGAGCGCGTTCAGCGGCATTGATGTGCAGCTCAAGCGCCGCCATGACCTCATCCCGAACCTCGTCGAGACGGTCAAGGGGTATGCGACGCACGAGAAGGGGACCTTCGAGGCGGTGACGCAGGCACGCGCGGCTGCGATGGGGGCACGCAGCGTCGACGAGAAGATCGCCGCCGAGGGCACGCTCTCCGGCGCGCTCGGCCGGCTGATGGCGGTGGCCGAGGCGTACCCGCAGCTTCGCGCGAACGAGAATTTCATGCAGCTGCAGGGGCAGCTCACCGACATCGAGAACCGCATCTCTGCGGCGCGCGGCGGCTACAACGGATCTGCCGAGGGCTTCAACGCGACGCTGCAGCAGTTCCCCACGAACATCATCGGCGGCATCTTCGGCTTCCGGGCCTTCGAGTTCTTCAAGGTCAACGATGGCGAGCGCGCCGTGCCGCAGGTGAAGTTCTAGCCCGGCCTGCGCGGCACGCATGGCGAAGGAGCGCATTGTCACCGCGACGGCCCGGCCCTCCGAGGAGGAGGAGCCTGTCGTCTCGACACTGCGGCCGCAGAGGCTTGCCGACTATGTCGGGCAGTCCGCGCTGAAGGAGCGTCTGGGGATCGCGCTCGAGGCATCGCGCCTTCGGGG
>JBIKNS010000282.1:0-2898 GCA_044358545.1 Phycisphaerales bacterium | reverse complement strand
GGCTGTGCGTGCGCGCGTGCCTCCTCGCGCTCGCCGCCGCCTTCCCAGCCCGAGCCGATGTCACCGTCATCGCCTGGGGACTCAACAACTACGGCCAGTGCGATGATCCGCCATCCTTGGCGGCCGTGATCCAGGCCGAAGGCGGATATGCGCACACCGTGGAGTTGCGCGCCGACGGGTCGCTCGCCTGCCGTGGGCTCAATGCCAATGGTCAGTGCAATGTTCCTTTCGGCATGAGTCCGGCGGTCGAGATCGCGGCGGGCTACTACCACACGCTCGCGCTGCTAAACAACGGCTCGGTGCGCGGATTCGGTCGTAACTCGGAGGGCCAGTGCACGGCGCCGCCTGCGATGCCGCCGTCGGTCACGATCGGCGCCGGCGGCAACTTCTCGCTGGCGGTGGACGTCGCCGGTCGGCTCTGGTGCTGGGGCGCGAACGGATACGGGCAGTGCAACGTACCTGCATCCCTTCCGCCAATCCGTAGGGCTGCCGCCGGATATGCGCATGTCGCGGCGCTGCTCGACTGGGGCACGGTCCGGTGCTGGGGACTCTCGTCGCACGGCCAGTGCCAAGTGCCTCAAGGTCTCACCGGCGTCACAAAGGTTGCTGCTGGCGAGCGCCACACTGTCGCGCTCACGAACGAGGGGCTTGTGCGCGCATGGGGATCGAATGACTCGGGTCAATCGATCGTCCCACCGGGCCTCACCGGCGTGATTGATGTGGCGGCCGGCTGGCGCCACACCTTGGCGCTCGACAATGACGGTCTCGTGTTCGCGTGGGGCCACAACACGAATGGCGAATGCAACGTGCCGTCGCAGGCGGCAGGCTCGACGAGAATCTCGTCGGGCCATCGGCACTCGATTGCGCTTGCCTGCCCCCTGACCAGACAACTGCTCCTCAGTGGCGAGCTCGTGCCATTTGCGTTCCAGCAGAACCCCGTGTGGGCCTTGCGCGGGATCGAGCCGTCGGTGTCGGAGGGGATCATCACCGTCACCGCGCGCGGCGAGATTGGCGACGCGACCCGCTTCCTGCAGGTCAGCCTGGACGGACAGGTTGTAGGCACCGTGTTCGGCGCAGGTTCCGATGCCGTGCACTGCATGAGCGTCGAGTACTCCGAGCAGATCGTCGTCCCGGCCGGCGTGCTCGCGGCAGTGACAGCGGATGGGTCGGTCGACGTGATGATCGTGCCCGCCGTCAATGCCACAAGCATCTCATGTCCGGATGCAGCGCTTCAGGTGCGCATCGACTACCGCCGTGCCCCCATGGACTGCGATTCGAACGGCCTCGATGATCAATGCGAGATCGAGGCAGGCGCAGAGGACATCAATGCCAACGCGCGCCTCGACACCTGCGAGTTGCGCTATGGTGACCTGAACCTCGACGGCGTGGTGGATGGATTTGACCTCACGGCGCTTCTGGCGATGTGGGGGGCCCTCAATCCCCCCTACGGCGACCTCGACCGCGACGGCACCGTCGGTGGACTGGACCTGACCGCATTGCTTGCACGGTGGGGCCCTGTGGGAGGGCGCTAGCCGAAGGGCAACATCAGTCCCGTGCAGGCGCTACGCCTGCTCATGCGTTGGCGTCAAGCGCAATCGCCGCGGGCTTGTCGAACGGTATCGGAGACACTTCCACCGACGGGTTGCGGTCACCAAAGAACTTGAGCAGCCACTGGTCGCTGAACAGCACGACGCTGCGCCCGCGGTCATCTACCGCAAGCCTCGCGCCTTGGGGGATCTCGGGAAGCGCCGAATCGCCAATCGCGTCCGCCGACTGCGCCTGCTGACCCCTGAAACGCCACCACCGCGCGACTGACCACGGTGCAGTCTCGATGCGCGACTCCGCCCCGTACTCGTTCAGCAGCCTGTGCGTCAGCACCTCGAATTGCAGCGTGCCGATGGCGGCCAGCAGCGTCACCTTTTGCGCCCCGCCAACTACCTCGAAGCGCCGGGCGACGCCCTCGCGCAGCAGCTGCTCAAGGCCCAGGTTGAACTTCTTTGAGTTGCCCGGCTGCGGGTTGTGGAGGTACGCAAACACCTCCGGCGTGAACTCCGGAATCTCGTCAAACTGGATGGTTCGGTCCTCGCTCAGCGTGTCACCGATCCCGAAGAGGTCGTTGCCGACCAGCCCGACGACATCGCCTGCCACCGCGTGGTCCACGGTCTCGCGCTGGTTGCCGAACAGCTTCGTCGCGTTCCCGAGCCTTACGCGGCGACCGCTCTGCACGTGAACGGCCTGCATGTCGCGCGTGAAGGTGCCGGATACCACCCGCACGAACGCGATCCGATCACGGTGACGCGGGTCCATGTTGGCCTGGATCTTGAAGACGAAGCCGCTGAATCGAGGGTCCCCCGGCTGCACGGGGCCATTCTTGGCAGTTCGCGGCACTGGAGGGCTCGAATGCCGGAGGAACCCATCCAACAGCAGCTGCACGCCAAAGTTGTTGATGGCGCTACCGAAGTACACGGGGGTGAGTCGGCCCTCGAGCACAGCCTGCGCGTTGAAGGCACCCCCCGCGCCGCCTGTCTCGTCGAGCATGCGCACTTCGTCGATCGAGTCCGCGTGGCTCGAATGGTCAAGCTTCGACAGCAGCCTGGGATCGTCAAGGCCCCCCACTTCAGTAGGCGCCACATACGCGCCGTACGGCGTCTTCTCGAACAGGTGAAGCTGCTGGGCCATGCGGTCGTACACCCCGCGGAACGACGGTCCGGTGCCGATCGGCCAGTTCACGGGAAACGCGCCGATGCCAAGCGTCTTCTCCAGCTCGTCGAGCAGGTCCAGAGGCGGCCTCGTCGGGCGATCGCACTTGTTCATGAATGTGAAGATCGGGATCCCGCGGCGGCGGCAGACCTCGAAGAGCTTCCGTGTCTGGGCCTCGACGCCTGACGCCGCATCGAT
>JBIKNS010000281.1:0-2902 GCA_044358545.1 Phycisphaerales bacterium | reverse complement strand
CTGGCCTGCCACCAGGACCTGCCGTGCCGCACATCGTGCGCAAGAATGGCCTTGGGCGATGGGTCGATGGCAACAGCCGTGACTGGACCGCATCCATCACATGGGATATGCACGACAACGACATCGCCGTGATCGACACCCAGACGAATGCGGTCTCGTACGTCAACGGGCTCATGACGATCGTGTCAGGAATTGGCATTGGCGCGGGTGGCGAGGCGATCGTGGTGGGCATGGCGTCGCGCAATGACTTGCGATTCGAGCAGAACGTCAATGGCGTATTCGTGAAGTGCGTGGCCGCTGTCATCCCGCAGGGTGCATCCACCGCAACCGCACTCGACCTCAACCCCCACCTTGACTACTCGTCCCCGACCACGACGGTCGTCAACCGACTTCGCAGCGTGGGCGACCCACGCGGGGTCGCCGTCGCACCTGATGGGTCCATCTGGACTGCGGGCATGGGGTCGAACAACGTGGTGAGCTTCTCGGCGTCAGGAGAGAGGCGCGCAACGATCGCGGTCGGCGAGGGCCCCGCCGGCATCACGCTGTCGGCAGACGGGACGCGCGCGTACGCACTGAATCGGTTCGGGGGTTCCATCTCCGCGGTGAGCACCGCCTCAGGCTCCGAGATCGCGCGCATCCGCTTCCACGATCCGACACCGGCTGATGTGCGTGCGGGCCGCAAGTTCCTCTTCGATACGCATCTCACGTCGGGTCTCGGACAGGCGAGCTGCGCATCATGCCACGTCGATGGGCGAAGCGACCGGATCGCATGGGATCTGGGGAATCCTCAAGGCGGGATCCTCGTCTTCGACGAGCAGTGCCAGGCCCCGGCGGGATGCATCAACTGGCATCCGATGAAGGGGCCGATGACCACACAGACCCTGTTTGGCATCATCGGGAACGAGCCGCTCCACTGGCGCGGCGAGAAGGAGAACCTCGCCGACTTCAACGAGGCCTACACGAACCTGCAGGGCAGAGACAGCCAGATCACGGCCGCCGAGATGCAGAGCCTCGAGCGGTACATCGCCTCGCTGACCTTCGGGCCGAACCCCAACCGCAACATCGACAACACGCTGCGCACATCGCTGCCGATCGTCGGTGGCGTCGTCACCGGTCCGGGCGGCACCGGCAACCCCGTGAACGGCCAGAGCATCTTCAACACGCAGCGGCTGTTCGGCGCGCCCCCGGGCCTGCGCTGCATTGACTGCCACTCCGGTCCTGCAGGCACCAACAACCGGGTCGACATCCCGGGACCGGTGGAGACGCAGAACCGCAAGAATGCACCAATGCGCGATACGTTCCGCAAGGTCGGGGCGAATCGCCAGTCCATGGCTGCGAACCGCGGATTCGGATTCGACCATGCGGGGGCCGAGGCCACACTGCAGGATCTGCTCAACATCGGATTCGGAAATCCGCAGACTCCCTTCCCGCCGCAGGCGAGGCGCGATGTCGAGGCCTTCTGCCTGAGCTTTGGCACGGACACGCACGCGGGGGTGGGCCAGCAGGTCACCGCAGGACACGGGGGCAGCGCGGCCGACGACACGTCGCGGATCACGCAGCTTGTCAACATCGCCACAAGCCAGTCTGCGCAGGTCACGCTCATCGCCAAGGGCGTGCGCGACGGGCAGCCGCGCGGATGGATGCTGCAGGCCGGCACGTTCGCAAGCGACCGTATCGGCGAGAGCATCTCGCCGGCCGCGCTGCTTGCGAGCGCCGCACCAGGCAGCGAGGTGACGTACACGCTTGTGCCCGCCGCAATGGCGCGTCGACTCGGCATTGACCGCGATGGGGACAACGCACTCGACGGCGATGAGCTCGCGGCCGGTACCGACCCTGCAGATCCCAACAGCTATCCCGGGGCATGCCTGGCCGACATTGCGCCGGTTGGAGCGCTTGACCGACAGGTGAGCGGCCCAGACCTTTCCGTGCTGCTCGCGAGCTGGGGAACGAGCGGTCTCGGAGATCTGGACAGGAATGGCGTGGTCAACGGCTTGGATCTCACCGCGCTACTCAGCGCGTGGGGACCTTGCCAGTAGCGACTCGTGCGGCACTTCCCGCACTGGCGTTCACAGGTTTCTCCGGTGCCGATACAACGCACGGAGCGGATTTCCGCGTTGGATCAGCCGGCGGGACCTCGCACAGCGTGGTTCATGGGCTACTCTGACAACCGGCGGGTGCGGCATCTCGCCAACGCCTCGCCTCGCAGAGAGCCCTACGGAGAACTGATCCGTCATGAAGTGGTCCACCTCAAGCCTCCTGATTGCCTTGGGTTCCGTCGCTGCCGTCATCGGACACGTCAGCGCGCGAGGAGGCGACGGCGGCGTGGCCGGAGGATCGACAGACTGCGCGAGCGCACCTGCGCTCACCATCGGCAGCAACAGCTTCGACACCTCGGCGAGCGCGGTGAATCTGTCCGTGCCTTCGGGCGGCGCATGCAGCAGCCACGCGATCTACAAGGTCAACTGGTTCACGTTTGTCGCGCCAGTGACCTCGAACTACAGCTTCTCAACCTGTGACGGGGCCTCTTGGGATACGAGACTCGCGATCTACTCGGGGTGCCCGACGTCCGGACAGCCGCTCACCTGCAACGATGATGCGTGCTCTCTTCAGTCGACCATCACCGCGTCCCTGATCCAGGGCGTGACGTATCGAGTGGTGGTCGGCGGATTCGGCTCCGCCAACTTCGGCAGCGGCACGATTGCCGTCACAGACTTGGGCTCTGGTGGTGGTGGTGGCGGCGGCGGTGGCGGCGGTGGCGGCATCGGAGCTGACGTGATCGTCGGCGCGATCCCGAGCATCGCCGCGTACGGATCGGTCGTCTCGGCGGGTCAGACCATCATGGCCTATGCCGTCGGCACCACCAGCTGCAACATCGGCACTGCACAGCTTGAGTGGTTCGCCT